>NZ_JBHTDD010000003.1:0-303607 GCF_042666615.1 Plantactinospora sp. GCM10030261
GGTGGGGGGTCAGGGGTTGGGGGGGAGTTCGGGGGCTCGGGTGGCCGGGATCACCACGAACTGCCGGAGGTAGAGGTCGCGGAAGGTGACCGGCCCGCGGGGGCCCGGCACCCGGTCGATGTTGATTCCGGTCTCCGGCACCGACAGCAGCTTGAAGCCGTCGAGGAGTCGCGTGGTGGCGTTCCAGAAGCCACCGGTCCCGACGTACCGGTTGAGGAACTCGGTCGCGGCGCTGGCGTCCTCCGCGACGATCGTGGCCGCCAGTCCCGAGGTGTGTTCGTTGGCGATCCGGGCCGCGTCGGCGGGACCGGTCGCCGGGGCGACCGTCACGGTGGCCTCGTTGCCGTCGTCGAGCGCCCATTCGTAACCGAGGGGATGCTCGTGCGGTGGCAGCACCGCCGTGATCTTCGGTTCCCGCCGGGCCAGCAGGTCCACCAACCTGGGCGTCAACTCGTCCCAGCAGTCCGCGTCGACAAGCAACAGGTTGAGCCGATTGCAGACGCCGAGCCGGTCGACGCCGCGCAGCACCAAGTCGGCGGCCATCGCCCGGTCGGCCGACGGATGCAGGTAGAGCACGCCTCCGCCGTCGGCGTGGGCGAGCGTACGCGTGCCGGCACGCGCCGCGGTCTCCGCCAGGTGCCGGGTGCTGTCCCCGCTGCCGCGCAGGATCACCAGCGGCAACAGGTCGGGCTGCCGCACCAGGGCCTCGGCCGACTCCCGGCCGGGCAGCCGGACCAGACCGATGGCGGCCGGGTCGAGGCCGGCCTCGGCGAGCGCGGGCGCGACCACCCGGTCGACGAGCGCCTCGGCGGTGCCCAGGGCGGCCGAGCCGGTTCGCAGCACTCCCGCGTTCCGCGACTTGATCAACTGCGCCGCGATGTCGACCACGACGTTGGGACGGGCCTCGAAGTTGGCGCCGATCGCCCCCACCGGACGCCGCCATTCCTGCACCACCAGGCCACCGTCCAGATCGCGTACCGTGCGCCGCGCCGGCTCCGGAGGCACGTTGGCGAGCGTCCGCAACTGGTCGGCCATGCCGCGCAACCGACCGGGGTCGAGCCGTAGTCGGTCGAGCAGACCGTCTCCCATTCCGGCCGCCCGCGCGACCCGATGGTCGTCCCCGTTGGCGGCGAGGACCGGGTCGGCGGCCTCGCCGAGCAGCCGGGCCATCCCCCGTAGCGCGGCATCGACCTGGTCGGTGCCGGCCGCGGCGAGGCTCTCGCTGGCGGCTCGGGCGGACCGGGCAGCGGCGGCCACCGCCTCTGCCGCGGCTGTCTGCTCACTCATCGTTGCCTCCCGTCGGCCGAACCCCGCCACCGGAGCGACGGTAGATCGTTGGATGTCGGTTGTCCTACAATTCACGTCGACGATAGAGCATCGGCGGCGTTGCCGGTCGGCACCAAGGTCGAGGCTCGCCAGGAAGGCTCGACAGGAGAGCACGAAGGCCCGACAGGAGAGCACGAAGGCTCGACAGGAGGCAAGCATGGCCCGTGCGGTCCCGACCGACGGCGGTGACGCCCGCCGAGGGTCCCGCCACTCCCCGACCCCGCCGCTCCAGATGCCGGCCCTGGCACCCCTGCCGACAGCCGCGGAGCGGGCCGCCGAGGTGATTCGGGACAACATCTTCGAGGGGCGTTTCCAGCCCGGGACCGCGCTGCCCGAGAACACCCTCGCCCAGGCCCTGCGGGTCTCCCGCAACACGGTCCGGGAGGCGCTGCGGACGCTTGTCAACGAGCGCCTGCTGGCGTACGAGGCGCACAAGGGCGTCACCGTACGCCGGCTGGCCGCGGACGACGTACGGGACATCTACCGGCTCCGCCGAATGCTGGAACTCGGTGCCGTCGACACGCTCGCGGCCGGCGCCGGCCGGCTCGACGGGGCGGCCCTCCGGGACAGCCTCGCCGCCGGTGACCAGGCAGCGGCGGCGGGCGACTGGGTGGCCGCCGGCACCGCCAGCCTCCGCTTCCACGCCCTACTCGTGTCGGTGCACGGCAGTCGGCGAATCGACGAGATCTTCCGTAGCCTGATCACCGAGCTGCGGCTCGGCTTCCTGGCGCTGGCCGACCCGCACGAGTTCCACGAGCCGTACCTGCGGCGCAACCACGAGGTCGGCCGCCGGCTGGAAGCCGGCGACTGGGCCGCCGCGCACGCCGAACTCGCCAGGTACCTCGACGACGCCCTGCGGCAGGTGCTCGCCGCCGTGGACGGGGCGACGTGACCGAGGTACGGCTGCTCCGCGCCGGCCCCTGGTCGACGTTGATCGAGGTGGCCGACGGGGCTGCCGCCGGCTCGCTGCACCGGTATCTGTCCGCGCTCCGGTCCGCGGGCCGGCTGCCCGGCATCGTCGACCTGGTGCCGGGCGCCCGTACCGTGCTTGTCGACGCCGGCCCCGGCGGACCCGGCGGGGATCCGCTGACCCGGGCGTTGGCCGGCTGGACCGCCGGTGGTGCGGCCGGCGAACCGGCGGGCGACCCGGCTGGCCCGCTCGTCGAGATCCCGGTGCGGTACGACGGCGCGGACCTCGCCGAGGTGGCCCGGCTCACCGGTATCCCGCCCGACGAGGTGGTGGCGGCGCACACCGGCGCCGAGTTGACCGTCGCGTTCTGCGGGTTCGCTCCCGGTTTCGCCTACCTGACCGGCGCCCCGGAATCGCTCCGGGTGCCCCGCCGCGACTCGCCCCGCGCCGCCGTGCCGGCCGGCGCCGTGGCCCTCGCGGGCCCGTACACAGGCATCTACCCGCGCCGGTCCCCCGGCGGATGGCGGCTCATCGGGCACACCGACCTGGTGCTGTGGGACGAGGCTGCGCCACGGCCGGCGCTGTTGACTCCCGGAACCCGGGTCCGCTGCGTCCCGGTGCCCCCATGAGTACGAGGAACGAGCCGAGCGGCCGGCCGGTGCTGGAGATGCTCCGCCCCGGGCTGCTGAGCACCGTCCAGGACCTGGGCCGACCCGGGCTCGCCCACCTCGCGGTGCCCCGGTCCGGTGCCGCCGATCCGGCCAGCCTGCGGTTGGCCAACCGGCTGGTCGGCAACCCCGACGGCGCGGCCGGCATCGAAACCACCCTGCTCGGTGCCGACCTGCGGCTGACGGCCGGTCGTTGGGTGGCCGTCACCGGGGCGCCGGGTCCGCTCCGGGTCGACGGCTCTCCCGCCGGGATCGGCCACCCGGTCTACCTGCCGGCCGGCACGGTGCTCTCGATCGGCCCGGCCGACCGGGGCGTACGCAGTTATCTCGCGGTCGCTGGCGGCCTCGCCAGCCCGGTCGTGCTCGGCGCTCGGGCCACCGACCAGTTGTCGGGTCTCGGCCCCGCACCCCTGGTCGCCGGCCAGTCGGTGCCGCTCGGTCGGCCGGTCGGCGCGCCGGCCCCGGTCGACGCGGCGCCTCGGCCGGCCATCCCGGAGGCGGCGTTCCTGCGGCTGGTCCCCGGCCCGCGGGACGGGTGGTTCAGTGACGCGACCCGGCGGCTGCTCATCACCACCGGGTACGAGGTCAGCCCGGTCAGTGACCGGATCGGCGTACGACTGACCGGCGCCCGACTGCGTCCCTCGGTCGACGGCGAACTACCCAGCGAGGGGATGGTCCGCGGCTCGGTGCAGGTTCCACCGGACGGCCAACCGCTGATCTTCCTCGCCGACCATCCGACCACCGGCGGCTATCCGGTGATCGGTGTGGTGCACCCGGACGACATGTGGCTGGTCGCCCAGGCCCGGCCGGGCAGCACCGTCCGGTTCCGCGGCGGCCGGTGAGCCGGGGCTATGTCCACCACTTCGCCAGGTCGACCCGCCCGCGCCCGAACGCGTCCACCCGCCCCCAGCGGCCCGGAACGTCGAGCAGCTCGATGCGTCCCATGTCGATCGGCAACGCCGGATCGACGGCCAGGTGGCCCTCGTGCGGTTCGAGGCCCAGCATGGTCCGGATCAGCAACAGCGGCGCCCCGCTGGACCAGGCCTGCGGGCTGCACGCGGTCGGGTACTGCACCGGGTACTTGGTGAGCTTCCGCTCGTACCCGGCGAACGCCTCCGGGAGCCGACCGCCGAAGTACTGCGCGGCGTCGATGATGGCGTCGGCCACCCGGGCGGCCTCCTCGACGAAGCCGTACCGGCGCAGACCCCACGCGATGAACGAGTTGTCGAACGGCCACACCGTGCCGTTGTGGTAGCCGATCGGGTTGTACCGGCCCTCTCCCACGGCAAGCGTCCGGATGCCCCAGCCGGAGAACAGCCGGTCACTCATCAGGTGGGCGGCGATCTTCGGCGCCCGCTCGGGCGTCACGATGCCGCTCCACAGCAGGTGCCCGATGTTGGACGACAGGCTGTCCACCCGCTCACCGTTCGCGTCCAGCGCGATCGCGTAGTACTCGCCGTCGGCGACCCAGAAGTCCCGGTTGAACCGTTCCTTCAGGTCCGCGGCCTCCCGTTCCAGTCGATCCGCCAGCTCCGGGTCGCCCCACACCAGTCGGGCCAGCCGGGCCCCGCGCATCTTCGCGTCGTACGCGTAACCCTGGAGTTCACAGGTCGCCCGGGGAAAGCCGGGCAGCCGTCCATCGTGGTAGGAGATGCCGTCCCAGGAGTCCTTCCAGCACTGGTTCTCCAGCCCGTTGCGGGTGTTCCGCCGCTCGTACCAGACGTACCCGTTGCCCATCAGGTCGGCGTACTCGTCGATCCACCGCAACGCCTCCCGCGCCTCGAACTCCAACTCGTGGACCATCCTGGTGTCACCGGTCCACTGCTCGTACTCGTCGAGCAGGATGAGAAACAGGCAGGTACTGTCCGCGGCGCCGTAGTACGGGGTGTGCGGCTGGTCCCCGAACGCCACCGTCTCGCCGTACCGCATCTCGTGCAGGATCTTGCCGGGATCCTCGTCCCGGAAATCGTCGAACCGGGTCCCCTGCAACGCGGCCAGGATCCGCAGCGTGGTGGTGGACAGCACCGGGGTGAAGCCGAGCGTCTGGAGGCAGGTGAAGATGCTGTCCCGGCCGAACATGGTCATGAACCAGGGCAGGCCGGCGGCCGGCAGCGCCTGGCCGACAAGCGACAACGGCGAGAAGCGCAGCGCCGCGAGATCAGCCAGGCTGCGGTCGTACGCCTGGGTGAGCGCCGTGCACTCGCAGGTGACCCTGGGCGCGTCCGCCACCCAGCGTTGCAGGTCGTGCTGGAGGGCCATCCGTTCGGGGCCGTGTGACTGGACCCCCATCCGCAGGTCCCGGCCGCCTGGCCCGATCGCCGTGGTGTGTACGTCGATCTCGGTCGTCCAGTCGCCGCCGGCCTCCACCCGGACCCGGAAGCTCAACCCCTCCTCGTCCAATTCGGCTGGTTCGCTTGACGAGATCCTGGTCTCCCGCTGGAAGGTTTCGCGCCGGTAGCCCAGCCGCAGCACATCACCATCGATCTTGGTGTAGTACTCGCCCCGCTTGTTGAGGACCTCGTCCTTGATCTCGAACAGGTCGGCGAAGTCCGATCCGACGTCCAGCCGGAGGCGACAGTCGAGCGGCTCCTCGCCGTGGTTGAGGATCGTCACCCGCTCGCAGAAGCTGCCGCCGATCTCCCGGTGCCGGATGACCGAGACCTTGGCGTCGGCGTATGTCTCGGTGGCCCCGGGAACCAGGAAGAACCGCGTCTCATAATACTGAAGATCGTCGACCGACATCGAGGTCAGCCGCTTGCCGTCGAGGGTCAGCACCCAGCGGGACAGATACCGGGTGTCCAGGGAGAAGAGGCCGGTGGGCACGCTGGGTGAGCCCTCCATGTCGCCGCGGCGGTCACAGACGACGAAGGTGTTGCCGTCCAGGATGCTTACCGTCTCCTCGTTCACGACCCGGGCCCCTCGGCGATCCTGCGGTGCGGCCCACGGGAATCCGGCGGCCCCGGAAAGAGCCGCTCGATCCGCAGGATGAGCAGCGCGTTCCCGGTCAGCGCCATCGCTCCCCTGAGGATCGCAGCGATCGTGTTGTCCTCACCGCGGACCAAGCGGTCGAACAGCCGAGGACTGGTGCTCACCACGAGGTCCGCCGCCTGGTCCTCCCGGGAGACCCGCACCTCGCCCCGGTTGACGCGCAGCAACCAGTGCTCGGTGTGTGCGTTCTCGTGCAGATCGAACCGGATCGTGCCGGTGACCTTCTGCAACAGCGGCTGCCGCCGGCTCCGTTCGAGGTCCTCGAAGAACAGGCGGGTGGCGTTCGCTTGGTCGGTCATCCGCTCTCCAGGCTGGTCGCTTGCCTGCTGACCCTGCCAATTCAGGGTGCGAGACCACCTCACCCGGATCGGGTGAAATCAGCTCCACCCCGACACAAGGGGGCGCGGCCCCAGTCGGGACCGCGCCCGCCGCGTCAGTTGTTGGGCTCGTCGGCGCTGATGTCGGCCAGCACCGACTGCGGCTCCCGCTCCACCGCGAGATCGCCGAGCGACACCAGGCCGATCAGCCGGCCCTCCTCGATCACGGGCAACCGACGGACACCATAGGTACGCATCAGATCGGCCGCCGCCACCGCGTCGTCGTACTGGCTCACGGTGACGATGTCGTGGCTGATGATCTGCCTCAGCTGGGAGCTGTCCGGATTCATGTGCTCCGCGACTGCCCGTACCGTGATGTCACGGTCCGTGACGATTCCGATCACGTCCTCGCCATCGGTGACGATGACGTCCCCGATCGCCCGGTCCCGCATCTCCTGAGCCGCAGCGGTCAGTGTGTCGTTGCCGTCCATCGTCACCAGGCGAGTGGTCATGAACTCTCCGACCGTCGTCATCGCGTGGCTCCCCTCCTCGCGGGTATGGTCGCCGCGGTGTACCCGGGAGAGCGAAGAGGTAACGGGCCTCCGGTTACCGTTCCGCCGCCACCAGCTCGGCGATCTGGACGGCGTTGAGCGCCGCACCCTTGCGCAGGTTGTCGCCCGAGCAGAACAGGGCCAGCCCGTTGACGGCGGTCTGGTCGTCGCGGATCCGGCCGACGTACGTCACGTCCTGGCCGGTCGCCAGCAGCGGCATCGGTATGTCGGAGAGCACGACGCCGGGCGCGGCGGCCAGTAGTTCACGGGCCCGCGCCGGGCTGAGTGGCGCGGCGAACCGGGCGTTGATCTGCAACGAGTGCCCGGTGAAGACCGGCACGCGGACGCACGTGCCGGAGACGGCCAGCTCCGGGATCTCCAGGATCTTGCGGCTCTCGTTGCGCAGCTTCTGCTCCTCGTCGGTCTCGCCGGAACCGTCGTCGACCACCGAGCCGGCAACTGGCAGCACGTTGAAGGCGATCGGCCCGGCGAACAACCGGGACGCCGGGAAATCGACGGCGACACCGTCGAAGGTCAGCTCGTCGATCTGCTCGGCCATCTTGCGCACCTGCTCGTCCAGTTCGGCCACGCCGGACAGCCCGGCCCCACTGACCGCCTGGTAGGTGGCGACCACCATGGCCACCAGACCGGCCTCGGCGTGCAGCGGGCGCAACACCGGCATCGCCGCCATGGTGGTGCAGTTGGGGTTCGCGATGATCCCCTTCGGCCGCGACGCCACGGCGTGCGGGTTGACCTCGGACACCACAAGCGGCACCGCGGGATCCATCCGCCAGGCCGACGAGTTGTCGACCACCACCGCCCCGGTCTCGGCGACCTTGGGTGCCAACTCCCGGGAGGTGCCCTTACCGGCGGAGAACAACACGATGTCGAGCCCTCGGTAGTCCGCGGTGGCAGCGTCCTCCACGGTCACCTCGCCGCCGTCCCACGGCAGCGTCCGTCCGGCGGACCGGGTCGAGGCGAAGAGGCGCATGTCGTCCACGGGAAAGGCCCGCTCCGCCAGGATCTGCCGCATCACGCCGCCGACCTGACCGGTAGCCCCCACAATGCCGATTCTCATGCCGCGAGGTTACCTAGCCGGCCGGGGCTCCCCCACCGGGTGGGCCGGCCTCCCAGGATTCAGAACCGGGCCTCCGACACCGCACCGAGCCCGGTGGCCACGAGGTCGTCCCGGATGACCGCCGCGTCCCCCTCGATCACCAGCGTCAGCCCCTCCGGCCGTAGGTGCGTGGTCGCGGCGGCCGACACCTCGTCCACCGAGGCGGCCAACAACCGCTCCCGCAGTCGCGCGTGGTAGTCGTCGGGCAGCCCGTGCACCACGATCGTGGCCAACGCGCCCGCGATGGCACGCGGCGTCTGTGACTCCACCGAGAGCTGCCCGGCTCGCCAGGACCGGGCGACCGCCAACTCCTCCTCGGTCACCCCGCCGGACTGGGTACGGGAGATCTCGCCCACCGCGTCGACCAGGGCGGGCGCGGTCACCGCCGTCTGCACGCCGGAACTCACGAGCAACCGGCCGAACCGGCGGGACAACCCGAAATCGGCCCGGATGCCGTAGGTGTAGCCGCGCACCTCGCGGATGAGGTGGTTGAGCCGCGAGGTGAACGCCCCGCCGAGCACCGTCGCGGCCAGCGTCATCGGCACGTAATCCGGATGCGACCGGTGCGGCGCCGGGTGGCCCAGCCGCAGGGTGGACTGCACCGAGCCGGGCCGGTCCACCAGGATGACCCGGCGCTCCGCCCGCACCGGCACGTTCAGCGGCGGGTCGGCGGGCACCGGGGCGCCGGCGGCCCCGGCGAACGCGGCCTCACCCAGCGCGGTCAGGTCGAGCCGGTTCAGGTCACCCGCCACCAGCAGGGTGCCCGGGCGGGTCAGCCACGCGCCGTGGAAACCCGTCACGTCGTCGACCCCGAGTCGGGCCACCGAGTCCGGATCACCGTCCATCGGACGGCCGTGCCGGTGCTCCGCGCCGAACAGGTCGGCGCGGAGCACGGCGTCCGCCCGTGGGCCGGGGTTGGCCCAGTACATCCGCAGCGCGGTGACCTCGTCGTCCCGTACCCGGGTCACGTCCGCGGGGTCCAGCCTGGGCGTCCGGACCGCCTCGGCCAGCAGTTCCACGGCGGGCAGCAACCGGTCCACCGGCACCTGCACGCCCACCCGGAACGAGTCCCAGTCCACCTCCACCGACAGCTCGGTGCCGAGCGCCTCCAGCGCGAGCGCGTAGCCCGAGGCGTCGCGCCGGGCGGTGCCCTCCTCCAGGGCCTTGGCTACCACCCCGGCGACGCCCTCGCGGTCCACCGGCTCGTGGATGGCACCCGCGTCGAGCAGCAGGACCGCGACCGCCAGGTTGTGGCCGGGCAGGTCCGCCGCCACCACCTCGCCGCCCGCGACGGCGCGGCGGACCACCGTGGGGAACCGGTACGGCCGGGCAGGTCCGGGGCCGGGACGGTCGGCGATCAGCTTCACGCGTTCTCCTCGGGAAGGTAGGTCAGGGTGACCCGGTCCTGCGGGCGCAGCACCTCGGCCGCCACCCGGGTCACCTCGTCCGCGTCGACGGCGAGCCAACCGGGCAACCGGTCAGCGGCCCGAGCCGGGTCTCCGAACTGGACGGCGTACCGGCCGAGGGTGTCCGCGCGTCCCTCCACGGTGGCCAGTTGCCGCCACCAGGCGGTGGTGAGCAGTGCTCGGGCCCGGTCCAACTCCGCCTCGGTGACCGGCTCGGTGACGAGCCCGTCAACCACCTCGGTCAGCCCGTCGGTAAGCGCGTCGGCCGCGATCCCCGGCCGAGCGGTGGCCGTGATGATCAGGGGCGCCGGCGCCCACCGCAGGTCCACCCCGTACGCGCCGATGTTGTCCGGTTGGGCGAGCCGCGAGCCGTCGGCGAGCCGCTGGTAGAGCCGGCTGCCCCGGCCGCTGCCGAGCACTGCGGCCAGGACGGTGGTGGCGTCGTAGCCGGGGCTGCCGTACGGGTGGCTGCGGTGCGCGAGGTGGACCCGCGGCGCCGGCACGTCGGCGATGACCGTCTCCAGCACCGGTTCGCCCGTGGGATCGACGATCTGCCCGTCCGGGGCCGGCGGGATGTCCGGTCGCGGGTCCAGTCCGCCGAAGTACCGCTCGGCCAGCCGGAACACCTCGTCGGGGGTGGTGTCCCCGACCACCGACAGGACGGCGTTGTTGGGCGCGTAGTAGCGGGTGTGGAACGCCTGGAAGGTGGCCAGGTCGGCCGCGTTGAGATCGGCCATCGACCCGATCGTGGGGTGATGGTACGGGTGGCCGGGCGGATAGAGCAGCGGCAGCAGCCGCAACCAGGCGTCACCGTACGGGACGTTCTCGTACCGCTGTCGCCGCTCGTTCTTCACCACCTCGCGCTGGTTGTCCAGCGTCTCGGTGGTCAACGCCGGAACGAGGCCCCCCATCCGGTCGGCCTCCAGCCACAGCGCCAGTTCGAGATGCTCGGCCGGAATGGTCTCGAAGTAGTTGGTGCGGTCCGGGTTGGTGGTGGCGTTCAGCGACCCGCCGGCGCCCTGGAGCAGCCGGAAGTGCTCGGTCTTGGGCACGTTCACCGAGCCCTCGAACATCAGGTGCTCGAACAGGTGGGCGAAACCCGTCTGCCCCGCCGGCTCGTGCCGTGAGCCGACGTCGTACCACAGGTTCACGGCCACCACGGGGACCGAATGGTCCTCGCTGACCACGACGCGTAGCCCGTTGTCCAGTCGGGTCTGTTCGATCGGCCAGGGGTACCCGGTCTGCGGCATGGCCAGACGCTATCGGATCCGGTCCACCCCCGCGCTCCCGCACCGTCGGCGCGGCGGACACGGCTCAGCCGGTGGGCTCCGGCGGGGTGGCGGCCTGCGTCGACGTGCGCCGTTCCAGGAAGGAGTCCGGCGCCGCCTCCGGGTCGTTCTCCCGGACGTCGGACTCGGCCAGGATCGCCGCGGCCTGAGCCTCCGGATCCGCGCTGCCCGCCGCCGCTTCCTCCGGCAGCAGGTGATCGGCCCGTGACTCGATCCGGTCCTGCTCGCTGTCTCGTTCGCTCATGATTGTCGGTCTTACCCCGGCCGGTCGGCCCGCACACCGGGCCCGACATGAGGCGCCGCCCACGCCGCCGACCGCCCACCGACTGCCGGGTTTGGCCCCGTTCCTGCCGGGTAGCTGGTCGCCGTGACCGACGAGACCTCCCGCGAGCGGATCGACGAGCTGCTCGACAGCCTGTGGAACGGCAACGAGCGGGTGACCCAGGCCGAGATCCACCGGCGTGCCGTGGCCGCGGACGTTCCGGCCGACCTGCTCACCCGGATCACCGCGCTGCCCGAGGGCGAATACGCCGCCGACGAGGTGGCCGAGCTGCTCGGCGGACCGGCGGGGTGACTCGTCCGACCCCCTCCCCGGGCGGCGCCCGGGTTCCCACCGGCTGAAGGAGACCCGATGAGCGAGAGCGACCTGCCCGACCACGATCCGGCCGACGAGCGGCTGCCCGCGATCGGCCAGCCGCAGGGGAACGCGGACCCGGATGGAGACCCGGACTTCGCGAACGAACACGAGGAGACCGCCGTCGCGGACGACGTCATCACCGGCGCCGACGCCGGGGACCGGGAGCCGGAGTCACCCCGCGGTTGGTCGGGCATGCAGCGCTGATCCGGGTACGGAACGAGGGGCACCGCTGATCACCGGTGCCCCTCGTCCCGGTCTGGTCAGCTCGCTCCGGTCATCTCCTGTCGTCGTAGTCCGCCGCATGGCGGTCCGGATGTCCCTCGGCGGCCTGTTGCGCCACGGCGTAGCCCATCTGGAGGAAGTCCGACGCGGCCACGGCGGTCAGCGCGGTGGCCACCAGCCGGGTCAGGCGCGGGGTGAGCACCAGGCCGGCGGTGAGCCCGGTGGCCACCCACACCGCGAGGCAGAACGGGCAGCTCAACAGCTCACCGATGGCGTGCCGGGTGCCACTTCCCGAGTCCCGGACCTGCTCCATCACCTCACCACTGCCGATCGGCCGGTCATACCGGGTGAACGGGGCTCGCAGCGGACTCGTGATGGCGTCCTTGGCCAGCAACCGGCTGAGCTTGTGCGTGGCGATGGAGAGCAGCACCACGTCCCCGGCCGTCGGGCGCTCCGGTACGGGACGTCCGGTGACCCGGACGAGCCCGGCGAGGGCGGCGGTCACCGTCCCGTACGTCCCCATCGACACCAGGTAGCCGCCGAGCGGACGATGCTCGTGCGGGGCGTACGCCCGGCGTAGCCGGGTCACCTTGTCTCGAACGCGGATGCCCATCTCAGTTCCCCGATCTCATCAGCCCGCGGTCAGGTTCTCGGCCACCTCGCCGGCCAACCCCGTCAGGGATTCCTCGGCGAGTCCGGCGAGTCCGCGGTCGTGCGAGTCGGCTGACACGGTGGACGGATCCGCCGTGAGGTCCAGCCGGACCCGCGCGCCGCCGGTGTTTCCGGGTTCGACCGCGAGATCCGCGGTCCAGCCGGCGGCGTGCCACCGGGCCCGCATGCCGTCCGCACGCTCTGGTCCGTCACCCGCTCGCAGTGGAACGGGCAACCAGGCGGCCGCCCGGCTCGGGTCGACGGCGGTGTTGAAGACCACCTCCGGCGGTGCCGACATCCCCCGCTCCGCCCGGGCCGTCGCCTCAGTCACCGTCGCGCAACCGGCTCGGGTCGACCTCGCGGCCCGGGAACCGGGTGAGGTACTCGGTTTCCAGCTCGGCGGTGCGGCGCAGGTGATTCGCGAGCGCGGTGTCCGCGGCGTGCCGCAGCGTGTCCAGCCGGGTGCGGTGCAGGCTCTGCATCTCCCTGATGAGGTCCTCGTCGTCGAGTTCGCCGGGGTCGATGCCGAGCGCCTCGGGGTCGTCCAGCGCCGGGTCCGGAGTACCGCGCTGGTGGTCTCCGCCCCATTCGGCCATCCGCTGTTCCGGGCTTTCGTCCAGACCCGGTCCGGCGTTCGGTGGCATGTCGCCGCGTACGGAGTCGGTCATCGTCACCCCTGACGTCTCGTTGGCCTACCGACTAGACCGTTGCCCGTCGTGGCGATGATCAAACCGTTCGCGCCGGACGGCCTGCGCGACGTCCGGCTACCCGTCTACGACGGTGCGTCGGAGGACGGCGGGCGGCGCCGGTAGGCTCGGTGCCATGAAGCGGCTGTGGACCCCGGCGTGGATCGTGCGCCATGTCCTCACCGTGCTGTTGGTCGTGGCGTTCCTCGCGCTCGGCTGGTGGCAAATCAGCCGGGCGGCGAACGGAAACACCCTCAGCTGGGCGTACGCGGTCGAGTGGCCGGTTTTCGCTGGTTTCGTGATCTTTATCTGGATCCGCGAGGCACGGCTGGCGCTGCGCGGTCGCGGGGGCCCGGAGACGGCGGAGCCGGCCCGGTCGGACGAGGGCGCCGAGGGCGCGGAGCCCGCCGAAGTTACGGACGCATCGCACGCCGGCAGCGGGACGACCACCGGAGCGGTCGACCGGTCCGCCGCGCCGGAGTCGGTCGGGATCCGTCGCCCGGTGCGCTCCGCCCGGCGCACGGCCGCCGTGCCGGCCGGGCCGGAGGATCCGGCACTGGCCGCCTACAACCACTACCTCGCCTGGTTGAACGCCCATCCGGGGGCTCGACCCGGCGACTACCCCGGCCCCGGCCGGCAGGAAGGAACGGAACCGACGTGGGCGCAGCCCTGATCCGATACCGCGTCGTCGCCTACGTGGTGGGTGTCGTCCTGATCGCGCTGGTCGTGATCGGCATGCCGCTGAAGTACATCTGGCACGACGCCACCGTGGTGGAGACCGTCGGTCCCGCGCACGGCTTCCTCTACATGCTCTACCTGGTGACGTCCTTCGACCTGGGGCGCCGGGCGAACTGGTCGCTGCGCCGGATGGCGCTGGTGATGCTCGCCGGCACTGTGCCGTTCGTCTCCTTCTACGCCGAGCGGCGGGTGGCCGGCTGGGTCCGCGCCGACCAGCCGACCACGCCGGACGCCCCACTGGTGGACCAGCACCACTGACCGCCCGATCCCGCGGCGCGGGAGACGCCGCGACGACGCCGACGGCACGCTCATCGCGCCGGTGGCTGCCAGACCGCGCTGTCCGCGAGCGGCTTGCCGACCGCGCCGGACTCGGCGGCCTCCCGGGCCCGGATCAGCGCCCGGGTCACCTGACCGAACTGGTGCTCCTCGTCGGTACGGAACAGCAGGGTGGGCTGCCCCTGCACGTCGGCCCACAGCTCGTGGTCGGGGGGGCGTAGCCGGCGTAGCAACCCGGCCAGCACGACCGGCACCCCGGCACCGGCGGCCAGCGCGAGATAGCTCGCGAGCCCCATCCGGTCGAGGCCCCGGAAGCCGAGGCCGACGGCCACACTGGTCCAGGCCACGGCGCTGATCAGGACGATCCGCGCGGCCAGCGGGTCGGGCGCGCTGCGTGCGGTGCGAGGCCGGTTGAGCGCCCGCATCGGGTACCGGCGACCGCCAACCACGAACTCGTTGACGGTGACGGTGAGACCCGGCTTCCGGTAGAGGACGGTCGGGATGCCGCCGCCGGCTCCGGCTGGCATCGGCGGGCGGGACGGTGAACGGGTCGGCTCCAACGGATTCGCCTCCTTCGCTCTGTCCCCATAGTGAGATCCCTGCGCCACCACACAGTCGAGGGCATAGGAAAGGCCCCTCGTCGACGCGTTCGCGTCGTCGAGGGGCCTCTGCGTGCCTACTCGAAGGACTCAGGCCGCGTCGCGCAGCCCTTCGGCGCGGGCCAGCTCGCGCAGCCGGCCGAGCGCCTGGATCTCCAGCTGCCGGATCCGCTCCCGGGAGAGCGAGAACCGCGAGGCCACCTCGGTGAGGGAGTGCTCGCGACCGTCCTCCAGGCCGTACCGGGCCCGCATGATGCCGGCCGACCGGTCGTCGAGGTGGTTGAGCAGGCCCTCGATGCGCTGCCGCTCCAGGGCGGTAAGCACGACCTCCTCGGGCGACGGGGCGTCGCTGTCGGCCACCAGGTCGCCCAGGTTGGTGTCGCCGTCGTCGCCGACCGGCGTGTCCAGCGACACGGTGTCCTGGGACCAGCGGACAAGCTCGTTGACCCGCTCGACGGTGACGCCGAGCGCCGTCGCGATCTGCTCCGGCTCCGGGTCGCTGCCCAGCTCGCGGGTGAGCTGCCGGGCCACGTTGCGCATCCGGTTGACGTCCTCCACCAGGTGCACCGGCAACCGCACGGTGCGTTCCTGCTGGGCGATCGCGCGGCTGATTGCCTGCCGGATCCACCAGGTGGCGTACGTCGAGAACTTGAAGCCGCGCTCGTAGTCGAACTTCTCGACGGCTCGGACGAGGCCGGTGTTGCCCTCCTGGATGAGGTCGAGCATCGGCATGCCGGACCGCACGTAGCGGCGCGCGATCGAGACGACCAGCCGCAGGTTGGCCCGGATGAACAGGTCCTTGGCCCGCTCCCCCTCGGCCACCAGCCGCTCCAGTTCGTCCTCCGACGCCCCGGCCGGGATCTTCCCCTCGTCGAGCAGGTGCTCGGCGTAGAGTCCGGCCTCGATGGACTTGGAGAGGTCGACCTCCCGGGCCGCGTCGAGCAGCGGTGTGCGGGAGATCTCGTGCAGGTAGACGCCAACCAGGTCGCGCTCCTCGGCGACCTCGTCGGTCCGCATGACGATGTTCTTATCCACGTTGCCCACGATCCCCTCGTTCGCGCCGGTCACCCGGTTCGTTGCCGTCCCCACGCTCATCAGCCCCTTCCGCGTAACCGCCGCATTGCCCCCCGGTGCTGACATCTACACAACAGATGAGAGGCGCTGGGGATTCCAAGCGGTGAGTCGAAAGTGTCACGAATGCCTGGGTAATTGCTGAGAGCCGGATTGACGTTTGCTGTCAGCCAGCCTTTGTCGGGCTTCTCGGAGCCCGGGCGTCGGCGATGCTCATGGGCCGGCGCCGACGGGTTTCAACGCCACCGGCGGCCCTGATGTCATCACGTACGTCCGGTCCCGCACAGCGACCCGCGTCACGGCGGCAATGCGATCCTCGTCACTGGCCTGGAGTACGCGATGGCGGGCCGATCGGTTCACCAGGCTCTCTAATTACCCGGCCGCCCGCCGAACAATCCGAACGTCGACCGACCCGCGGCCATTCCCGGACGTCGGGCATTCAGGAGGAGAGCAGCGCGAGGGCTCCGCGTACCTGGTCGGAGGCTCGGCTCAGGGCCAGCCGCGCGTCGGTCACGGCCGCGCCGGAGACCAGGGAGACCAGGGCGACCTTGAGGTCGCCGTCGGCCTCGGCCAGCGCCCGGCGCGACGTCTCCTCCGCGCAGCCGGTGGCGTCCATGAGGATCGAGATCATCCGTCCGCGCAACTTGGCGTTGGTCGCCACCACGTCGATCATGAGGTTGGAGTAGACCCGGCCGAGCCGCACCATGACCGCGCTGGAAAAGGCGTTGAGCACGAGCTTCTGGGCGGTGGCGGCCTTCATCCGGGTGGACCCGGTAATCACCTCCGGCCCGGTGTCGACCCCGATGAACACCCCGACCTCGCCGGCCGCCGCCGCTTCCGGGTCGGCGCAGACCAGCACCGTCTCGGCGGCCAGCTCGCTCGCCGCCCGCAGCGCCCCCAGGACGTACGGTGTCCGTCCGCTGGCCGCCAGCCCGATCACGATGTCGTGCGGCCGGACGCAGGACGCCACCTCGACCCGGCCCGCCGCCTCGTCGTCCTCGGCATTCTCGACGGCCTGCGACATGGCGACCGGCCCACCGGCGAGATGGGCACAGAACCAGTCGGCGGGGACGTTGAACGTGGGCACCAACTCGGCCGCGTCGAGGATGCCGAGCCGCCCCGAGGTGCCGGCGCCGACGTAGTGCACCCGGTGCCCGCCGCGCAGCGCCTCCACCGCCAAATCCACGGCGACCGCCAGGTCGTCCAGAACGGCCGCGACCGCCACCGGCACCTCGCGGTCGGCCTCGTTGATCACCCGGAGCACCTCCCGGGAGGACATGAGGTCGAGGTCGACGCTGCGCGGGTTGCGCTGCTCGGTCGGCGCCAACACCCGGACCACCCCACGGTGGTCGAGGTGGCGGGTCATGCCCGCCTCCGGGAGCCGCCGACCCGATGTTGCAGCACCGCCTCGGCGGTGGCCTCCAACGCCTTCCGGGCCCGGGTCCGGTTCCGCGCGGCGACGCCGACGAAGAGGCAGTCGACGACGGTGAGCTGGGCGAGCCGGCTGGCGGTCGCTCCGGACCGGTAGGTGGTCTCCCGGGCCGCGGTGGTCAGCACGAAGTCGCACACCTCGGTCATCGGCGATCGCGGGAAGTTTGTCAGCCCCACGGTGGTGGCTCCCCGGGCTCGCGCCTGCTCCAACACCTCGATGACGTCGGAGGTGGTGCCGGTGTGGGAGATGCCCACCGCCACGTCCCCCCGGCCCAGCAGGGCGGCGGAGGTCAGCGCTGTGTGTATGTCGGGGAAGTAGAACGCCGTACGGCCGATGCGGTGCAGCTTCTGCTGGAAGTCGGAGGCCACGAATCCGCTCGCGCCAGCGCCGTACACGTCGATCCGGGAGGCGCCGCTGATCGCCTCCACCACCCGCTCGCAGACCGCCGGGTCGAGCTGTTCGGCGGTCTCCTCGACGGCCCGCGCGTCGTTGAAGGCGATCGTCGCGATGATCTGCGCCAGGTCGGCCCCGGGCGGGATGTCGCCACCCACGACCCGGGCGTCCGGCGGCTCCACCCGCCGGGCGGCCTCCGCGGCCAGCCGGATCCGCAACTGCGGGTAGCCCTCCATGCCCACCGAGCGGCAGAACCGGATGACGGTCGCCTCGGATGTCTCGGCGGCCGTGGCGAGGTCGGTGATGGTCCGCCGTGCGGCGTCGGCGGGATCGGCGACGACCAGCCGCCCGACCCGCTGTTCCGCGGGGGACAATGACGGCAGCAGCCCGCTGATGTGGACGATGAGCCCACCGGCCCCATGACTTGCGGAAACCTTCGCACTCTTCGCCACGACTGAAACTTACTTTCACGGTGGCGGGAGCGTCAACCGCGACACGGGCAGGGCCCCGGTACGGCTACCAGTCCGACCCGAACCGCCTCACTTCGTGGACCAAGCGTGCCACCTTCGTAGCACCGCCGCCTCCTCCGCACCGGTCAACCCACCCCGGCGCACCGACGCCGGCTCGGTCGCCATCCACCGCTCGGTCGCCGGCCCCACCCCGTCGAGGGGCGGCGGGTTACCTTGTGGCGCATGGTGCAGCGCAGCGTTTTGATCACCGGCGGCCGGGGCGGCCTCGGCGGGGCGGTTGTCGACCTGTTCGCGGCGACCGGCTGGCGGGTGGTGGTCCCGGTGCGGCCGGGTCGCGAACCGGACCAGCCGCCGGTCGGTTGGTCGGATCAGCCCGGCGGTGTGGTGGAGGTGATCGCGGACCTCGCCGACGACGACCAGGTTGCCGCGGCGGTCGCCGTCGCGGCGGAGGACCGCGACGCGCCCTTGCGCGGGCTCGTCAACCTGGCCGGTGGATACGCCTCCGGCGGACCGGTGCACGAAACGGCGATCGAGGATTTCGAGCGGATGCTCGCGGTGAACCTGCGGCCGACGTACCTGGTCACGCGTGCCGCGCTGCCGCACCTGGTGGCCGCCGGCGGAGGCTCGGTGGTCTGCGTGTCGGCGCGGGCCGCGCTCGCGCCCTTCGCCGGGGCGGCCGGTTACGTGACCGCGAAGGCGGCCGTGCTGGCGTTCGCCTCCGCGGTGGCCGTGGAGTACCGGCGCTCCGGCGTGCGATGCAACACGGTGCTGCCCAGCATCATCGACACGCCGGCCAACCGGGCGGCCCAACCGGACGCGGACCATGCCCGGTGGGTGCCGCCCGCCGAGATCGCCGGTGTCATCCGATTCCTGGTCAGCGACGAGTCGGCACCGACCAGCGGTGCCACCGTCCCGGTCTACGGTCGCGCCTGACCGCCAGGCCCCGCCCCCGAGCCGGCCCACCGCCAGCCGCGCCGTGAGCCGGCGAACGGTCAGGCCCCGCCGTCGGCCGGCGCGTCGCCGGGTCCCGCGCCGCCGAGCTGCCGGCTGATCAGGCGGCCGGGGCGAGGGGGGCCGGCTCGGCGGTGCCGGTCGGCGCGGCCCCGGTCTCGGCGGCCCGTGGCTGAGCCACCGCCGCCGGCGACAGGGCGGCCAGCAACGCGGCGGTCACCCGCTCGGCCGGTCCGTTCGCGTCGACCCGGACGAACGCCGTCGCCTCGGGCAGCAGCCGGTACGCGGCGTCGGCCGCCAGCAGGTATTCCATCGTCTCGTGGTCGGTGCCCCGCGCCTCGATCCGGCGGTACGCCTCCGCCGGCCGCACGTCCAGCAGGAAGGTGACGTCCGGGGAGGGAAAGATCCGGTACGCGACGCGGGCCAGCCGTTCCCACCGGCCGCCACCGTGCGCCCGGAGGCTGACGTACTGGCACACCGCGTACCGGTCCATCACCGCGATCCGCCCGGTGAACGAGCTGCGCACCAGCGCCCAGGCGATGGCGAGCCAGCGCAACGCCGACTCCACCAGCAGCAGGCCGCCCCGGCCCAGCACCCGGCGGGCGTCGGGCCGGCCGATCCGGTGCGCCAGCCGGTCCATCCACCGACGCCCACCGGCGTTACGCCAGTAGCCCGCTGGCGTCCCGGCGGCGGTCAGCGCCGCCGCCAGCCGGTGCGCCTGGGTTGTCTTTCCAGATCCGTCGATGCCGACGAGAGCCACCCGGCGGGGACGCCTCCGGGTGAACGGGCGGCGGATCATCACCATGCTGACCAACGGTACCTGCGGCACGCACGCCTCCGGCGGACAAAAGGGTCGATAGTCGCGGGCCCGGACCGACCTACCGCCGCGTCTGACACGGGCGGTGCAGGTGTGAACGGCCGGAATGCCGGGTAACGGGAAATCTCCGCCCCACCGACCAGATGCCCGCCGCGGACCCGGGAGTTGACGTCATGGCCAACCAGGGGGACGAGAGCCTGGTGCACACCCTCAAGCGGGTGGCCGCCGTCCTCAAGCAGTCCGAGATCCCGTTCGCGCTGGGTGGCAGCTTCGCCGTCTACGCACACGGCGGTCACTCCAGCGATCACGACGTCGACTTCCTGATCAGGGAGCAGGACGTCGAGAAGGCCCTGGCCGCCCTCGCGGCGGCCGGTTTCACCCCGGAGCGTCCCCCGGAGGACTGGCTGGTCAAGGTGTACGACGAGGGCCGGCTGGTCGACCTGATCCACCGGCCGATCGAGACCCCGGTGACCGACGAGACGTTCACCGACACGGTGATCCGACCGGTCGACGCCATTCACATGCCGGTGCTGTCGGCGACCCAGCTCATGGTGCACAAGCTGCTCAGCTTCTCCCAGCACTACTGCGACTTCGCGCGAGCGCTGCCGCTGGCCCGGTCGCTGCGTGAGCAGATCGACTGGGACCGGGTCCGCAAGGAGACGCTGCATTCGCCGTACGCGGAGGCTTTTCTGGTGTTGCTGGACCGGTTGGATGTCGTGCCCCTCGCGGGCGGGGAACGGCCTCCGCTGGCGGCGGCTGTCGAGAAGGAGGTCACCTCATGACCGACAACTATCCACGCGGCGACCGACCTCCGGCCGAGTATCTGGAGGCGGCCGTCCAACGTCTGCTCATCGAGAACGCGGACGTGGCCGAGCAGGGCATCAGCGTGACCCGCCGGGACAGCACCCTGGTGCTCTGCGGCGAGGTGGAGAGCGCCCAGCGCCGTGACGACATCCTCCGCCTGGTCGTGGAGCACTTTCCCGACGTACCACTGACCGTCGACATCGGCCTGATCCGGTCGCAGGCACCGACCGAGGTGGAGGACCTGCGCTGATGGGGGAAGACATCGTGATCAGAATCGCCGCCGTCGGCGACGTGCACCTCGACGAGGACGTGGTGGGCCGGTTCCGGCCGGCCCTGGAGGAGCTGCCCGAGCACGCTGACGTGCTGCTGCTGGCGGGGGACCTGACCCGGCACGGCACCGAGGCCGAGGCGCGGTGCGTGGCGACCGAGTTCGGTGGACTGGCCGTGCCGGTAGTGACCGTACTCGGCAACCACGATTACCACTGCGACGAGGTCCCCCAGGTCATCAGGGTGCTGGAGGACGCGGGCATCACCGTGCTGGAGGGAACGAACACCGTTGTGGACACCCCCGGCGGCCGGCTCGGGGTGGCGGGGGTGAAGGGCTTCGGCGGTGGCTTCGCCGGCCGGTGCGCCAGCAATTTCGGCGAACCGGAGATGAAGGCGTTCGTCAACACCACCACCGCCATCGCCGACCAGCTCGGCGTGGCGCTACGCGAGATGGAGTGCGACGCGCGGGTGGCGCTGACGCACTACTCGCCGGTACCGGACACGCTGGCCGGCGAGCCGCCCGAGATCTATCCGTTTCTCGGCTGCTACCAGCTCGGCCAGGCGATCGACTCGGCGCCGACCGATCTGGCCGTGCATGGTCACGCGCACGCCGGGACCGAACGGGGCACCACCCCGGGCGGGGTCCGGGTCCGCAACGTGGCCCACCCCGTGATCAAGCAGGCCTACAGCGTCTACCACCTGCATCCGCGGTCGACGTCCGGGCAGGTTTCCACGATGAGCGGCTCGGGTATTTCGCAGCCATGGAGCTGATTCTTTGGATTCTCGCAGTCGTCCTCCTGGTCGCCGGCGTTCTCGCCCTGTTCCGTCGGCAGATCCTGTGGGGCATCGTCCTCATCGTTCTCGGCCTGATCGTCGGGCCTGGTTTCGGCGTCTTTTCCGGCTAACCCTCTCGTCAACGCTCCCAGCCCGCCGGGGTCGTCGCCCGGAGCCGCTGTCCTCCCGACAAGCGGCCCACGGTGACGACCCCGGCGCCTTTTGTCGGTTTGCCCCTTGTTGATCGGGGCAGACCATCCCCCATGACCGCCTTCCCGGACCGTGACCGCGACCCGGTCCGCCGCAACCCGGTCCGCGACCGCCGCCAGTGGCTGGCGTTGGCCGGCTTCGCCCTCGCCGCGTTCGCGGCGGCGGCCATCGGCGGGATCGGAGTGAGCGGCACGGGCGCCGAGTACAACTCCTTGCGTCAACCGGCCTGGGCTCCGCCGTCGTCCGTCTTCGGACCCGTGTGGACCGTCCTGTACGCCATGATCGCCGTGGCCGGCTGGCTGATCTGGCGCCGGGCCGGCACCGGGCCGGCCCTCTGGCTGTACGCCGCCCAACTCGTCCTCAACGCCATCTGGACGCCGCTGTTCTTCGGCGGCGGGGCGTACGGGCTCGCGTTCGCCGAGATCGTGGTGCTCTGGTTCACGATCGGCGGCACCGTCCTGTTCGCCTGGCGGGCGTCGGCCCGGATCGCGGCGCTGCTGCTGCTCCCGTACTGGGTCTGGGTGACCTACGCGACGGCGCTCAACCTCGCGATCTGGCAGCTCAACCGCTGACCGCACGGGCCTCCACCACATCCACCGAACGGCTACACAGAAGGGACTTTTGGGACGTCACGGCGAATCTTGGGAGCGTTCCCACCGCCAATGCGAGTGGGTAGTACGGTGCCCGGAAAATGGTTGTTACCTTGACATTCAATCGTTACCGACTCGATCAACTGGTAACCATTGCGCCACGTCAGAGCAACGGATGTACTTGCCACGAGTGTCCACCCCCGGCGTCGGCACAGGTTTCTGCGGCTGTCGATCGGGTTCGCGCATCATCAGGAAAGGAACGGGCGTATGTCCCTCCGCCCCACAAGGTCGCGATTCGCGGCCGCGTCGGCCGGCGCCCTCGGTCTCACCCTTGCCCTCACCATGACGGCGTGCGGCGGCGGCGACTCGTCCGACGACGCGGCCGATGTCCCCGAGGCCGACTGCTCGCAGTTCGAGCAGTTCGGCGACATCAAGGGCAAGACCGTCACGATCTACACCGGCATCGTCACTCCCGAGGACACGCCGCACATCGATTCGTACAAGCCGTTCGAGGAGTGCACCGGGGCCACGGTCAAGTACGAGGGCGACAAGGCCTTCGAGACCCAGGTCCTGGTCCGGGCGCAGGCCGGCAACGCGCCGGACCTCGCGATCGTGCCGCAGCCGGGCCTGCTCAAGCAGCTCGTCGCCACCGGCAAGGCCAAGGAGGCGCCGACCGAGGTCGCCGCGAACGTCGACAAGTTCTGGGGCGAGGACTGGAAGCAGTACGCCACGGTCGACGGCAAGTTCTACGGCGCGCCGCTGGGTGCCAGCATCAAGTCGCTGGTCTGGTACTCGCCGTCGGAGTTCGAGGAGAAGGGCTACGAGACCCCCAAGACCCTGGACGAGCTGAAGGCGCTGTCTGACAAGATCGCCAGTGAGGGCCGCAAGCCCTGGTGCGTCGGCGTCAACAGCGGTGAGGCCACCGGTTGGCCGCTCACCGACTGGCAGGAGGACTTCATGCTCCGGCTGTCCGGGCCGGAGACGTACGACAAGTGGGTCAACCACGAGATCCCGTTCAACGGGCCCGAGTCGACCGCCGCGCTGGACGCCGTCGGTGCCTACGTGAAGGACCCGAAGTACGTCAACGGCGGCCTGGGCGACGTGAAGAGCATCGCCACCACCACCTTCCAGGACGCCGGGCTGCAGATCCTCGAGGGCACCTGCTCCCTGCACCGGCAGGCCAGCTTCTACGCGGCGAACTTCCCGGAGGGCACCAAGGTGGCCGAGGACGGTGACGTCTTCGCGTTCTACCTGCCCGGCAAGACCGCCGAGGACAAGCCGCTGCTCGGCGGCGGCGAGTTCGTCGTGGCCTTCGCCGACCGTCCCGAGGTCAAGGCGTTCCAGACCTACCTGTCCACCGACTACTGGGCCAACGCCAAGGCCAAGGTCTCGCAGGGCTGGGTCAGCGCCAACAAGGGTCTCAAGGTCGAGAACCTGAGCAACCCGATCGACAAGCTCGCCGCCGAGCTGCTGCTGGACCCGAAGTCCGTGTTCCGGTTCGACGGATCGGACCAGATGCCGGCCGCCGTGGGTTCGAACGCGATCTTCAAGCAGTACACCAGCTGGATCACCGGACAGGACACCACCACGACGGTCAACAACGTCGAAGCGGCCTGGCCCAAGTAAACCCGACGACTGCCTCTGGACCGGCCGGTGCTCGTGTGTACGGGCGCCGGCCGGTCCTTGGCTCATGAAAGGAGGTGAGGGTGCCGTGACCGTCCCCGAGAAGTTCTTGAGCATGGGAGCCGCGGTGCTCCTCTTCGTCGCGGTCGTCGGGGCCATCCTGTTCGTCGCCAGCCTGATCGGTGGGCGGCGGAGCAACTGGTTCGTGGCGTACGCCTATCTACTGCCCGTACTGCTGATGTTGACTATCGGTCTGCTCTACCCCGCGCTGCTCACCATCGACCAGTCCTTCCTGCAGGAGGCGAACGACAGCAAGGTCCCGATTCTCAACCTGCAGATCCCGTTTGCCAACCTGCCCGACTACACGCTGAACCACTACCAGACGATCTTCACGACGTCGGGTCAGCTCACCGTGCTGCGCAACACGGTGCTCTGGGTGGTCCTTACCCCGTTCGTCGCCACCGCGGTCGGTCTGGTCTACGCGATCCTGGTGGACAAGGCGCGGCTGGAGTCGCTCGCCAAGGCACTGATCTTCCTGCCCATGTCGATCTCCTTCGTCGGCGCCGGAATCATCTGGAAGTTCGTCTACGAGTTCCGTCCCGATCAGGGCGAGATCAAGCAGATCGGTCTGCTCAACCAGATCATCGTGTGGCTCGGCGGTTCCCCCCAGCAGTGGCTGGTGGAATCGCCGTGGAACACCCTGTTCCTGATCATGGTGATGATCTGGATCCAGGCCGGGTTCGCGATGACCGTGCTGTCGGCGGCGATCAAGGCGATCCCGGACGACATCATCGAGGCGGCCCGGCTGGACGGGGTCACCGCGCTGGGCATGTTCCGGTTCATCACCCTGCCGAGCATCCGACCCACCGTGGTGGTGGTGCTCACCACCATCGGCATCGGGACGCTCAAGGTCTTCGACATCGTCCGGACCATGACCGGCGGCAACTTCAACACCAGCGTGATCGCCAACGAGTTCTACGACCAGAGCTTCCGCAGCAACAACCCGGGGCTCGGCGCGGCTCTCGCGGTGTTGCTGTTCATCCTGGTCATCCCGATCGTCGTCTACAACATCCGGCAGCTTCGGGCAGCGGAGGCACGATGACCACAGCGACCCCCGAACCCGTCACCACCACCCCGCCGATCGCTCCGGTTCCGTCCCCGGCGAAGCGGGCCCGCAAGGGCCTGACCTCGCCCTGGGCGTCGCTGGCCGCGGTCGTGATCGCGGTGCTCTGGACGCTGCCCACCTTCGGTCTGGCCGTCTCCTCGTTCCGGCCCGAACGGCAGATCAAGACCACCGGCTGGTGGACGGCGTTCACCGACTCCCAGTGGACGCTGGAGAACTACGAGGCGGTGCTCGCCACCGGCCGCACCGGCCTCGGTGACTTCTTCGTCAACTCGATCATCATCACCATCCCGTCCGTGGTGATCCCGATCAGCCTGGCCCTGCTGGCCGCGTACGCGTTCGCGTGGATGCAGTTCCCGGGCCGCAACATGCTGTTCGTGATCATCTTTGCTCTCCAGATCGTGCCGATCCAGGTCACCCTGCTCCCGTTGCTCCGGCTCTACGTGGACTGGGAAATCGCCGGGTCGTTCTGGCCACTCTGGCTGTCCCACTCGATCTTCGCCCTGCCACTGGCCATCTTCCTGCTGCACAACTTCATGCGGGAGGTGCCGGCCGGGCTGCTCGAGGCGGCCCGGGTGGACGGTGCCGGCCATCTGTCGATCTTCTTCCGGGTGCTGCTGCCGCTGCTCACCCCGGCGATCGCGGCGTTCGGCATCTTCCAGTTCCTCTGGGTGTGGAACGACCTGCTGGTGGCCCTCACCTTCGCCGGCGGCGGCAGCGACGTCGCGCCGATCACCAAGGCGCTGGCCGACCTGTCCGGCACCCGCGGCAACGCGTGGCACCTGCTCTCCGCGGGCGCCTTCGTCTCGATCATGGTGCCGGTGGCGATCTTCCTGTTGCTGCAGCGGTACTTCGTCCGCGGCCTGCTCGCGGGCAGCGTCAAGGGCTGAGCCCTCCGTTCCGCGAAGCCGCGGGCCGCCCCGGTCGGGGTGGTCCGCGGCTCTCGTTGGGCCGCGAATGGCCCTCAGCTCGGGGACCGCGTGGTCGCGCCCAACCGGGCAGGGCAGACTGGACCCGAACCGGCCAGCCCGAGATCACTGGAGTACGCCCTGAATACCGACCAGACGACCAGCCCGTCCCCCGGTCAGGCCGGCGAGCCGACCCGCTGGTGGCAGGACGCGGTCATCTACCAGATCTATCCCCGGTCGTTCGCCGACTCGAACGGCGACGGCGTGGGCGACCTGCCCGGCATCACCGCGCGGCTCGGCCACCTCGCCCAGCTCGGCGTGGACGCGGTGTGGCTGTCGCCGTTCTACCCGTCCCCGCAGGCCGACGCCGGCTACGACGTGGCCAACTACCGCGACGTCGACCCGCTGTTCGGCCGGCTGGAGGACGCCGACAAACTGATCGCCGAGGCCCGGTCGCTGGGTCTGCGGGTGATCGTCGACCTGGTGCCCAACCACACCTCGTCGGCGCACCGCTGGTTCGCCGAGGCGCTCGCCGACGCGCCGGGCGGACCGGCGCGGCAGCGGTACGTCTTCCGGGACGGCAAGGGTACGGACGGCGACGAGCCGCCCAACACCTGGCAGAGCGTCTTCGGCGGACCGGCGTGGACCCGGGTCACCGAGCCGGACGGCCGCCCCGGGCAGTGGTACCTGCACCTGTTCGACGTGGAGCAGCCCGACCTCAACTGGGACAACCCGCAGGTGCGCGAGGAGTTCCTCGACGTCCTGCGGTTCTGGCTCGACCGGGGGGTGGACGGGTTCCGGGTGGACGTCGCGCACGGCCTGGTGAAGCAGGCTGACCTGGCCGACTGGGACTACCCGCAGGAGATGCTCGGCGGCGACGAGATCGACAAGCCGCGTCCGCCGATGTGGGACCAAGACGGCGTACACGAGATCTACCGGTCCTGGCGGCGGCTGCTGGACGGGTACTCCGGCGACCGGATCCTGGTGGCCGAGGCGTGGGTGGAGCCGGCCGAGCGGCTGGCCCGGTACGTCCGCCCGGACGAGATGCACCAGGCGTTCAACTTCGAGTACCTGCTGGCCTCCTGGACGGCCCCCGCGCAGTACGCGGTGGTCACCCGGTCGTTGGAGGCGGCGGACGCGGTGGGTGCGCCAACCACCTGGGTGTTGTCCAACCACGACGTGGTGCGGCACGCCTCCCGGCTCGCCCTGCCCATCGGCACCCCCCGACCGAACGGCATCGGCGCCGCCGACCCGCAGCCGGACGCGGCCCTGGGGCTGCGCCGAGCCCGGGCGGCCACCCTGCTGATGCTGTCCCTGCCCGGTTCCGCCTACCTCTACCAGGGTGAGGAGCTTGGCCTTCCCGAGCACACGACGCTGCCGGACGAGGCCCGGCAGGACCCGACGTGGGAGCGCAGCGGGCACCGTGAACGTGGGCGCGACGGCTGCCGGGTGCCGGTCCCGTGGGAGGCCGACGCCCCCTCGTACGGCTTCGGCCCCACCGACGCGAGCTGGCTGCCCCAGCCGTCGATCTGGGCCGAGTACGCGCTGGACCGCCAGCGCGGGGTACCCACCTCGACGTACGAGATGTACCGGGCCGCGCTGCGGATGCGGCGCGAGTTCGGGCTGGGCGGCGGCACGCTGGAGTGGCTGCCGGCGCCGGACGACGTGCTGAGCTTCCGCAACGGCCCGGTCGGGGTGCTCACCAACTTCGGCGCCGAGCCTGCGGAGCTGCCGGTGGGGGCGCAACCGCTGCACACCAGTGGGCCGCTGTCGGACGACAACCGGGTGCCGACCGACGTCACGGTCTGGTACCGCGCCTGAGCGCCCGCCGCGCCGGACCGCGAGCGAGGGGCCTGTCACGACGCGCATCGCGCTGGTGAGAGGCCCCTCGCCGGACAGCCGATCGCGCGGGCGGGCGGTGTCTACAGGCGCTCGGCGCGGGCGGGCATCGTCTACAGGCGCTGGGCGCGGGCGTCGAGCAGGTCGTGCACCGCCGCGATGTCGCCCGGCGAGGTTCGGGCGGCCCGCCAGTACATGATCCCGGTCGGGATGAAGAAGAGCTGGAACGCGGCCAGCCCGACGGCGAAGTTCAACGGCGGTGGGAAGGCCGCCCGCAACGCCGCGAACGCCACCCCGACCAGCCCGTTGCCGGCCGCCCGACCGATGCCGTTCACCAGGTTGCCCATGCTGTAGACCGTGCCCCGGTGCTCGGGCGGGTTGACGTCGGCGATCAACGCGAACCAGTTCGGCGCGTTGGCCGAGGTGAGTCCGAGCGCCAGCACGGCGGCGAGCAGGCTCAACCCCACCGTGGGCTCGGTGACGACGCTGCTCAGCACCGCGCCGACGACGGTGGCCGCGCCGGCCCCGTCCGGCACGTCGACCCGCAGCGGCACGAAGAACAGCACCAGATAGAACGGCACGGCCGCGAGCACGCCGATGGCCGCCACCCGGGCTCGGCCGGACGGGGTCCGCCGCTGCGCCGCGTCACCGATCAGACCGCCGACGATGGACAACACGCCGCCGAGCTGGAAGAGCGTGGCGAAGACGCTGCCCACGACGATCGCCGTGGCGGTGGAGTAGCCCTGCTGCTCGGCCCGGTTGGTGAACAGCGCCGGCAACCAGACCAACGAGCCGAACGCGAACTGCGCGGTTAGCCCCTGCATGATCAGCCAGATGTTGGTCCGCCGGCGCAGGATCCGGGGCAGATCCGCGCGGCTGATCCGGTAGTCGTACTCCGCGCCGTGGGCGAACGCCCCGGCCAGTTCCGGCTGACTCTCGCCGCGCCGGATGTCGTACGTGAACAGGTAGGCTCCCGTCGCCACCACGCCGGCTACCGCCAGCACGACAAACGGCCGCCGCCAGTCGGTGGCGCCCAGGATGCCGCCCAGTAGCGTGCCGGCGAGGGTTCCGACGCCCTGGGACAGTCCCCAGAAGCTCATCACCAGACCGCGGCGGCGCGGTGAGATCAGGTCGGTGACCACCGAGAAGCCCACCGAACCCACGGCGCCGAGGCCGACGGCCGCGACCGCCTGCGCGACGAAGAACAGCAGGTAGCTGCCGGCCAGCGCACTGCCACCCATCCCGACCGCCCAGATCAGGGTGCCGAGCATCAGCAACGGCTTGCGGTCCCGCCGGTCCCCGACGTACGCCCAGCCGACCGCCGCGATCGCGCTGATCAGGAAGGTCACCGCGGTGACGTAGCCGATGGCCCGCTCGGGCACCGCCCACTCCGGGGCGATGGCCGAGTACAGCGGCGGCACCAGTCCGATGGCCACGTTGTCCAGCGAGGCGAGGACGACGAACACCAGCACGCTGTAGAACCGGTGCGCCCGGCTCCCCCGCCAGGCTCGACCGGCCGGCGCCCCGGGCCGTCCACCCTCCCCGAGCCGCCCACCGTCATGTTTCATACCGGGCACTCAACCAGCATGTGGGTGCCCGGGAGAAGGCGCACCCGGTCCGGACGGATCAGCCGAGCCGGTGGATGGTGTGATCGCGGGCCTCGGCGTACCGCTCCCGGATGGCGGGGACCGGCTCCGCCGTGTGCTCCTCCAGGCCGCTGATCGCCCAGTCCGGTGGCTCGGTCCCGCCGGACAGCAGCCAGGCGGCCTGCCGGGCCGCGCCATCGGCGACGTATTCGCCGGGCGGCGGCACCAGCACCGGGCAGCCGAAGACGGCCGGGGCGATCTGGCGCACGGCCGCCGAGCGGGCACCGCCCCCCACCAGGATCACCCGGTCGACCGTGGCACCCTGGCGGGTGAGGGCGTCCAGACCGTCGGCCAGCGCGCAGAGCATCCCCTCGACGGTGGCTCGGGCCAGGTGACCGGCCGTGGAGCCGCGCAGCGTCATGCCGTGCAGCGCGCCGCTGGCCGTCGGACGATTCGGGGTGCGCTCCCCCTCCAGGTAGGGCACCAGCACCAGGCCGTCGGCGCCGGCCGGGGCGCCGAGCGCCAGCTCGGCCAGCTCGTCGAGATCGACCCGGAGCATCGAGGCCGCCGCGTCCAGCACCCGCGCCGCGTTGAGCGTGCAGACCAGTGGCAGGTAGCGGCCAGTGGCGTCGGCGAACCCGGCGACCGCTCCGGACGGGTCGGCGGCCGGCACCGCCGCGACGCTGGAGACCACCCCGGACGTGCCGATCGACACGATCACGTCGCCCGGTCGGGCGCCGACGCCGAGCGCGGCGGCGGCGTTGTCACCCGTGCCGGGACCGAGCGTGATGTCGCCGGGTCCTCGGCTGGCCTCGCCGGTCGGGCCGAGCACCGCCGGCACTGCCAGCCGCCGTCCGAACGCGTGCTCCAGCAGGTCGAACCGGTAGTCGCCGGTGGCCGGCGACCAGTAACCGGTGCCGCTGGCGTCGCCCCGGTCGGTGCGCAGCGCGGCAAGGTCCGGTGCGCCGCCCAACCGCCAGGTGAGCCAGTCGTGCGGCAGGCAGACCGCCGCCGCCCGGGCCGCGTTGGCCGGCTCGTTGCGGGCCAGCCAACGCAGCTTGGTCACGGTGAAGCTGGCCACCGGCACACTGCCCACGGCTTCCGACCAGAACCGACCACCGGTGTCCCCGCCGCCGAACTCGTCCACCAGGTCGGCCGCGTCCGGCGCCGATCGGGTGTCGTTCCACAGCAGCGCCGGACGGACCACCTCCCCGTCCTCGTCGAGGCAGACCATGCCGTGCTGCTGACCGGCGACCGAGGCGGCGGCCACGTCGGTCAGTCCACCGGCCTGAGCCAACGCCTCGGTGAGGGCGATCCACCAGGCCGCCGGGTCCACCTCGGTGCCGTCCGGGTGGCCGGCCCGGCCCTGCCGGATCAACCTCCCGGTGTCGGCGTCCCGGATGACGACCTTGCAGGACTGGGTGGACGAGTCGATTCCGGCGACGAGCGGCATGCCGATCCTCCTCAGCGGGCGCCGAGCAGGTGCTCGACGGCTAGCTGGTTGAGCCGGACGAAGCCGTAACCACGCGCCCCGGCCGCGTCGGCGTCGAACTCCTCGAAGCTGGACCGGTCGGCGAGCAGGTCGGCATGCCCCTCCCCGTCGTTGAGCGTCGGCTCGGACAGCTCGGCCACTCGGCTGGCGGCCAGCGCCTCGGCCACCTCCGGGTCCGCCCGGAATGCCGCGGCCCGCTCCTTGAGCAGCAGGTACGTGCGCATGTTGGCGGCCGCGGAGGCCCACACGCCAGCCATGTCCTCGGTGCGGGACGGCTTGTAGTCGAAGTGCCGGGGCCCCTCGTAGGCCGGTCCGCCCTCCGGCGCGCCGTGCTCCAGCAGGTCCACCAGGGCGAACGCGTTCAGCAGGTCACCGTGCCCGAACACCAGGTCCTGGTCGTACTTCACGCCGCGCTGACCGTTCAGGTCGATGTGGAACAGCTTGCCGTGCCAGAGCGCCTGGGCAATGCCGTGCGCGAAGTTCAGCCCGGCCATCTGCTCGTGCCCGACCTCGGGGTTGAGCCCGACCAGTTCCGGATGGGCCAGACCGGAGATGAACGCGAGGGCATGTCCCACGGTGGGCAGCAGGATGTCGCCGCGTGGCTCGTTGGGCTTCGGCTCGATCGCGAACCGCAGGTCGTAGCCGCGGTCGAGGACGTACTGGGTGAGCAGGTCGACGGCCTCCCGGTAGCGGTCCAGCGCCGACCGCACGTCCTTGGACAGGTCGTACTCGGAACCCTCCCGACCGCCCCACATCACGAAGGTCTTGGCGCCGAGTTCCGCCGCGAGATCGACGTTGCGCAGCACCTTGCGGAGCGCGTACCGCCGCACGCCCCGGTCGTTGCTGGTGAACCCGCCGTCCTTGAACACGGGGTGGGCGAACAGATTGGTGGTCACCATCGGCACGACCATCCCGGTCTCGTCCAGCGCCTTGCGGAAGCGAGCGATCTGCGCGTCGCGGGTGGCGCCGTCCGCGCCGAACGGGACCAGGTCGTCGTCGTGGAAGGTGATGCCGTACGCCCCCAGCTCGGCGAGCCGGTGCACCGCTTCCACCGAGTCCAGCGGTGGCCGGGTGGCGTCACCGAACGGGTCGCGGGCTGGCCAGCCGACGGTCCAGAGTCCGAACGAGAACTTGTCGGCGGGGGTGGGTGACGCGGGCATCTGCGACCTCCATCGGATCTATTTGTTTATTGGTTGAATTATTTGACCGCCGTGTGGCAGTGTCAAGACGTGCCGGCCACCTCCCCGCTCCGCCAGGCCAGCCTGCGCGAGCACAACCTCGGCGTGGTGCTCCGCGCGATCGCCGCCGCCGAGCGGGCGCCCTCCCGGGCGGACCTCGCGGCCGACACCGGCCTCACCCGCGCCACCGTCTCCGCCCTCATCGACGATCTGTTGCGGGGCGGGCTGCTGGCCGAGGTCGCCCCGGCACCCCGGAGCGGCGCCGGTCGACCCGCCACCGGCCTGGTCCTCGCCGACCACGGACCTGCCGGGCTGGGGTTGGAGATCAACGTCGACTACCTCGCCGCCTGCGTCGTCGATCTCGCCGGGACGGTTCGGCACCGCGCGGTACGCCGACTCGACCTGCGCGGCACGTCCCCGCCGACCGCGCTGGACGGCATCGCCGCCCTGGCCGACCGGATTCGCCTCGCCGCCGAGCGGGACGGGCTCACGCTGGCCGGGACGGCGCTGGCCGTGCCCGCACTTGTGGACCCGACGGGCATGGTGCGCCGCGCGCCGAACCTCGGCTGGCAGGAGGTGGACGTGCCGGCCGCGCTCGCCAGGCTGCCCGGTCCGCTCTCTGTCGACAACGAGGCCAACCTGGCCGCCGTCGGCGAACTGCACGCCCGCCGCGGCTCGCCGAGCAGTTTCCTGTACGTCTCGGGCGAGATCGGCGTCGGCGCCGGCGTGGTCCTGGACAGCGCCTTGTTCCGCGGGGCCGGCGGCTTCGGTGGCGAGTTGGGTCACCTCCCGGTCGAGCCGGCCGGCCGGCGGTGCCGCTGCGGCGCCCGAGGGTGCCTGGAGCAGTACGCAGGGCAGGAGGCGATCCTGACCGGCGCCGGTCTGGCGGTGTCGGACGGCGCCCCCGACCGGGCATTGAACGGGCTGGTCGAGGCCGCCAACGGCGACGACCCGGCGGCCCGCGCGGCGATCGACCGCGCCGGCCGGGCGCTCGGTGTCGCCCTGGCGGGAGCGGTCAACCTGCTCGACGTCCCGGCCGTGGTGCTTGGCGGCTGCTACGCCCGGCTGGCTCCCTGGCTGTTGCCGGCCGTCCGGGAGGAACTGGCGGAACGGGTGCTCACCGCGGCCTGGCGGCCGGTCCGGGTGCACGCCGCGTTGCTCGGCGCGGACGCCGCGGTGCTCGGGGCCGCCGGTTCGGTGATCCGATCGGTGCTGGCCCGGCCGGCCTCCTGGCTCGCCACCCGGCCCGAGGTCAGGCCGATCTGATCGTCGGGGCCGAGGTGGTCCGGGTGTCCGGTACGGCCCTGGGGTGCAGTGGGGCCGGCGCCCCGCTGGACCGGGTCTGCGCCACCGCGTCGAACTCGCTGAGCCCCCGCAGCAGCGCCTGCCGGCCCGTGACGCTCATGCCGCGCAGCACCTCGGCCAGCTGGTCCTGCCGATCGTCGCGCAACTCTCCCAGCAGGTCCTCGCCGGCCGGCGTGAGGTGCAGGGCGATCTCCCGCCGGTCGACCCGGCCCGGTTCGCGTTCCAGCAGGCCCGCCGCCACCAGCCGGTCGCAGAGCCGGCTGGCCGAGGAGAGCAGCATGCCGAGGCGCTTGGCCAGGCCCCGGAGATTGATTCCGGCGTGGTCCTGGACCACGATCAAGGCACGCAACTGAGACGTGGACAGCTGACCGGTCGTACGCTGTCGGGCGGCGTCCCAGACGGCCAGCAGGCCACCGGCGACGCCGTCCACCGCCGCCGCGACGCCAGCGACGGGATCTTCGTGTTTGCGCTGTTCAACCATGGCGTCTCCGAGACTACCCCGGCGCGGATCAGACCCGCACGGACGAGAGGATCCAGATGGCCGACCGGATGACCGAGGTCCGTCGTGCGCTGCTGGCCGCGCCGGCCGAAGGGCTCGTGGAGCGGCTGGCCGAGGCGCTGTCCCGGGCGTACGGGCTCACCGGGGTGGAGCTCTACCTGGTGGACTACCGGCTCGCCGCGCTGCTGCCGGTGACCGGTGGGCGGGAACGGACCGCGCCCGGGGACCCGGCCTGGCGCTGCTTCGACCATCAGGTTCCGGTGCACGAGGACGGGGTCAGCTATCTGCCGGTGACGATGCGCGGCGAACGCAGCGGCGTGCTCGGTCTCGTCCCCGCGGCGACGGACGAGGCGACCACCGAGACGTACGCCGAGATCGGCACGCTGCTCGCCCACGAGCTGGCCGCGGTGCGGGCGAGCACCGACCGGTACGCGCAGGCCGCCCGGAACCGGCGGCTCACCCTCGCCGCCGAGATGCAGTGGGAACTGCTCCCCGGTCGCAGCCGGATCGGACCGTCGTTCGGCCTCGCCGGCCAGCTCGAACCCGCGTACGCGGTGCGGGGCGACACCTTCGACTGGTCCGACGACGGCCATCGACTCTGGCTGGCGGTCACCAACGGCATGGGCGAGGGAGTGGCCGCGGCGAGCCTGACGGCGCTGGCCACGAACGCGCTGCGCAACGCGCGGCGGGCCGGGCTGCCGCTGGCCGAGCAGGCGGCCCTGGCCGACCAGGCGATCTTCTCCCACCACCAGGGGGCGCAGTACGTCGCCACCCTGTTGCTGGAGCTGGACCTGGTCACCGGCGTGGTGACCGCGGTGGACGCCGGCTCACCCCGGTTGGTGCTGGTGCGCGGCGACGAGGTCACCGACCAGGATCTGGTCGAGCAGTTCCCGCTGGGCATGTTCGACGGCACGCTCTATCAGCCACAGCGGTTCCAGTTGCGCCCCGACGACCGCCTGTTCGTGCTGAGTGACGGGGTCTACGACGCCGCCGCGTCGGCGGGCCGGTACGGCGGCACCGCCCTGGACCGGTTCCTCCGGCGCAGCGCCGGGATGGCGCCCCTGCAGGCGGTCCGGGCTTTGGTGGCCGATCTGCGGGCGTTCGTCGGCAGCGACCTCGTCGACGACGCGGTGGTGGTCAGCCTGGACTGGGTGGGCCCGGACGGTCGTCGGAGCGGTCAGTAGGCGCCCTTGCTGCCCAGCACCGCCCCGGCCGTCTTCCACAGGATGGTGAGGTCGGTGGCCAGCGACCAGTTCTCCACGTAGAAGAGGTCGAGCCGGATGCCGTCCTCCCAGGGCAGGTCGGACCGTCCACTGACCTGCCACAGGCCGGTCATCCCCGGTTTGACGAGCAACCGGCGGGCGACGTCACCGTCGTAGCGGGCCACCTCCGAGGGCAGCGGCGGCCGGGGGCCGACGAGGCTCATCTGCCCGATCAGCACGTTTATCAACTGGGGAAGCTCGTCCAGCGACCAGCGTCGCAGCAGCCGACCCACCCGGGTCACCCGGGGATCGTCGCGCATTTTGAACATCAGGCCGTCGGTCTCGTTGCGCGCCGCCAGTTCGGCCAGCAGCGCGTCGGCGTTTACCACCATGGTGCGGAACTTGAAGACGCCGAACTCCTCGCCGCCCTGGCCGACCCGGATCTGCCGGAAGAAGACTGGACCGGCACTGTCGATCCTGATCGCGAGTGCGATCGCCACGAACAGGGGCAGTGCGAACAGCAACGCGGTAAGCGAGAGCGCCCGGTCCACGAAGCCCTTGATGATCTTTCGATATCCCCGGAACTCCGGGGCCTCCACGTGGATCAGGGGCAGGCCTGCCACGGGCGTCGTGTGGATACGTGGCCCCGCGACATCGGTCAGGGTGGGTGCCACGACGAGGTCGATGCCGGTCCCCTCCAGCTGCCAGCCGAGCCGGCGCAGTCGGGTCGCGGTCAGCTCACCGGAAGCGGTCACCGCGATGGTGTCGGCGCCCACACCGGTGGCCGCCTCGATGACGGACCGGAACGAGCCGATCACCGGCACGTCGCCCAGCCGCTGGGGCACCGGCGCGAGCAGGGCGTCCGGGACACACGCCCCGACCACCTGGTATCCGGCGTATGGCTCCCGCCGCAGGGTGCGCACCAGTTCCAGGATGTGCGCGGCATCGCCCACCACCAGGACCCGACGTGACCAACCGATCCCCCTGGCCCGCGCGTGGTGCAGGAACTTGCGGGCCGCGAACCGGCCGGCCACCAGGCCCACCGTTCCGACCGCGAACGAGATGCCCAGGAAGCCGCGGGAGACCCCGACGTCCGCGATGTATCCGAGGATCGCGATGCCGCCGGCCAACCGCAGGCTGCCGGATGTCACCCGGCGGTACTCGTCGGCGCCGTACCCGACGATCCGGTCGTCGTAGCACCGGATCACCTTGAGCGAGACCAGCCAGACCGCCAGCAGCGCCGGCACGATGACGACGTACGGGATGTCTGACCCGCGTGGCTCGGTGGTGCGGAACCGGCCGATCCAGCCGACCAGTACGGCGAGACCGATGACGGCCGCGTCCAGTGCGACGAGGGCCCGCAGGTAGCTGCGTTTGCGCACCTGCGGAGCGTCCGGCGACAGTCCGGTCCTGAGGTCGGGATGCGCCGGGACTGGACTGAGCACGGTCGCGGACGACATCCGGCACCTCCCCAGACTCGGTCGGGCGCGCCCAGTCAGCCGGCCTCCCCGGGCTGCCCGGACACCAGGACAGTTTGACTGATCGATACCGCCCGGTCAGCCCTCGGACGGATTACTGTCACCGACTTGCGACAGAGCGTGCCGGTCCGTTACGCGGCTGAAAACGCCGCGACGCGACGTCCCATGGGACGTCGCGTCGCGGTACCTGGAACCGTGCCGCCCGGAGCGGCACCGGACCCTATCGGGTGGTGGGCGCCCGGAGGGCGATCGCCTGCAGGAAGATGTCCGGGATCCGGGCCGGATCCTCGGTGACGAAGACGCCGCCACCGGTGACCTTCACGATCGACCGCAGTTCCTCCTGGTTGACGTCCTGCCCGATGCCGATGATGACGACCTGCACCGGACGGTCCGGATCGGCCAGCTTCTTCAGGTCCGCCAGCATCCGCTGCTGGCTGATGCCCTCGTCGTTCTCGTTCCTGCCGTCGGTGAACAGCACGATGGAGTTCACCCGGCCTGGTTCCCAGCCGTCCCGGACGTTCTTGTACGCGGCCAGCATGGTGTCGAACAGTCCGGTGTCGCCGTTCTCCTTCGGCACCACGGTGCGTAGGGCGGCCTGGAGCCGGGTCCGGTCGGTGCTCAGCGGGCCGATGGGAACCAGTTCCCGCCATTCCTGGGGGCCCACCAGGTCCGTGGCGAAGGTCCAGAGTCCGACCTGCCAGGTGTCGTCGAAGAGTTCCAACCCGCGGGCGGCGGCCGCCACCGTCACCTGTTCCCGGGTCGCGCTGCCACCGGGCACCTTCTCGGCCATCGAACCGGAGACGTCGAGCACGGCGAGCAGCCGACCGGGCTGGGTCCGGATGGACCACGCGGAGAGCGCCCGGTTGAGCGCGGTGAGGTCCAGGCCGGCCGCGGCCGAACCACCGGAATCGGGAGTGGAGGACGCCGACTCCGTACCGGCCGGGCTGGGGGCACCCTGCGGTGCGGCGAGGCCGGGAGTGAACGTGCCGTCGGCGGCACGTAGACCCTGCGCCCCGAGCTGGTCCCGGAAACCCGCCGTGTTGTTCAGCACGTTGTACAGGCCCTCGGCCGCCTTGGCCTGCGCGGCCTGGATCCCGGGGAGCACGGCGTACGGGTAGTCGAGGGACAGCGGAGCGGGCTCGACGTAGAGGGCCGCGAGGGGGATCGGCGGTTTCTTGGCGTTGAAGGCGATGACGTCCTCTTCGGACAGTGCGGCGGCCGAGACGGAGACCGCGATCGCCGACGGTTCCGCCGACCGGGGGAACCGGGCCAGGAGGTCGTCGCGCAACTGCGACCGGCCGGCGGCCAGCGCCCGCAGCGCGGCCGTGGTGTCCTTCTGCGCGTCCGGGCTGGCTCCGGCCGCGGCCGAGAGGGACAGCAGTCCGGAGAGCCCGGCAGCGTCCCGGGTCGGCTCGACGATGCCGGTGCGCAGCTTGGTCCCCTTGGTGACCTGCTCAAGCAGGGACGTCCAGGTCAACTTCTTGTCCGGCCAGCCGATGGTGGTGGCGACCGGCTCGGGAACGGCGACCACCACCGGGCTCCGGGCCACCGACGCCCGGTTGGCGGGGGCGAATCCGGGGGCCTGGCTCTGCAGCCGGAGCAACCAGGTGGACGAGTCCGGAATCCACACGTCGGGCGCGACGGCGGTGCCGGGCGCCTGACCCACACCGGACAGACTCACGCCGTGCTGCCCGGCCACGACGGCGGCGACGTCGACCGGCTGCGACGCCTCGACGGCCACCGTGACGCAGACACCCTCGACGGCGGCGCCCTTCCTGGCCCACCCGTCAGCTACGGATTGGACCGCGGGCGCGATCTCCGGGGCGGCACCGACCGTTAGTCGGACCTCACCGGAGCACGCGGGTTGGGCGAGGCGTTTGTATCCGAACCACGCGCCTCCCACGACAAGGACGAGGGCGACCGCTGCGGCGGTGGCACCCGCTCCTCGGACACGTCGACGATTACGATGGCGGCCTGACACGGTGCCTATCTTGCGGATCCGATCGGATACCTGCCAGGTACGTTCGGACCAAAGTTACTCGTCAGAAACTGTTGCCCACCGCAACATTCACGCTGGGTGATTGCAGTCTGGCGCTGCGTGGGAGGATTCGCCCGTTTGTTGGGCATCGGCCCCTCCCGCAGCCGAATGAAGGCATGCCTCCGACTAAGGAAGATTTAAGAAACTACACAAGTCGGGCTGGGCACCTCGACCGGCTCGCCAGACCGGGCGGGCACGCCGGTCACCGGGTCGACGACGAATCCGACCACCTGATGGGCTCGCTCGTCGGCGACGTACAGGTGCTGGTCGAGCAGTGCGAAGTGGCGCGGCCACTCTCCCCCCGTGTCCACCTCGGTGCGGTACTGGGGCGGCTCGTCGGTCGACAGGTCGTAGACGGCCACCGTGCCCACGCCCCGATTCGACACGTACAGCCGGCGTCCATCCCGGTCCACCACGATCTCGGCCGGCTGGACATGACCGGTCCGCTCACTCGCCGGCAGCCGCGTCCGCTCGTGTAGCCGACCGGTGCCGTCCCGGTCCAACACGGCCACGCTGCGGTCCAGCTCACCGGTCAGGTACCAGCGTCGGCCGTCCGGGTGCCGGGCCAAGTGGCGGGGACCGGTACCGGCACCGACCGTGGTCCGCCCGCCCGGGACCAGTCGACCGCTCGACACGTCGAGCTCGTAGCGGTAAACGGCGTCCGTGCCCAGGTCCACCGCGTACAGCCCGGCACCGTCGGGGGCCACCATGTGCACATGCGGGCTTTCCTGCCGCTCCGGATCGGATCCGTGACCGTGGTGGACCAGTAGATCTGTCCGCTCGCCGGGCGCCCCGGCCGGATCCAGCGGAAGGACCGTGACGCTGCCGCTGCCGTAGTTCGCCACGAAGAGGTGCCGCCCTGCCGGATCGACCGCCAGGTGGCACGGATCTTCACCACCCGTCGCGCGTACCCCGAGGGCCGTGAGCCGACCGCCGGCACCGACCGTCCACGCGCTCACCGTGCCCTCGGATACCTCGTTGACCGCGTAGAGCACCGGCAGAGTCGGATGCCGCGCGAGGAAGGACGGCGACGGTGTGGTCGCCACCGTGCCCAGCACGTCGAGCGCTCCACTGTCCGGGTCCCGCCGCGCGGCGACGATGCCCTCCCCACGACCGCCGCCCTCCGCCGTGTAGCAGCCAATATGGACGACATCCACGCTACCGCGCACCGCTACCCCCATCCGGACGGTTCAGCCTGCACGTGAAGATCCAACCATCCGACGGCGCCCCCCGCAGCGGTACCGGCGACCGGAACCGCCCGGACCGGTTCACCGAGCGGCTGGCACCGGCTGCCCTCGACGCTGCGCGACGTACTCCACCAACGCGACAAGCAGCGTCTTTCCCGATTGCCGGTGTCGCGCGTCGCAGTGCAGCACCGGGACCTCCGGGTCGAGGTCGAGCGCCTGCCGGACCGTGTCGACGTCCACCGGCGGGGACTGCGCGAAGGCGTTCACCCCGACCACGAACGGGATGCCGCGCTCCTCGAAGTAGTCGATGGAAGGGAAGCAGTCAGCCAACCGGCGGGTGTCGGCCAACACGACGGCGCCGAGGGCGCCGTACGCCAACTCGTCCCAGAGAAACCAGAAGCGCGCCTGCCCCGGCGTACCGAACAGGTAGATCTGCACCCGCTCGTTGATGGTGATCCGACCGAAGTCCATGGCGACCGTGGTCGTCGTCTTGGACTCCACCCCGGTCAGGTCGTCGGTGCCGGCCCCGAGGCTGGTCAGCACCTCCTCCGTGTGCAGCGGCCGGATCTCGCTGACCGCGCCCACGAGGGTCGTCTTACCCACCCCGAAACCCCCGGCCACCAGGATCTTCAGGGTAAGCGGCAGCCTGTGCGTCGGCGTACCGTCGGCGGACCGTCCGACGTCCATCCATCACCACCTAGAGATCTCGACGGACAGGATAGGCGGACGACGGCCCCACTTCATACCCGACAAGCCGGACGAGCGGGCCTGCCCTGCGATCCCGGGTACGAAGGCCGCCAAACGGATCCGTGACGGTCTTGGAAAGTATCCGGAAACGGGATTGACGATCAGCTCCCACCGGGAATATCAGTCCGGGAAGGAGGAGCCATGTCGTCCACACTGATAGTCGTCATCGTCCTCGTCGTGATCGCCCTTGCCGTTGCCATTCCGTTCCTGGTGCGCACCAACCGACGCCGGGCGCTCCAGAGCCGCTTCGGACCCGAGTACGACCGGATGGTCGCCGAACGGGACGACCGGACGGCGGCCGAACGGGAGCTGCGGGATCGGGAGCGGCGGCACGCCGAACTCAGTCTCACCCCGCTGTCCGACGACGCCCGCCAGCAGTACGCAACGGCCTGGGAGGAAATCCAGGCCCGGTTCGTCGACTCGCCAGGTGAGGCCGTCGCCGACGCCGACCAACTCGTCACCCGCCTCATCGCCGAGCGGGGTTACCCGACCGAGGACTACGAGGATCAGCTCGCCCACCTGTCCGTGGAGCACGCCCGGACGCTCACCCACTACCGCGACGCGCATGAGATCCACCTGACCAACCAGCGGGGCGAAGCCAGCACCGAGCAGTTGCGCCAGGCGGTCGTGCACTACCGCGCGCTCTTCGCCGACCTGCTCGGCACGGAGCCGGTGCCGCACACCAGGCCGGACGACACCCGTCCGGACACCCCCCAGGACGCCACGAGCCGGTGAGGAGAACCGCATGCGACACCACGACCAGCAGATCAACGACGAGCAGCCCGACGTGGTGAAATCGGATCCGGTGCCGGTGCCGCCCCCCGACCGGGACGCCGTTCACGGTCCGGACCTGAACCACGAGCCGGACCTGAACCGTGAGCCGGACGAAGGCCACGGGCCGGATGGGGCGTACCAGGACCCCGACACCGACGCGGCGCCGCACGACCGCGACACCGCCGCGCTGGACGACCGCGGCTCCTTCGACGACCCGGTGACGACGGACGCCGACCGGGACGGACGCCCCGACACGGCGGCCGGGGGCGCGGACCTGACCGACCGGATCGACGAGGTCCGGGACACCGACCTGATCGCCGACGAACCGGTACCCGGTGACCGGGACGAAACCGGTCCGCTGGACGCCGACGGCCGGGCGGATGACCCGGATGGCCGGGCGGATGACCACGACGACCCGGCGGAGGACGACCGGGACCGGCCCGCCTTCCACGAGCCCGCGCCGCAACCCACCGTCTTCGGCGCCGCCACGGCCGGAGGCGCGGTGGCCGCCGCCGCCCTGGCCGGTGAGCGCAGGTCGACCGAGCACGACGTGGACGAGGTCGACGCCGACCGCACCCGCGACGGGTTGGTCACCGACGGCTCGGGCGATACCGGGCCGGCGGCCGTGACCCACCCGGGTGCGGTGACCGACTCGGATGCCGTGACCGACTCGGATGCCGTGACCGACTCAGGCGCCGTGACGGACCGGGACGCCGTGACCGAACCGACCACCAGCGACCGGTCCGAGGGCCTGCTGCCGGGTGACATCCCGGCGGAGTCGGTCACCGTGCTACTGGCCGCGGAGGCCACCGAGGGCTTCCGGAACCGCTGGCGGGACGTGCAGTTGCGCTTCGTGGACGATCCGCACAGCGCGGTCGACGAGGCGCAGCGGCTGGTCGACGAGGCGATCGGGGAGCTGACCGCCGCGCTGACGCAGCAGAAGGACCGGCTCGGCTCGTGGCAGCAGGGCGGCTCGGCTGATACCGAGGAACTCCGGGTGGCGGTCCGCCGGTATCGCGACTTCCTGGATCGGTTGCTGGGCATGTAACCGGTACTAATGCGGGAAAGGGCCCCTTGTTGCGCATAGCGTAACAAGGGGCCCTTTTCTTGCCCGCGTGAAACATCGACGTGTGGGGTAGTACGCCGCACGCATCTGCCAACATCAACCAAGCATCGAGGTGACCCGGTGGACGGCGGCGGCCTGAGACTCAACATGAACGCGCTGGATTACACGCTCCTCGCGCTGTACTTCGTGACCGTCCTCGGTGTCGGGTTCGCGGCGCGTCGGGCGATCCGTACCAGCGTCGACTTCTTCCTGTCCGGCCGGTCGTTGCCCGCCTGGGTGACCGGCCTCGCCTTCGTCTCGGCCAACCTCGGGGCGTTGGAGATCATGGGTATGGCCGCGAACGGTGCCCAGTACGGCATGATGACGGTGCACTACTACTGGATCGGCGCCGTGCCGGCCATGGTCTTCCTGGGCATCGTGATGATGCCCTTCTACTACGGCTCGAAGGTCCGGAGCGTGCCGGAGTACCTGCGGCTCCGCTTCAACAGGCCGACCCACCTGCTGAACGCGTTGAGCTTCGCGATCGCCCAGGTCCTGATCGCCGGCGTCAACCTCTACGCGCTCGCGCTGATCATGCAGGCCCTGTTGGGTTGGCCGCTCTGGACCGCCGTCGTGGTCGGCGCGTTCATCGTGCTGGCTTACATCACCCTGGGCGGCCTCTCCGGTGCCATCTACAACGAGGTGCTGCAGTTCTTCGTCATTCTGGCCGGTCTGATCCCCATCACCGTGATCGGGCTGATCAAGGTGGGCGGCATCGACGGGCTGTGGGACGCGGTCCGGGGCAGCGAACTCGGCGAGGCCGGACTGCATGCCTGGGCGGACACCGGCGGCACCGACAACCCGCTCGGCGCGCAGTGGTGGGGCATCGTCTTCGGCCTCGGTTTCGTGCTCTCGTTCGGCTACTGGACCACCAACTTCGCCGAGGTGCAGCGCGCCATGTCGGCGCGCAACATGAGCGCCGCCCGGCGTACGCCGATCATCGCCGCGTACCCGAAGCTGTTGATCCCGGCGGTCACGGTCATCCCGGGTCTGGTCGCGTTGGTGACCGTCAAGGGACTCGGCGCGGAGTCCGGCGACCTGCAGTACAACAACGCGATCCCGCTGCTGATGCGCGACCTGCTGCCCAACGGCGTGCTCGGCATCGCGGTCACCGGCCTGCTGGCCTCCTTCATGGCCGGCATGGCCGCCAACGTGAGCGGTTTCAACACCGTTGTCAGTTTCGACATCTGGCAGGCGTACATCAAGCGCGACAAGCCGGACGGCTACTACGTGAAGGTGGGCCGTATCGCCACAATCGTCGGCGTCCTGGGCGGCATCGGTACGGCGTTCATCGCGGCCGGTTTCAGCAACATCATGAACTACATCCAGGCGCTGTTCTCGCTCTTCAACGCGCCACTGTTCGGCACCTTCATCGTCGGCATGTTCTGGCGCCGGATGACCGCGTGGGCCGGCTTCTGGTCCCTGCTGGTCGGCACGCTCGGCGCGCTCGCCACCTACCTGCTCTACCGGGGCGGGGTCATCGACTTCAACTCCGACCTGGAGCAGAGCTTCTGGGGTGCGGGAATCGCGTTCGTCCTGGTGCTCATCGTCGCCGTGATCGTCACCCCGCTCACCACCCCGAAGCCGGACAGCGAGCTGCGCGGCCTGGTGCGCGGCCTGGGCGGCGTCGACCTGCACGGCGACACGCTTGTTGGGGACCGGGTCTGGTGGCGCTCCCCGGTGCTGCTCGGAACGATCGCGGTGGTCCTGTCCCTGCTCTTCTACATCCCGGTCTTCTGAGGAGGCACGCGCCATGGACGACAACACCGAACGGGACGCGCTGGTCGAGGAGACCGAGGCGGAAAGCAGCCGGTCGGCCGCCGCCCGGCTGTTCGACATCCGCAGGGTGATCGGTTACCTCTTCATCGCGTACGGCCTGATCGTCACGCTGATGGGAGTCTTCGACGGCCAGGCGGAGATCGACAAGGCCCAGGGAGTCCGGATCAACCTGTGGGCCGGCCTGGTGATGCTCGCCTTCGGCCTGCTGATGCTGGGCTGGGCGTTGTGGCGGCCGACCGCGGCCCCGGAGCCGCCGACCGACGGGGACGACCGGGACGGGGACGGAGGCGGGGAACCCACTAGCGAATCCGGTCCGGCGTCGCGGGATTGAGCCGCGGGATTGCCGAGGGCGGCGGGGTTGAGCAGGGCCGACGGGGGTAGCCCGATAGACAGGCCGACCTGAAAGGGGATAACGATGACCGATCGCGACCGGATCCGGCCGGTGGAGGAGTCACCCGAGGTGGCCAGTGCCGTGGACGACGAGACCGCGGTGACACGGTTCGCTGGCGAGGGTGGGCCCGACCGGGACACGCCGGACTTCGTCGAACCGGGCACCACGCCCACGGAAGGCTCGACCGAGGATCTCATCGGCGATCCGTACGGGGCCGGATCGAACAACGCGGCCGGCTACCGGACCGGAGCCGAACAGCCGTGGGAGGCGGAGGACCTGGCCACGGCGGAGGGCCGCGACCCGACGCCGGACAACGTGGCACGGGCGCAGCGGGAACTGGACCAGGACGGCCAGGCCGCGATCGAGCGCACCGTGCCGTGACCAGCGGCGGACCACACCGGCCGGGACCCGTACAGGCCCCGGCCGGTGCAGGGTCAGCCGATCATTCGGCCCAGAGGTCCCGTACGACCTCCGCCGCCTGCCGCTCCCACTGGGCGTACGCGAACGGGTAGGCCGAGACCTGCACGGCCTGGGCCGCCTGGGTCAGCGGCAGCCGCTCCCAGTCCGGCACGTTCCGCAACCCGGCGTAGAACGCGCCGGCCGAGTACTCGGGATCGGTCACCTGCTGCGGGCTGCCCCAGCCGGTGGACGGCCGCTGCTGGAACAGGCCAAGCGAGTCGTGGTCGTTCGCCGCGCCGAGATGTCCCAGGTTCTGCAGCTTCGACTCCTGCAACGAGGTGGCGACCCCGATGACGGCCGCCCGCTCGGGGAGTCCCTGCTTCTTCGCGGTCCTGATGATGGCCCGCGCGTTGTCGGTCTGCGCGGGGGTCAGGTGGATCCGGGCCTGCTGGCCCTGCGTACCGTGCGGGATCAGTGCCTCCGTCGACGGCGTGGCCCCGCCGCCCGCCCTGGATCCGGCCGCGCCGGTCTCCCCGGTCTCGCGAGGCACACCAGCATCGGGAGCCACCGAAGCCTCGGGAGCGACGGTCACGGTCGCCGGTGTCGGCCCGGGGGCGGGCGTCGTCGTGGTGACGAGCTGCCCGCCCGAGAACGCGGCGGCCACGGTAAGCCCGGTCGCGGCGTAGATCGTCCGTCGTGGCAGCGGGGCCCGCGCGACCGCCGGCAGTGACCGGGTCGCGACCGTGGAGGTACGCGCGATGGCCGGAAGCCATCGGCTGAAGAGAGCCTTCACGATGGAGTCCTTTCGATCGGGGGGGCGTACGGGTTGGTGCAACCGCCCCACCGAATCCGTCATTCCGGGTATCTGAAAAGAGCCCGCTTTCTCCCTCGTTGCGAGGCTTGATCGGTCGCCCAGATGGTCGAATCCGGTGCCCCGCGACCACTTCGACACGGGGTACCGATCGGGTGACGGAACGGGCGGACCCGGCTTGTTCCGGCCGGTTCCTATCGCTGGCTGCCATACCACCCGAGGGGTCAGGTACCACGAAGACCGACACCTGCGGGATTAAAAAGATGAACACCCATTAATCCGACAAAAACTCGCAAAGTCGGTAGCGTCGGTCGTGGCTCGGCTCCCGCCGGGTTGTGGAACACAGCGGAAGGAAGTGACGAGGAGTCATGGCCAAGAAATTCCTCGGCAAGGTCGTCGCCGGCGCCGCCCTCGGCGGTGCGGCGCTGCTCGTCGGTGCCCCCGGTATCGCCCTCGCGGACGACGGCGGACATCACCGGGACGGCAAGGAGAGTGGCCAGCACCGGGAGGACAACGGTCGCGGCGAGGAGCGCAGCGGCGGGGACAGCCGCGGCGGGGATCGCAGCGGTGGCGAGGAAAGCGGTGGTGGCTGGCGCCACGACGGCCGCAACCACGTCTTCACCTACCCCAAGCAGGTGCGGGCCGGCCAGGAGGTCACCCTCGGCGAGGTGTGCTCCGAGGAGCAGGAGGACCCGTACATCTGGTCCGAGGCCACCGGACGGCTCGACCTGGAGGAGGCGCCGGAGGACCACGAGTGGACCGGTCGTCAGTCCGGCGAGAACGGGGAGGATGGTGCGGACAACGGCGGCTCGTGGGGCGGCAAGGAGCCGAACGGTCGGCCGACCGCCTCACCGTCGCCCACCGGGTCACCCACCGCGTCACCCACCGCGTCGCCCACCGGTTCACCGTCCGGGCAGCCCCGGCAGCCCGGTGGCGGCATGGGCGGAGGGATCGCCCTGGACGGTGGCCCAGGCCCGGACGGTAAGGGCTACGACGGCAAGGGCCGGGACGGCAAGGGCTACGACGGCAAGGGCTACGACGGCAAGGGCCGCGAGGACGCGGGCCGCAACGGTGCGGACCACTACACCTACCTGACCGAGTACCGGCTGCGCGGAGACGTCAAGCCCGGCCAGTACGAACTCAAGGGATCCTGCGCGGTCGGCGTGCTGCACGTCGTGCCGAACGGAGCGGTCGCCGGTGGCACCGGGGGCGACCTGACGAACAAGGGTCTCGCCGCGGGCGGGGCCGGTGCGCTGGCAGCGGCCGCCCTCGCCGGGGTGGTTCTGCTTCGCCGTCGTCGGGCCGATGGCTCGATCGCCTGAGGCGGCCAGTTGGGCGGCCGGCGGCCGTCGCGGGTCACCGCGACGCGCCGCCGGCCTCGCCCTCGCCTCCCTCCTCGCCCTGCTCGGCATCGCCGGAGCCGGCATGCTGGTGGCCGCGTTCACGGTAGGTGCGGAGCACCCTCCGCAGCCGGCGGCCCAGGCGGCCCCGCACGAAGAGGCTCCGCACGAGGAGCAGCGGGCCGCGACAGCCGAGCGACCGGCGCCCGACCCGACGGTCGTCGGGATGTCCCGATCGGCACCCACCCGGCTGGCGATCCCCCGGATCGGGGTCGACACCAGCCTCCTCCAGATGGGGGTCAACGCCGACGGGAGCGTCCAGGTGCCGGACGCCAGGAAACAGGCGAAACAGGCCGGCTGGTACAAGCTCGGACCGAGTCCCGGTGAGGTGGGCAACGCCGTCATCGTGGGGCACGTCAACACCAAGGAGCAGGGGCCGGTCGTCTTCTACAAGCTCGGCGCCCTGAAGCCCGGCGACCGCATCGTGGTCACCCGGGCCGACCGGAAGCAGGTGACGTTCGTGGTGGACGGCGTCAAGGCGTACCCCAAGACGGCCTTCCCCACCGACCTCGTCTACGGCGCGTCGGACCGGGTGGGGCTCCGGCTCGTCACCTGTGGCGGCGAATTCGACAAGAAGAAACGCAGCTACCAGGACAACGTGGTGGTATTCGCCACGGCGGCGGTGCCGTGACCGTCCGCGCCCACCGCGGTCGAGCCCCAGCGGCCGGAACCGTTGAGGTTCCGGCCGCGGCGGGTCCCGAACACGCCTGACGGTTCGGGATCAGCTCGACTTCGACGAGGTACGGACGAGGGTGCGGATCTGCCGGAGCAGCACGGACAACGCGGCCAGGTCGGCCCGCGACTCGTCGAAGTCGCCCATCGCCCGCTGGGCCCGGCCGATCGAGACCGCGTTCGTCTGCTCCCACTCCTGCACCCGGTCCGCCGGATCCGCCGAATCCGGTGTGGAGTTGAGCACCTCCGTGGTGAGTGCGGCGAGCGCCGCGTAGAGGTCGTACCGCAGCGCCATCCGAGCAAGCGTCTGCCAGCGGTCCTCCCGCGGCAGCAACGAGATCTTCGACAGCAGCGCGTCGACCCGGAACCGGTCCGAGAGCACGAAGTACACCGAGGCCACCTCGGTGACGTCGCGCCCGGTCATCCGGGCGGTCTCCACCACGTCCAGCAGGCCGAAGCTGTACATCAGTCGGGTCGACTGTTCGGCCAGTTCACGCGGCAGGCCGCGGTCGACCAGGCGGTCGACGTGGGCCACCAACGCCTCCCGTTCGCTTCCGTAGAACAGCCGGTCGAGTTGCGGCAGCAGGCGCGCCACGCCGTCCCGCAGCTTGGCGATCTCACCCGGTACGTCGATCGGGGACCGCCGGTTCATCACCAGCCAGCGCACCGCCCGGTCGAGCAGCCGCCGGGTGTCCAGGTACACGGCCGTCTGCTGATCCGTCGGGACCTTGTTGTCCAGGTCCTCGATCTGGTTCCACATCTCGCCGAGCCCGAAGACGTCCCGCACCACGACGTACGCGCGGATGACGTCCGCCGGGTAGGCCGCCGTCTCCTCGCACACCCGGTAGATGAACGAGATCCCACCGCGGTTGACCGCCTCGTTGACCAGCACCGTCGTGACGATCTCCCGGCGCAACCGGTGCCCGGCCATCAGCCCGGCGTACCGCTCCCGCAGCGGGGTCGGGAAGTAGTTGGCCAGCACGCCGGCCGTCCACTCCTCGTCCGCGATCCCGTCACCGAGGATCTCGTTCTCCAGGCTGATCTTGATGTACGACAGCAGCACCGCGAACTCCGGCGCGGTGAGCCCCGACTCGGCACGGATGGCCAGCTCGTCGTCCGGCGGAAGCGCCTCCAGCTCCCGGTTGAGCTGGCCCGACCGCTCCAGGTCGCCGATCATGCGCCGGTGCACCGGCAGCAGCGACGCCGCCTGCGCCGCCGCCATGCCCAGCGCCCGGGCCTGGTCGTAGTTGTCCCGCAGTACCAGCTCGGCGACCTCGTCGGTCATCTGGGCCAACAGCTCGTCCCGCTCGGGCAGGGCGAGTTCCCCCTCGGCCAGCGCGTCGTGCAGCAGGATCTTGATGTTCACCTCGTGGTCCGAGCAGTCCACCCCGGCCGCGTTGTCGATGAAGTCGGTGTAGATGCGCCCGCCGTTCTGCGCGTACTCGATCCGACCCACCTGGGTGCAGCCCAGGTTGCCGCCCTCGCCGACCACCTTGCACCGCAGCGCCTTGCCGTCCACCCGGATGGCGTCGTTGGACTTGTCGCCCACCTCGGCGTTCGACTGCGTGGATGCCTTGACGTAGGTGCCGATGCCGCCGTTCCAGAAGAGATCGACAGGCGCGGTGAGGATCGCCCGCATCAGCTCGATGGGCGACATCATCTCCGCCCCCTCGTCGATCCCCAGCGCCGCCCGGACCTCCGGCGAAATCGGGATCGACTTCGCCGTACGCGGGAAGATGCCGCCGCCCGCGGAGATCAGCTCCGCGTTGTAGTCGGCCCACGACGAACGCGGCAGGTCGAACAGCCGGCGCCGCTCGGCGTACGAGGTGGCGGCGTCCGGGGTCGGGTCCAGAAAGATGTGCCGGTGGTCGAAGGCGGCTACCAGCCGGATGTGCTCCGACAGCAGCATCCCGTTGCCGAACACGTCGCCGGACATGTCGCCCACGCCGACCACCGTGAAGTCCTGCGTCTGGGTGTCCACGCCCATGTCGCGGAAATGCCGCTTCACCGACTCCCACGCACCGCGCGCGGTGATCCCCATCTTCTTGTGGTCGTAGCCGGCGGATCCGCCGGAGGCGAACGCGTCGCCCAGCCAGAAGTCCTTCGACGTGGAGATCTCGTTGGCGATGTCGGAGAAGCTCGCCGTGCCCTTGTCCGCGGCGACCACCATGTACGGGTCGTCGCCGTCATGTCGCACCACGTCGACCGGCGGCACGATCTGCCCGCCGGAGATGTTGTCCGTGACGTCGAGCATCGCCGAGATGAACTCCTGGTAGCAGATCACCGCCTCGTCCCGGTCGCCCGGCTTCTGCTTGAGCACGAAACCACCCTTGGCCCCCACCGGCACGATTACGGCGTTCTTCACCATCTGGGCCTTGACCAGACCGAGCACCTCGGTCCGGAAGTCCTCCCGCCGGTCCGACCAGCGCAACCCGCCCCGGGCCACCGGCCCGAACCGCAGGTGGACGCCCTCGAACCGGGGCGAGTACACGAAGATCTCGTACTTCGGCCGGGGCTGCGGCAGATCCGGCACCGACTGCGGATCCAGCTTGAACGCCACGTACGGCTTCGGCCGCCCGTCGGCACGTCGCTGGTAGATGCTGGTCCGCAGGGTGGCCTGGATGAGCGTCAGGTAGGACCGCAGGATCCGGTCCTGGTCCAGGCTGGACACGTCGTCGAGCCGCTCGCCGATCCGTTCGACCAGCTCCTTGCCGCGTTGCGCCCGCTCCTCGTGGGACAGCCCGACGTTCGGCGCGAACCGCACCTCGAACAGTTTCACAAGCAACGCCGCCAGCTCCGGGTACGCGACGAATGTCGACCAGATGTAGTCCTGCGAGAAGACCGTGCCGGCCTGCCGGAGGTACTTGGCGTACGCCCGGAGCACGACCACCTGGCGCCAGGTCAAACCGGCCCGCAGTACCAGCTCGTTGAAGCCGTCGACCTCGGCCTCCCCGCGCCAGGCGGCCGAGAAGGCGTTCTCCACGTGCGGGCGCACCTCGGTCAGCTCACGCGCCCCCTCGGGCAGTTGCAGACCGAAGTCGTATAGCCAGATCCGGCCGTCGATCCGCTCCACCTCGTACGGGTGCTCGTCGACCACCCGTACGCCGAGGGAGTGCAGCACCGGCAACACGGCCGACAGCATCATCGGCTCGCCATACCGGTATGCCTTGAACCGGACGTCCTCCAGGTCCGGCTGGTCCACGTGCTGCTTGCGGAACAGGTGCATCTCGAGCTGACCCGGTTCCTCCAGCAGCTCCAGCTTGGCCAGGTCCTTCATCGCCTCGTACGGCGTGTGCCCGTCCTTGTAGCCCTCCGGGAACGCGTCGGCGTACCGGGTGAAGAGGTGCTTGGCCTGCTCGTCACCGAGCTTGCGCTCCAGCACCAGCCGGTAGTCGTCGTCCCAGAGCCGGGTGGCGTCGGCCAGTTCCTCAGCCAGGTGGTCGGCGTCCAGTTCGCCGGGCGGATTCGTCGGGTCGGTCCGCACGATGAAGTGCACCCGGGCCAGCATCGACTCGGTGACCCGGGTGGTGTAGTCGACGCCGATGCCGTTCAACCGGCGCAGCAGGATCTCCTGCATGCGCAGCCGGTTCTGGGTGGTGAACCGGTCCCGGGGCAGGTAGATCAGGCAGGAGATGAACCGGCCGTAGCCGTCCCGGCGCAGGAACACCCGCAGTTGCCGACGTCCGGCCATCCGCAGTACGCCGACGACCGCGTGGTACAGGTCGTCGGTCTTGATCTGGAACAGCTCGTCCCGCGGATAGGTCTCCAGGATCTGCAGCAGGTCCTTGCCGGAGTGGCTGCGCGGGCTCAGCCCGGACCGATCCAGCACCTCGGCCACCTTGCGCCGGACGACCGGCAGCTCCCGCACACTGGTGCGGTACGCGGCGGTGGAGAAGAGACCGAGGAACCGTCGCTCACCGATCACCTCGCCGGCGTCGTTGAACATCTTGAAGCCGATGTAGTCGAGGTACGCCGACCGGTGCACGGTGGCCCGCGAGTTCGCCTTCGTGATGATCAGCAGGCGCTTCTCCAGCACCTTCTCGTGCGCCTCCGGGGTCAGCGAGGAGAGCACCCGGGAATGGGTGGAGTCCTGCCGCAGGATGCCCAGCCCGGTGCCGAGCACCGCCTCCAGCGCCTGCTCGCCGTCCCCGGTCACGTCTTCGCTCGCGACTGCGGGGCTCGCAAGCTCACTCCTCGCGCTCGCCGGGATGTCGACCAGGCGGTACTCCCGGTAGCCGAGGAAGGTGAAGTGCTCGTGGGCCAGCCAGCGAAGCAACTCCACCGAGTCGGTGATGTCCTTTTCGGGCACCGGGGGCCGGGTGTCGGAGGTGCGCGCCGCGGCCAGGTCGTCGGCGAGCGCCAGCGCCCGCTGACGCATCTTCGGCCAGTCCTCAACGGCCTCCCGCACATCGGTGAGGACCCGCTGCAACTCGCGGCGCAACCGGTCCCGGGCGGCGGCGTCGCGGACCGGGTCGATCTCGATCCGCATCCAGCTCTCGACGATGTCGCCGTCGATCGCGTCGTCCGGCTCGACGTCGGCCGCCACCTCGGTCAACTTGCCCAGCGGCTCGCGGCGCACCACCACCAACGGGTGCACCAGCATGTGTACGTCGAGGTGCTGGTTGGTCAGCAGCGCGGTGACCGAGTCCACCAGGAACGGCATGTCGTCGGTGACTATTTCGATGACCGTATGCTGCTGGTCCGCGGCCGGTTCGTGGATTCGCAGCTTGAGTTCCCCGGGTACCCGCTGCTGGGCGAGGTCACGGTGTTCCTTGGCGGCGGCGAGCATCTCCTCCGGGGTGATGCCGATCAGTTCCTCGTCTGGCGCGAACCGCCAGAACCGGTCCACCAGGGTGGCGGCGTCCTGGTCGCCGCCGGCCAACGCCACGGCCTGGGCCACCAGGCGCTCGGCGTTGGGCACCGGCTCGTCCAGGTCGGAGTCCTCGACGTCGTCGACCAGGGCTCCTGGGGGCAGTCCCAGGTCGTACAGGGTGTCGACGCTGGCCCCGGCGATCCCGGTGACCCGGGTGTTCAACCTGGCGCTGGTCCCGGTCACGGTCTCCGCGTCACCATCGGTCGCCGTGTCGTAGCTGTCCTCGGTGTCGGTGCCGACTCCTCGGAGATCGGGTCCCGGTTTCGTCGCCGGACGCCGGTCCATGCGTGCCACTCCCCTCGACCCACTGCGTTGTGGGTCACTCTTCCGCCCAGCCTATGCCCTCTCGGTTCCCGCCCCGACCGGTGGATGGTCCGTTCCGATCGGCGGATTGAGGGCGGAAACTGGACACCCGGACCGCCTCCGTTCACCTGGCATGGCCTCGCCGTGACCCCCGCTGTTCCGTGGTGCCGCTGTGGTCCCGAAAGACCCTGCCCTGAGTACCCGGTCGTCCCGCGTCATCACACCTGCGCCACGCCGGGTTGTGATACCGGCCACCTCGTGGCGGGCAGCTACCGTCGGTGCGCCGTAATACGGTGCTTGCGCGAGCGGTGCCAGCGAGCGCCGTTCGTGGCTCGAAGGTGACCCCGGGGGGAAGGTGACCATGCGTCCGACGTACCAGATTCGCCGCGTACGAGCGTTTCGGCGCGGGCGAGCCGTCGTGGCCGCGGCAACCGCTCTGCTGTTGGCGGCTCCGCTGGCCGCCTGCTCGGACGACAACGGACCGGAGCGCGCGGCGGACACCTTCCTGGCCGGCTGGCGAGACGGGAACCTGGACCAACTGGGCTTTGTCAACCCGAACGGACAGAAATTGCCGGCCAAGGACGTGGCCGCGGAGATAAAGGACCTGTCCGGCGACCTGTCCGGGATCGTGCCGTCGCTTCGACGGAAGGGCGAGGCGACGGTTACCGACAGGCTGGCCACCGTCGGCGCGGTCGTCACCTGGCCGCTGCCGGGCGGTGTGCAGTGGGGTTACGACACCACGATCCGGCTGCGAAAGGCGGAGGACGACGCCTGGCAGGTGATCTGGGAGCCCAAGGTCGTGCAGGAGTCACTGACCAGCGGCGACCGGCTGTCCCTGAGCCGGGTGCCGGCCAAGCGCGGCGACATCCTGGACGCGGCCGGACAACCTCTCGTGTCCGCCCGCCCGGTGGTCCTGGTGGGCATCGACCCCGGCCAGGTCACCGACGCGAACGCTCTGGTCAAGCAGCTGGACAGCGCGTTCAAGACGATCCGGCCACCGGTTTCCATCGATCTTGGAGACCTGCCGGAACGGATCCGCGCCGGCAAGCCCGGGGCACGGATCGAGGTGGTCACCCTGCGTCGGGAAGCGTACGACCAGATCCGGCCCCGGATCCAACCGCTGCCCGGCACGGTCTTCCTCACCAGCAACCGGGACCTGGCGCCCACCCGGGAGTTCGCCCGGGCATTGCTGGGCAGCGTCGACGACGTACAGAAACAGGACATCGAAGCGGACCCGGCCACGTACGGCATCGGCGACACGGTCGGGCACGGCGGTCTCCAGGGCGCCTACGACAAGCACCTGCGTGGCACCCCCGGTGCGCGGGTCACCGTGACCCGCACCGATCCGGAAGGCAAGATCAACGTCGTCGCCCAGGCGTTCAATCAGGATCCGGAGCCGGGCCAGCCGCTCAAGACCACCCTGGACACCCGTACCCAGACCGTCGCGGAGGCCGCGCTGAGCGCCGCACCGCGCAACCGGACGGCGCTGGTCGCGGTGCGCATCAGCGACGGCGCCATCCTGGCCGCGGCCAACGGTCCGGGTGCCGCCGCCGAGAACCTCGCGTTCACCGCGCAGGTGCCGCCGGGGTCGACCTTCAAGATGGTGACGGCGTTGGGATTGCTGGACGCTGGGGCGGTGGGGCTGGACACCCCGGTCGACTGCCCGAAGACGTACCCCGTGGAGGGGAGGTCGTTCAAGAACTCGGACGACTTCGAACTGGGTCAGGTGCCGTTCCGGACCGACTTCGCCAGGTCCTGCAACACCGCGTTCGCGGCGCTCTCCCCCAAGCTCGGCGCCGATGGCCTGGCGGCCGCCGGCCGGACGCTGGGGTTGGAGGGCCAGTGGAAGCTCGGGATCGACGCGTTTACCGGAAAGGTCTCCACCGGCGGCTCGGCAGCCGAACGGGCGGCCGCGTCGTTCGGCCAGGGGACCACGGTGGTCAGCCCGCTGGCGATGGCCGGGGCGACCGCCGCCGTGGCTCGCGGCCAATGGCAGCAGCCGGTCCTGATCACGGGTGGGCCGGAAACGGCGTCCCCCGGGCCGGAACTGAAGGCCGCGTCCGTCGAGCCGCTGCGCACCATGATGCGCGAGGTGGTCACCTCCGGCACCGCCACCAGCCTTGCCACGGTGCCCGGCGCCCCGGTGTATGGCAAAACGGGCACCGCCGAATACGACAACAACCCCGCGAACACGCATGCCTGGTTCGTCGGCTGGCAGGGTGACATCGCCTTCGCCGTCTTCGTCGAGCAGGGCGGCTCCAGTTCCGCAACCGCCGTGCCGGTTGCCGACCGTTTCCTGCGTGGCCTGGCCGCCCGCTGACCCGGCCCACCGCCGCCCGCTGACCCGGCCAACCGCCGCCGGCTGCGCGGGCCGGCGGCGGCATTCCGATCGGATCAGCGGCCGGTCCAGGCTTTACCGGCCGCCCACCGGGCCACGGTGGTCGTGCCGGTCCGGAGGACCGCCTGGTCCGGAACCGGCGGAGGCGGCGCCTGACCGCTGAGGATAGCTCCGTACATGGCGCCGATCCCGGCCGCCGCCTCGTCACCCAGGTGCGGGACGAGCATTTTCCGATACTCCTCGCCGGATATCGTTTCCCACCGCACCCGACGTCCCAGCGCGGACCCGAGCACCTCCGCCGTCTCCGGACCGGTCAACGCGGTCGGACCGGACACCACGGTCAGCGGTTGGGGGGATGACTGGGCGAGCGTCTCGGCCACGATGGCACCGATGTCGTCGAGAGCGACCCAGGGCACCGGCAGATCCTCCGGTAGCGGGTAGGCCAGGACACCATCGGCCAGGATCCGAGCGGCCGACCATGGCGCGTTGAGGTTCTCCGCGTACTGGGCACCCGGCGCCACGACGCTGCTGGCGAAGGGACCGTCGGCCAGTCGGTGAATCAACCGGACCCGTGCGTCCACGAACGGCACGCCGATCTCGACCGGGGGCAGCAGGGTGCCCGGGTTGACCACCACCCGGCGGACGCCCGCCCGGGCGAGCGCCGTCAGGACAGCTTCGGCCTGCGGCACCGCTCGCTCGGCCGCGAACACGATGGGCAGGTGGACGACGACCGCGTCCACCTCTGAGTACGCCAGGACAAGGCTTTCCGGATCGTCGAGATCGGCCGGCACGGCATCGATGACTCCGGCTTCGGTGATCCTGGCCTTGCCGGCCCCCACCCCGCTGGCCCCCACCTCGCCGGTCCCCAGGCCGCTGAGGTTCGCGCCGGGACGGTCGGTCCCCGGCCGCCTGGCCAGGGCCCGCACCCGATAGCCGGCGACGGCAAGGGCCCGAATCACCGTCTCACCCTGCGTTCCGGTCGCGCCGTGGACGGCCACAACGCGTCGATCTGTGTAAGTCATGACGGGAACGTTAGTTCCACGAGTGAAGTAGTACCTAGGAAGTAACATTGTTTCCATGTCTGAACCGATCTCTGAGCAGCGCCTCCTCGCCGCGCCCATGAAGGGATGCGGGGTGGAGCGCACGTTGCAGATCTTGGACGGCAAGTGGACGACCCTCGTGCTGCGCGAGCTCCTGACCGGACCCAAACGGTTCACCCAACTCCGTGCCGGCCTGGGTTCTCCCAGCCCGAAGACGCTTACCGATCGGCTACGCGTCCTCGAACAGCAGGGCATTCTCACCCGTACGGTGCATCCGGAGGTCCCCCCGCGGGTGGTCTACGAACTGACCGGGCGCGGCGAGAGCCTGCGCGTGGTGCTGCTGGCGATGCTCGACTGGGGAGAACGGGACGCGGCGGCCGGCACTCGACGCGGTCCGGTCCACCCGGAAGGTGATCGCTCGACCGGATGATGGCCGTGCTGACGCTCCTCACGAAGTCGGCGCGGTCGGGTGCCTTGTCCGTCGGTTCAGCATCGCCGGTGGTAGGTGTTGCACAGGGGGCGTCTCTGCGGGTCTATCCAGGGTGGCGGGACGAACTCGGGGTGGCCGCCGGGGACGGGGCGGACCTGCCAGCCGTCGTCGTGGACGGCGCGATGATGATGCCCGCACAACAGCACGCCGTTGTCGAGGTTGGTGGCGCCACCGTCTGCCCAATGGACGATGTGGTGAGCGGCGCACCATCGGGGTGGCCGGTCGCAGCCGGGGAAGGCACAGCCGCCGTCGCGCACGGTGAGGGCACGGCGAACGGTCCCGGTGAAAAGTCGGCGTTGCCGGCCGAGATCGAGGATCTGACCGTTGCCGTCGAGCACCGCCGGGAGTATGCCCGCATCACAGGCGAGTCGACGCACCGCTGCCACGCTGATGTCGATGCCGGTGTCCAGCGTGCCGGGGCCGAGTTGCCGAGCGAGTGGATCGTAGTCGGTGGTGACGACAACTTGCGTGGGTTCGCCGCCGGAGTTGGGCAGGTTGCCCGCGCGCAGCACGAGGTGGCACAACTCCGCGAAGGCGTCGTGACAGCGTTGTCCCGCCGTACGGGTGTCGTCGCGGCCGAGGGGTTTGGTGAGCGGGTCCAACGCGGTGCGAAGCAGGGCCGCCGTTTCGACGTCGAGGACGCCGGCCAGTCGGATGCGACCGTCACCCACCGGGGACAGGGTGAGGAAGCGGTCGCGTCGGTAGCGCTTCTCCTCGGCGTCCAGGGCCCGCCGATGTGCGTCCTCCGCCACCTGCGGAGCCACGTGGTCCAGGATCCGGCGGGCCAGGACACGCAGCCGGTCGGGGTCGAACTCGCGAGCCCAGTCCAGCAGGATCCCGACGGCCTTGTCCGCCGCCTCGACGCCGGCCTCCTTGTGCACCGTAGCGATCGCGTTCGCACGCGTGTACGACTAAACACGCTCTGTGAAGATCGTGCTGACGACATGAGCATCAACGGAAAAGGGGACAAAACCCCCCGGTGGGACGGTACGAAAGGTCGCGAAGGAGACCACGGCGGACCCCGCCCAGAGGGCGACAGCAGCGCCAGGTCAGGCGATACCGAGCGCGTCCGGTGGGTCGACCCGGTCGTCGGGCTCGGCGTCTCCCGGTGAATCGGATACGCGACGGAGCCGGCCAGGCCCAGCCGCTGCCGGAGGTCCAACGACGTCCGCCGCACGGGCCGGTCGGTCGGTTGACCGCCGCTGCTCCGCTACGCGGGCCGACGCGTCCCGCAGCCAACCCCACTGGTCTTCGGAGGCCCGCGGCACACCGTTCGTTGACCGCGCGACATCGTCCGAACGCACCACGCTGCCCGGGGATCCACCCGCACCGCCCGACGAGGCCGCAATGCCCGGGGATCCACCCGCACCGCCCGACGAGGCCGCACCGCCCAGGGATGCGCCCGCACCGCCCGACGAGGCCGCACCGCCCAGGGATGCGCCCGCACCGCCCGACGAGGCCGTTTCTTCGGCGCCGGTTGCGGGGGCGTCCAGATCGGCATGCGGATCCCCCGGCCGGGGCACCGAACTGTCGCCTGCGACTACCTCGGCATCGGTATCCGGGGTGCGCCGCGCCGCGCCGTTGGTCGCGGCAGCCAGCGGATCCTGGCCCGCTACGGATCGCGGACGCGGACGACCGGCGCCGCCATCGACACCTGGCTCCTGCCGGGTCTCGGTGGCGGCCGACGACCTCGGCCGCAGACCACCAGATCGCACCGAGCTTGGTTTCGGGAGGCCGTCAGTCCACCGGGCGGCGACCGTGGAGCTGGCCGCGGGGTGCGAGACGGTGCTGATCCGATCCTCGTCACCGCGCCGGGACGCGCGTTCGCCGCCGCCCGTCTCCCCGCCGGTCGTGACGCCGCCAGCCTGAGCGACGCCGCCCACCTCGCTACCGGCCTGATCGCCACCCGCTCCACCGCCGACCTCACCACCGCCGACCTGACCGACAGAGGTCTGACCGGGACCACCACCGCCGGCCTCACCACCGCCGACCTGACCGACGTCGACGCCTGGTGACGGCGAGCGGTCCTCGACGACGCTCGGGGCGAGGCCAACCTCCGGCGTCACGATCTCCTGCGGAACCACCGGCTCCCGAGCGGCCCGCGCCCGTCCCGACAACCGGTCGGGACCGGACTCGTCCCTGCGGCCGGGGAAACCGGAGCCGGCCGCCCCACCCCCCGCCGCGGGTTCAGCACCCGAGCGTACGACGGCCTGCTCCCGCGTGGCCGGCACCGTTGGCCGGGTCACCGGAGCCAGGCCGGCCACCAGCGTGTCCACGACCTCGGCGGCGTACGACCCGTCCGGGTCGTAGTCCGGATCGAACACGGTGATCTCCACACCCAGGCAGTGCGGCGTGTCGACCAGTCCGGCCAGCAGCAACTCCAGTTCGGGGAAGGCGATGCCGCCGGGATCCGGGGCGTCGACTGCGGGCATGACCGCTGGATCGAGGACGTCCACATCCACGTGCACCCAGTATCCCGCGCAGTCGGCGAGTTCCTCGTGCGCCCACTGCGCCGTTCGGGCGGCCCCCTCGGCCCGCAGTTGCGGCACCGGTCGATGCAGAATTCCGGCCGCCTGCAGGTCCAACCGGTACTCGTCCTGTGCCCGGATGCCGAGCACCACCACGTCGATGTCCCGGAAGTATGGCCGGCGTCCCTCGATGGCGGTCAGGTCGGCCTGCCCGCGCCCGGTGACGAGCGCGAGATCCTCTCCCGCCGCGGCACCCACGTAGGAGGCGTTGCCGGGATGCCGGAAGTCGGAATGGCCGTCCACGAACACCAGGCCGACCCGCCCGCCCACCGCCTCGCCGAGCCGGTGCATCGCCAGTGCGGAGCCGAGCAGGATCGAGCAGTCTCCGCCCAGGACCACGGGAAACTCGCCGTGATCGATAATGTCGCCGATCCGGTCGGCAAGCATGGCCGAGTACGTCGTGATCGACCCCGCGTGACACACCCCGTCCCCCGGGCGCCAGTCTCCAGGGTCGTACCTCGGCGGGGTGAGGCACCCGGCGTCCCGTGCGCGCAGCCGGCCGATCAGGCCGTGGTCGCGCAGGGCCCCGGGTGCCTTGGCACAACCCGGCACCGATGTCGGAGTGGGCGGGCGTAGGCCCAGGTTGGACGGTGCGTCGAGGACGGCGATCCGGCGCAATTGTTGTCTCCCGTCCTGGTCCGGCCGGGCTGGCACACCCGCTAACTCCTACATATCAGAAGAGCGCGCTGGCCAGTGCCCGCCGAGCGGAGGCGACCGCTGGGTCGTCCGGCCCGGCGACGGTGAACAACGAGACGAGATGTTGACGGACCGTCTCCCGGTCCTCACCGAACGTCCGGCGGACCAGCCCGACCAGGCGGTCGTACGCCTCCTCGGCCTGCCCGCTGAGCACCTCGACGTCCGCGGCCAACAGCTGCGCCGCGAGGTCGTCCGGCTGTGCCCGCGCGGCGGCCAGCACCGCGGCCGGGTCCGCTCCCTGCACCCGTCGGGCCAGCGACACCTGGGCCAGGCCCGCCTCCGCCGCCTTGTCCGCCGGGGTCTCGGCCAGGATCTTCCGGTACGCCTGCTCCGCCGCGTCCAGGTCGCCGACCATCAGCGCGTCATCCGCCTCGGTCATCCGCGGGTCCTCGGGTGCCTCGACCGACACCCCGCCCGCCTTCAGCACCGCGCCGATCCACTGCCGCAGCTGCGCCTCGGGTACCACGCCGGAGAACGCGTCCACCGGTTGGCCGCCCACCACCGCGTACACCATGGGGATGCCCTGCACCCGGAACATCTGGGCGAGCCGTGGGTTGCTGTCGACATCGACCTTGGCGAGCACCCACGCCCCGCCACCCTTCACGGCGAGCCGTTCGAGCACGGGTGAGAGCTGCTTGCACGGCTCGCACCACTCGGCCCAGAAGTCGATTACCACGGGTGTCTGGAGCGATCGCTCCAGCACCTCCGACTGGAAGGTGGCCTCGGTCACGTCGATGACCGTTCCGGCAGCGGCTCCTGCCGGGCCCGCGGGCGGCGCCCCGGCCGGTCCGGCCGGACCTGCGGGCGGTGCCGCGGCGGGCCCGGCGCCCGGGCGAGCGGCCGGCTGGGCACTGGTACGCAACGAACTGAGATCTACCGCGCCGCGAGTGAAGATCGACGGGTTGGTGCGTGGGTCGCTCATGGTTGTCTAGTCTCGCACGCTCCGCCGTGGCCACCGACCATCGGCGGTCGCGGTGACCGTCATCCGCCGGCCCCGGGACCGGCCGCGACGACCGTCCGCCCCCGTTGGTCCGGGCCGCTCCCGGACGGACGGTCGCCGCTGGCCGGGCCCGCCGGCCGGACCCGGATCCCCTACAGCGGGAGCGTCACGAAGACCCGACCGCTGGTGTTGCGTACCTCCAGGGCGACGACGTCCGCCGGCGCGACCGCGACGCTGCCGTCGAGGTTCACCCCGTCGGCCTCTCCCGCCTTCGACACGACCCAACCGGCGGCGTTCTCCCGGGCACCGGTGCGGCTCACCACCACCAGCCGGCAGTCCTCGCCGGCCGGGATGCTGGCGACCGAGGCGTTGACCCGGACCCAGCCGACGAACGGGGTGACCGAGGCGGTGAGCCGGGTGTTGGTGTCGGGGTCGACGACGGTGCCCGCCCGGACGCCGGTCGGCTCTGGTGTCGGGACGGTCGGGCTGGCCGACGGGCCGACCGCCGTCGGCGGGGAGTCGCTTCCCGTGCCGCGGCCGAGGGCCAGCCCGGCACCGACGGCAAGGGCCACGACGACCGAGGCGGCGGCCGCCACCAGCGTCTGCCGTCGCCGAACGGCCGAGGTGGACTCGGACCGGATCTGCCGGAGGGTACGGGCGAGGACAAGATCAGCATCGGGCGTGGCGTCGGACAACGCCTCGGGCGGCAGCCCGTCCAGCGCCTCCCGGGTCTCCCGCAACTCGGTGACCTCGCGCCGGCATGGTTCACAGCCGGCCAGGTGGTCGTCCACCTCGTGCCGCTCGGCGTCGTCGAGGATGCCCACCACGTACGCGCCGAGCAGGTACGGTTCGTGCGCCCGGGTCATCCCGCGACCTCCTCCAGGATCGCCGGACGGCTCAGCAGCCGGCGCAGGTTCTTCATGGCGTGGTGCGTGCGGGACTTGACGGTTCCGGGAGGGATGCCGAGCTTCTCGGCCGTCTCGGCCACGCTGCGCCCACCGAAGTAGATCTCGACGAGGACGTCCCGCTGCTCGCCCGGCAGTTTCCGCAGGGCGTCCAGGGCCACCACCGAATCGACAACCGTGTCGGCGTGGTCGCGCTGGGTGGGCACCGTGACCGGCGATTCCGCGACCTCCTGCGGTCGCACCGACCGGGCGCGGGCCGCGTCGGTCATCACGTTGCGGGCGACGGTGAACAGCCAACCCCTGATCGATCCGCTGGACTCGGACAGCTTTCCGGCGTGTCGCCAGGCCCGCAGCAGCGTCTCCTGCAGGACGTCCTCGGCCGCGGCCCGGTCGCCGGTGATCCGCATGGCGTATCCCAGCAACGCGCCCCCATGTTGCTCGTACAACGTCCGCACCAGCGCTTCATCGCTGGATGTCGGCCGGCGGCCTCGCAGCATCACGGTTCCTCCGAGCCTTCCCCACCCCACCGGGGGCGCTGGCCACATCGGCTGGCCACATCACCGGAGCTACGACGAAACACGATGATCGGTTCACGCCGGTTCCGGGCCGCACCGGATCCCTGCGTTCAGGCACCGCACCACCTCGGACATCAGCCGGTCAGGCATGGCGTTCACCGCGAAGGCGTGGTCGGTGCTCGGATCGTGGCGTTGGTCGGGGAATCCGTCGATCACGAAATCGGCGCCGGCCGGCAGGTCGTAGCCGACGGTGATCCGCAGTCGCGGAACCGCGAAGGTCCCCCGGGGGCAGCGGCCGGTGACGTCGGCGGCCAGCAGGTGGGCGCGGTGACCCCGGCTGTCCTCCCGGCGTCCGTCCCAGCAACCGGGGAAGTCGAAGACCCGGACGACCCGCTCGCCGTCGGGACAGATCGGGTACGCGGTGGTCCGGCGATCGGGCGAACCCGCGCAGGTCCAGGTGGCGCTGGCCCGGGCTCCCCCGTTCGTGGCGGCGAAGGCGTCCCCGATCACCCCCACCAGCAGGGTCGGCGCACCGACGACCGGCCCGGCCGGGCTGCCGAGATAGGTCAGGGTCACCTCGTCGGGAACGCGGATCTCCCCGTGCGGTCCGCCCCGGTCGTCGAGGGTCCGCAACACCGGCCAGTAGTACGTCGACCGGTCACCGTTGACGCAGCTGGTAGCGCCCGAGGTGAGGTCGTCGACGGTGCTCGCCGCGTCGACGTGGAGGTTTCCCACGTAGTCGTGCTGGTGGTGGACCGGGCCGGGGGCGCCGGGGGTCACCACCACGTTCGCGGAGTTCACGTGGCCGTTCTCGTTGCGCCCGCAGGACCAGGTGAAGGACCCGGTGGCGGCGCCGGGCGCCGGGACCGGATCCGGTGGCAACCGGGCCGCCCGGCGGATCTCCACCGCCGGCCGATCCGAGGGGTCGGGCGGGGACGCCCACCACGCCAAGCCCATGCTCACGGCGGCGAGCGCCAGTTCCACGGTGACCAGCAGGGCCACGGCGTACCGGGCCTGCGGGGTGGTGTGCACGGCGATGCCCTCCGCGGGACGGGGCGGCACGGGTCGCGGGGCGCTGGAGACAGGGAACTCCGTGAACCGGATCGCCCGAGCCGTCGTATTGGTAGCGACATCGCCGGGGCCGGCGAACCGGGGGACAGAACCGGCTACCGCGCGACGACACCGCGTGACCATCGTATCCGCGGAACACCACCGAGCAGAGGAGTACACCCGTGCGTACTCGACCGACCTCCCGCGTTGTCGCGGCACTCGGCGGCGGCCTCATCGCCCTCGGCCTCACCGCCTGCTCGACCGGCTTCGCGGCACCGACCTCCGACAAATCCGCAACGTCCCGTGACGCGCCGGCCAACCCCGAGCAGCAGGCGGGCCAGGCCGGCGGCCGGGCCGGCCAGCAGCAACCGATCGGCCAGGTCACGCCGGCTGAGCCAACGGCAAACGCACCAGCTGCCGGCGGGCCGGCCGGCGGAGGACCGGCCGCCGGAAACGCGCCCATCGCTGGGAAGCCGCAGGTGCTCCGGGTGGCGACCGTCGCCGGGCTGTCACCGGTCGTGGTGAACGCCAAGGGCCGGACCGTCTACCGGTCCGACAAGGACAAGGCCAACCCGCCCCGCAGCAACTGCGTCGGCGCCTGCCGCCAGACCTGGCAGCCGGTGCTGGCACCCAACGGGTACGAGGTGGGCGAGGGCCTGGAGGAGGACCTCGTCGGCGTCATCGTGCAGGCGGACGGCGGTCGGCAGCTCACCCTCAACGGCTGGCCGCTGTACTACTTCCACAAGGACCTCAAGCTGGGCCAGATCGCCGGCCACGGCACCTGCAACGACTGGTTCGCGATCTCGCCCATCGGCGGCCCGGCGAAGCGGGTCAAGAGCGGGCCGTCCCGCTCGTAACGGGGACGGGCGCGTCGTGACCGGCACGTGACCGGCGGGCGTCCTGGCGGGCCCGTACGAGGGGGCGGGCCCGCCAGGACGTCGACAGGTCAGAACCGGGCCGGCTCCCGGTAGACGCCCCACTCGGCGCGCAGCGCGTCGCAGATCTCGCCGAGGGTGGCCTCGGCGCGCACCGCGTCGAGCATGGCCGGAACCATGTTGTCGCCGGTGCGGCCCACCTCGACCATCCGGTTCACCGCCGCCTTGACGGCGGCGTCGTCGCGGCCGGCCTTCCGCTCCGCCAGCACCCGGCGCTGCTCGGTCTCGACCTCGTGCGAGATGCGCAGGATCTCCAATTCCTTGGCCACCGTGCCGGTGTGGCAGTTGACCCCCACGATCTTCTTGTCACCCTTTTCCAGCGCCTGCTGGTAGACGAAGGCCGACTCGGCGATGTGGCCGGTGAACCAGCCCTCCTCGATGCCGCGCAGGATGCCCGAGGTCATCGGCCCGATCGTGTGCGGCCCTTCGCCGCCGAGCTGCTTGATCCGCGCGAAGATCTCCTCGGCCTCGGCCTCGATCTTGTCGGTGAGCGCCTCGACGTACCAGGACCCGCCGAGCGGGTCGGCCACGTTCGTCACCCCGATCTCCTCCATCAGCACCTGCTGGGTACGCAGGGCGATCTCGGCTGATTCGTCCGTGGGCAGCGCGAGGGTCTCGTCAAGCGCGTTGGTGTGCAGCGAGTTGGTGCCGCCGAGCACCGCCGCGAGCGCCTCGACGGCGGTGCGGACCACGTTGTTCACCGGCTGCTGGGCGGTCAGCGACACGCCGGCGGTCTGCGTGTGGAACCGCAGCCAGAGTGCCTTTTCGCTGGTGGCGCCGTAGACGTCGCGCAACCAGCGGGCCCAGATCCGGCGGGCGGCGCGGAACTTGGCGATCTCTTCGAAGAAGTCGACGTGCGAGTCGAAGAAGAAGCTCAGCCCCGGCGCGAAGACGTTGACGTCGAGCCCGCGGGAGAGCCCCAGTTCGACGTACCCGAACCCGTCGGCCAGGGTGTACGCCAGCTCCTGCGCGGCGGTGGAGCCGGCCTCCCGGATGTGGTAGCCGGAGACGGACAGCGGCTTGTACCGCGGGATCTCCCGGGCGCAGTACTCCATCAGGTCGCCGATGAGGCGCAGGTGCGGCTCGGGCTCGAAGAGCCACTCCTTCTGCGCGATGTACTCCTTGAAGATGTCCGTCTGCAGCGTTCCGTCCAGGGTGGACAGATCCGCACCCTGCCGCTCGGCGGCGACCAGGTACATGCAGAACACCGGCACCGCCGGACCCGAGATGGTCATGCTCGTCGTCACGCCCGCCAGGTCGATGCCGTCGAACAACGCCGCCATGTCGGCGGCCGAGTCGATCGCCACCCCGCAGTGCCCCACCTCACCGAGCGACTGCGGGTCGTCGGAGTCGCGTCCCATCAGCGTCGGCATGTCGAAGGCGACCGACAGACCGCCACCGCCGGCCCCGAGGATCATCTTGTACCGCTCGTTTGTCTGCTGGGCGTTGCCGAACCCGGCGAACTGCCGGATCGTCCAGGTCCGTCCGCGGTAGCCGGTCGGATACAACCCCCGGGTGTACGGGAACTCGCCCGGCCAGCCGATCCGGTCGAATCCCGGGTACGCCGCGCCCTCCGGCGGGCCGTACACGGGGTCGACAGCGAGCCCCGACAGCGTGGTGAAGTCGGCGTCCCGCTTGCGCGCGGCGTCGTATCGGGCCTGCCAGCGTGCCCGGCCGGCGGCGATTTCCTCGGCGTTCATCCGGGGGCTCCTCCTCGGGTCGACTGGACCCGAGTGTAGAGGAGTCGCCTGAACGATCGCTAAGGAGAACGTACCCGCGGGTAACGGCGGGACCCAGGCCACGCGACGGTCAAGGCCGCCGGCCGTTCCTGGTTATCGGCGCACGGCCGCAGCGGAATGTAGGTCGCGGATCGATAGCAGCCCGGCTTACTGGTGTCGCGCCTGGTCCGCGCGTGTCGACCGGCCACCGAAAGATCAGCCGCGCGTGGTATCTGGCGCTCCTCATGCCGACCTCCTTGACTTTCCAGCGTCTTGGCCAGCTGATTGCCGTAACGCTGAGCTCGGCCGGCGGCAGATCCGGATGCCTGATCCTGATCGTGCCGGGCGACAATCGTCGCGCCGACACCGGCGGCAAACGACCGACTTGGTACGGTCTGGCAGTGGAGTGGGCGGTCTTCTGGCGCCTCGTCGAAGGTGCCCGGGCTGAGGTGGGAAGTGACACCGAACGCGTCGCCCAGGCGCTCCTCCGTCGCCTCCGCGCGTTGACCCCGGGCGAGATTGAACAGTTCGAGGAACTCTGGTTCCAGGCACAGGACGAGTTCTACCGCTGGCCAATCCGAGACGCCGCGACGCTGCTGCTCGGCCCCATCGACGATGACGACTTCCTCGCCGTGCAAGACTGGATCGTGTCGCACGGGCGGCGAACCATGCAGCGCGTCCATGACGACCCTGACAGCCTTGTCGAGTTGGCACCCGACCGGCACAACGCGCGGATTGACTGGTTCTGCGGCCTCCCACTCGAAGCGCACATCGCCGCAACCGGGGCTCCCTTCGCTATCGACGGGCCTTCCGGACCCGACACACCCGTCGGAATCCCGGCCGATCTGACCGACGAGACCCGTACGAGGCAGCGTTTCCCCAGGCTCACGGCCTACCTCGACAACAATCCGTGGATCGAGCGTCCGTGGGAGCACGCAGCCCGCTGACCACTGCACGCGCCCAGCGGACGGGGCACTTGGCAGGCCACGTCAGAGGGTGTCGGGCACACTGGGCCGATGATGGGCGTTGGTTCAGTACGTACTTTCGACGCCGACGAAGGTTGGTGCCAGCGAAGGTTGGTCAGGGTTCCCGCGCCTCGGTGTCGCCGCTCAGGCCCTCCAGCATCCTGACAATGTGCGCCAGGCCCAACTTGATCTCCGCCGCGTCCGCCTTGTGTTCCGTGTAGTGCTCAAGCTGCGTTTCTCGCAACGCGGACAGCACCCGGGTATGCCCACGCAGCTCAGCCCGGTACTCGGCAACGTCACGGTCCGCCCCGGACGCCAGCGCCCGCGCCGCCGCAGCTTCCTGCCGCACGACCGCGAGCTCGGCTTCCATGGCCGTGATCCGTTGCTCAAGCTCCTCCAGGCTGCTCATAGCGTTAGATTCTTCCGCATCCGCCTCGGTCCGGAAACAGTGGGTGCCTGCCGCTCAACTCGCGATCTGTGCCAGTAACTCGTCGGCGGCCGCGTACGGGTCCAGCGACCCGTCGGCCACCTTCGCGGCGAGCGTGCTCAACGCCGTACCCGCGCGAAGCGACCCCATCCGCTCGCGGAGCACGCCGAGCACGATCGCCTCGACCTCGGCGGCGGCCCGCGCCTCCCGGCGCCGGCGCAGTTCGCCGCGCTGCTCCAGCCAGTCGCGGTGCTTGTCGATCGCCGCCGCGATGTCGTCGATGCCCTCGCCCTTGGCGGCGACCGCCCGGACCACCTGCGGCCGCCACTCACCGGGACCGCGCTCGCCCAGTGCGATCATGCCCTGGATGTCGCGGACGGTGGCGTCCACCCCGTCCCGGTCCGCCTTGTTCACCACGAAAACATCGGCAATCTCCAGGATGCCCGCCTTCACCGCCTGGATCGCGTCGCCCATGCCGGGCGCCAGCAGGACCAGCGTGGTGTCGGCCAGGGAGGCGATCTCCACCTCGGCCTGACCGACACCCACCGTCTCGACAAGCACCACGTCGCAGCCGGCGCCTTCCAGCACCCGGACCGCCTGCGGCGTCGCGGCGGCGAGACCGCCGAGGTGCCCCCGGCTGGACATCGAGCGGATGTACACCCCCGGATCAGTGGCATGGTCCTGCATCCGCACCCGGTCACCCAGGATGGCTCCCCCGGTGAACGGGCTGGACGGGTCGACCGCGAGCACGCCCACCCGGTGGCCGCGGGAGCGCAGCGCCCGGACCAACTCGTTTGTGGTCGTCGACTTGCCGACCCCGGGCGAGCCGGTGAGGCCGACCACCTGGGCCGAGCCGGTGTGCGGTGCGAGCGCCGCGGCGACCTCCGGCAGCAACTCGTCGCCCGACTCGACAAGCGTGATCAGCCGGGCGACGGCCCGCGGATCACCGTCGCGGGCACGGTCCACCAGGGCCGGTACGTCCCGGCTGCGTCGAATTCCGGCCCGGCCGCCGACACCACTCGTCTCCACGACCCTCATTCTGTCGACGGGACGTGGATGATCAGCGCGTCGCCCTGCCCGCCGCCCCCGCACAGCGCGGCGGCACCGGTGCCGCCACCCCGCCGCTTCAGCTCCAACGCCAGGGTGAGCACCAGCCGGGCACCGGACATGCCGATCGGGTGGCCGAGCGCGATCGCCCCACCGTTGACGTTCACGATCTCCGGGCTGACCCCCAGGTCCCGGATGGACTGGATACCCACCTGGGCGAACGCCTCGTTGATCTCGATGAGGTCCAGGTCAGCCATGGTGAGTCCACCCTTGCGCAGGGCGTGGTTGATGGCGTTGGACGGCTGCGAGTGCAGCGAGTTGTCCGGTCCCGCGACGTTGCCGTGCGCGCCGATCTCGGCGAGCCAGGTCAGCCCGAGTTCGGCCGCCTTGGCCTTGCTCATCACCACCACCGCGGCCGCCCCGTCGGAGATCGGCGAGGAACTGCCCGCCGTGATCGCGCCGTCGGAGGTGAACGCCGGGCGCAGCTTGGCCAACGACTCGGCGGTGGCGTCCGGCCGGATGCCCTCGTCCTCGTCGATCACCAGCGGGTCGCCCTTGCGTTGCGGGATGACGACCGGGGTGATCTCCTCGCCGAAGTGCCCGTTCTTCTGTGCGGCCGCGGCCCGCTGGTGGCTCGTCGCCGCGAACTCGTCCTGCTCGGTGCGGCTGATGTCCCTGGTCTGCCCGTGCCGCTCGGTCGACTCGCCCATCGAGCAGTGGTCCCAGGGGTCGGTGAGCCCGTCCAGTGCCGCGTGGTCGACGAGCGTCACGTCGCCGTACTTGTAGCCCTTCCGCTGCCCGGTGAGCAGGTGCGGGGCGTTCGTCATCGACTCCATGCCGCCGGCCACCACGATGTCGAACTCGCCGGCGCGGATCAACTGGTCGGCCAGCGCGATCGCGTCCAGGCCGGAGAGGCAGACCTTGTTTATGGTCAGCGCGGGCACCGACATCGGGATGCCGGCCTCCACCGCCGCCTGGCGGGCGGGAATCTGGCCGGCGCCGGCCTGCAGGACCTGGCCCATGATCACGTACTGCACCTGGTCGGGGGCAACCCCGGCCCGCTCCAGCGCGGCCTTGATCGCGATACCGCCGAGCTTGGTCGCCGGCAGGTCCTTCAGGTTGCCCAGCAGCCGCCCCATCGGCGTCCGTGCCACCCCCACGATCACCGAACCGGTTGCGCGCTCGATACCGGGGAACTCGCCGTCGCTCACCGTTGTCATGGCTTTCTGCCTCCGAGGGGGTGCCGAGGGGACGCCTTAACGATTGTTAGGTCAGACTAGCGCCATGGTGAACAACTCCCCGAGCGAGCCCGTTGCGGACTTGGTCACAGACGCAGGATTGATCCGCATCGATCACGTGGGCGTCGCCGTCGCCGACCTGGACGCTGCGATCACATTCTACGAGCGCGTCTTCGGGATGCGCTGCGTGCATGTGGAGACCAACGAGGAGCAGGGCGTCCGGGAGGCGATGCTACAGGTCGGGCCGACCGCCGAGGGCGGCTGCGTGCAGTTGCTCGCCCCGCTCTCCCCGGACTCGACAATCGCGAGGTTCCTCGACCGCTCCGGCCCGGGAGTGCAGCAGGTCGCGTACACGGTGGCCGACATCGACGCGACCTGCGCGACGCTGCGCGAGCGCGGGGTCCGACTGCTGTACGACGAGCCGCGCCGGGGCACCGCCGGCTCCCGGATCAACTTCGTCCACCCGAAGAGCGCCGGTGGCGTCCTCGTCGAACTCGTACAGCCCCCCACCCCACACCCCTGACCCCCGCCGCCGCCTCCCCTCCCCGCCGACCCCCTCCCGTGGCGGGGAGGGGGGCGGCGGGGAGGGCTCGCGTGGCGGGGAGGGCGGTGGGGCGAGTGAGGTCGGTGCAATTCTTCACAGACGCCTTCCCGACCCTAGCTACCGTTCAGTAACATCCGGCGACACAGCGGAACCTCCGGCGCCGATGGAACGTCGTCGACGCCGGAACGCCGGGCGACAGCCGGCGGCACATCGATGTGTCGCCGCGCGACATGGCGACGGACACGGCTCACCCGAGACGATGTCGGCCACTCGCCGACGGCGGCCCGCTCCGGACCGGCGACGAGGAACGGGAGGCCAGGCCGTGCAGGACATCCTTGAGGCGATCATGGCGGCGGAGGGTGCCGGGAACCCGGACCGGGAACTCGCCGGCGTGGCGGGACTACCGGTTCCGGACAGCTACCGCGGCGTCGTCGTGCGGGCGGACGAGACCGCCATGTTCGACGGACTCGCCCCCCGCGACCGGGACCCGCGTAAGTCGCTGCACACCCAGGAGGTGCCGACGCCGGAACTCGCCCCCGGCGAGGCGCTGATCGCGGTGATGGCCAGCGCGATCAACTACAACACGGTGTGGACAAGCATCTTCGAGCCGCTGTCCACGTTCAGCTTCCTGCGTCGGTACGGCAAGCTCTCCGCGCTCACCAAGCGGCACGACCTGCCGTACCACGTGGTGGGTTCGGACGCCGCCGGCGTCGTGTTGCGGGTCGGACCCGGGGTGACCCGCTGGCGTCCCGGCCAGGAGGTGGTGGCCCACTGCCTGTCCGTGGAGTTGGAGGATGCCCCCGGACACGACGACACCATGCTCGATCCGCAGCAACGGATCTGGGGGTTCGAGACGAACTTCGGCGGCCTCGCCGAACTGGCCGTGGTCAAGGCCAACCAGCTGATGCCCAAGCCCCGGCACCTGAGTTGGGAGGAGGCGGCCAGCCCCGGCCTGGTCAACTCGACGGCGTACCGGCAACTGGTCTCCCACCACGGCGCGAACATGAAGCAGGGCGACGTCGTGCTGATCTGGGGTGCCTCCGGCGGACTCGGCGGCTACGCCACCCAGTTGGCCCTGCATGGCGGCGCGATCCCGGTCTGCGTCGTCTCCTCGCCGGAAAAGGCGGAACTGTGCCGCCGGATGGGTGCGGACCTGATCATCGATCGGGCGGCCGAGGGGTTCCGGTTCTGGTCCGACGAGGACACCCCCGATCCGGCCGAGTGGCGGCGCTTCGGCGAGCGGATCCGGGACCTGACCGGCGGAGAAGACCCGGACATCGTCTTCGAGCATCCCGGCCGGGAGACCTTCGGCGCCAGCGTCTTCGTCGCCAAGCGCGGCGGCACCATCGTCACCTGCGCCTCGACCAGCGGTTACCAGCACCAGTACGACAACCGGTACCTCTGGATGCATCTCAAGCGCATCGTCGGCAGCCACTTCGCCAACTACCGCGAGGCGTGGGAGGCGAACCGGTTGGTGGCGCTGGGCCGGATCCATCCCACGGTGTCCCGCACCTACGCGTTGGAACAGACCGGCCAAGCCGCGTACGAGGTGCACCGCAACGCGCACCAGGGCAAGGTCGGCGTCCGGTGCCTGGCCCCGACGGACGGCCTCGGCGTCCGGGACACCGAGTTGCGCGCCCGGCACGAGGCGGCGATCAACCGGTTCCGCGGGCACTGAACGGGTCGTCCGGTCAGCCATTCCGGATCGTCGGAATGGCTTTCGGCGCCCCCTCGCGGGGTGAAATCGGCTCGCGCCAGTCGACCCATTCGACCCTTGAAACGCCGTACCCGGATAACCGTCCGATGCGGACCCGGGACGCCGCCGACGGACCGGCGGACCCGGCCTCCGAGCTGCCAAGATCGCCAATATCGGCGAGCCGCGAGGCGGCGGCGGGGAATCGCTGGCGGCGGGTCGAGTTGACCATGAGAGGGCGAGCGGATACCTTGCCCTGCTCTTGCGAAGCCCCCTGGGGAGTCTGCGAGTATGTGCCAATGCCCCAGCAGCAGTCCTCCCCTCTCGCGTTCTTTGAGAACGCCAACACCCAACCCGACTTCACCATCCAGCTCCGCGGATACGACAGGGCCCAGGTCGACGACTTCGTCGGTCGGCTGAACGCCGCGCTCGCCCAGTCCGAGCAGGCCCGCGGCGAGGCCGAGCAGCGGATGAACGACGCCCAACGTCGGCTGCGCCAGGCCGAGCAGCGACTGGCCGCGGTGGAGCAGAAGCTCACCGAGACCAACAAGCAGCTCGAGGAGAACAACCGGCCGACCCTCTCCGGCCTGGGCACCCGGGTCGAGCAGATCCTCCGGCTGGCCGAGGAGCAGGCCAACGACCACCGCGGCGAGGCGAAGCGCGAGTCGGAGGGCATCCTCTCGGCCGCTCGGCTGGAGGCGCGGGAGATCACCGACAAGGCGCGCGCCGAGGCGGCCGCCATGAAGGCCACCGCCGAGCGGGAGGCGGGCAGTGTGCGCACCGCCGCCGAGCGGGAGGCGGCAGAGGTACGGGTGCAGGCGCGCCGCGAGGCCGACACGCTCCGGGCCGACGCCGAGCGGGAGACCAAGCAGCTGCGCACCGTCACCGCGCACGAGGTGGCCGAGCTCAAGTCCATGGTCGAGCGCGAGGTGTCCACACTGCGCGCCACCGCGGAGCGGGAGATCACCCAGTTGCGCGCCAAGGCCGCTCGCGAGGCCGAGGAGAAGCGCGCCGAGGCGACCAAGCTCCTCACCGACGCCCGGGACAAGCGCGACAAGGATCTGCAGGCGCTCGAGCTGCAACTCGCCGAGCGGCGGGAGCGGGCCGAGCGGGAGGAGTCCGAGCGCCACGCCAAGCAGGTCGCCCAGACCCAGCGGCTGGTGGGCGAGGCCGAGCAGCGCGCCGCCGCGGCCCAGGAGCGGGCCAGGGAGATCGAGCAGCGCGCCGAGGCGCGCCGGGTCGAGTCCGAGCGGACCGCGCTCGAGACGGTGGCCAAGGCGAAGGCCGAGGCGGATCGCACCCTGGGCGACGCCCGGTCGGAGGCCAACCGGGTGCTCAGCGAGGCTCGCACCGAGTCGGAGCTGACCACGCAGGCGGCCCGGCGCGAGGTCGAGGACCTCACCCGGCAGAAGGACGCGGTCACCTCGCAGCTTGGTCAGATGCTCTCCGGTCTCGCCGGCATCGTCCCGACCGTGGGCAAGGCCGCGGCCGCCGAACCGACCGCCGAGGCGCCCGCCGCCAAGGACGCCAAGGAGGCCAAGGAGGCCAAGGAAGAGCCCCGGCCCGCGACCGAGGCCAAGGACGCGAAGATCGCCGCCGAGTCGGCGAGCTGATCGGATCCGGCGCGGTTGGAGGACCGCGTGAACGGGCATCGCGAGTCGAGCATCGCGATGATCCGGGCATAAGGGCATGTTCGGGGCTACGTTGGACTTATCCGGCGTAGCCCCGCGCCCGGCCCGCCGCGAATAGCCCCGATCCCGCCCAATTCAACGGTGACCTACGTCCCATCACGGCCGTCCGTATCGCCACGCGCCGGGGCGATACGTGTGAGGATGGGGGGCATGTCGCACGGCGAGGAACTGTTCGCCCTTGGCGGGGAAGTCACCACGGAGCCAAGCTTCGAGCCCGCCTTCCGGGGCTATGACAAACGTCAGGTGGACCGCTACGTCGCTCGTGCCGAGCATGAGATCGCCACTCTCGCGGCCGAGCGCGAACAGGCGTACACGCAGGTCAACACGATGGCCGGGCAGATCGAGCAGCTGCAGCGGGACCTCGCCACCGTGCGCCGTCAGGTTGGCATGGTCGACCGCGCGTCCTTCCGCCACCTCGGTCCCCGGGTCGAACAGATGCTGTTGATCGCTGAGGAACAGGCGGAGGCGATCGTCGGCGCCGCCCAGGGGGAGATCGACAACCGTCGCGCTGAGGCGGAACGGATCCTCAACGAGGCGCGGGAACACGCCGCGACCGCGCTGCGCGACTTCGAGCTCGCGCTCGCCGCCCGCCGGGCGGAGGAGGACAAAGCCGCGGCGGTCCGGCTGAAGAAGGCCGACGACGAGGTCGCCGCCGCCGCCGAGGAAGCCGGCCGGCTCCGCAGCGCCGGCGAGGCCGCCCTCGCGAAGGGGCAGCGGGAGGCCAGGGAACTCACCGAGCAGACCGCCGCGGCCAACCAGCGCAAGCGCGCGGAGACCGAGGAGTACGCCCAGCGGACCCGGGCGGAGATCGACGATTACGTCCGACAGCAGCGCGCCGACACCAGCACATGGGTTGCCCACCAGCGCGGTGAGACCGAGAAATGGGTAAACCACCAGCGCGCCGAGACCGAGCGGTACGTCAACCAGCAGCGCACCGAGATTGACGAGTACGTCAAGCAGACCCGCGAGCAGGTGCAACGCGAACTGCGGGTGTTCCGGGAGCGGGTCGAGCGCGAGGTGGTCCAGCGCAAGACGGCCACGGAGCAGGAGATGGCCCAGCGCTGGGCGGCCACCGAGCAGGAGATCGCCAACCGGTTGGCCGTCGCCGACCGGGAGATGATGGCGAAGCGGGCCGCGGTGGAGGGTGAGTTCGCCCAGTGGCGGGCCGGTCTGGAGCAGCAGTACGCGGCCCAGCGCGAGGAGGCGGAGCAGGCCGCCGGCAAGATCCGCAAGAAGGCGGACGAGTATGCCGCCAGCGTCCGGCGGGAAGCCGACGAGCACGCGACGACGGCGAAGCGCTCCCTGGAAGAGCAGACCAACCGGGTGCGGTTGAAGGCCGACGAGCACGCCGAGACGGTGCGGCGGAAGGCCGACGAATACTCGGCCCGGGTGCGCCGGGATGCCGACGAGCACGTCGCGAAGTCGAAGCGCCAGTTCGAGGAGTACGCCGCGACGGCGCAGCAGCACCTCGCCACCACCCAGCAGCACCTGGCCGCCACGCAACAGGAGGCCGTCACCGGGCGGCAGCAGCTCGCCGAGGTGATGCTCGAGATCGCCCAAGCCCAGCAGCAGCTCGCCGACCTGCGCCAGGAAACCTGGGCGTCGCGGCAGGAGTCCGACCAGATCCAGCAGCGCCTCGCCGAGATCCAGTCCCAGCTCGCGTCCGAGCGGGAACGGCTCGGCGAGACCCAGCGGTCGGCGCAGCGGGCGGAACGGCACCTGGCCGAGGCGGGGGCGGATGTCCAACTGGTGGCCGACGGTGGTGCCGCGGACAACGGCCCGGTCGACGCGACGGACGGCGCCGTCGCGGACAGTCGCCCAGCCGGTGGTGCGGACAGCTCCGTCGCGGACAGTCGCCCGGCCGATGGGACGGACAGCGCCGTCGCGGCTGACCACCCGGCCGACGGCCCCGCCGATGGCGACCAGGTGCCGACGACCGCGATCGATTCCGCCGACACCGCCGCCGAGGCGGCCGGGACGACACCGGTGACCGCCAGGGACACCGACCCCGCCGAGCCCGCACCGGTGCCGGTCACGTCGAACGGTAAGGCGCCCGGGGCGATCAGCGACGACGACCCGGACGGCAGCGCGGGTGACGCCGAGCCGGTTCCGGCCGCTTCCGCCGTCGGTGCGGCCGACGCCGGGGCGGGTTCCGGGGCCGGTCCCGGTGCGGAGCCGGTACCGCGGGCCGAGGCGCCCGACAGCACGGCCTCGGCTCCAGACGGCGACCGGGGCCAGCGGTCCAAGAAGTTCGCGGACTCCCGCCGCCGACGCCGCTGAGCCGGCGCACCGGGCTGGCCGGCGGCCCGCCGTACCGCTAATCTCCCGTATCGACACCGGTCGGCGGCCGGACCGGCGGCCCGGCGCCGGCATCGCCGACCGGCACGGGAGGGAGAAAGCGGTGGGTGGGGCGCGGTCGCGGAGCCACGATGACGGCGGCGACATCGCCGGATCCGCCGAACACGCGACCGGCACCGACGGGAACGCGGCCGGATCCGCCGGACACGCGACCGGCACCGGTGGGATCCCGGCTGCCCGCGAGCCGAACGACAGCGCGGCGGACGACGAGAGCGCGCCGAACGGGAGCGCACCGAACGACAGCGTGACCGGGGTCAGCCCCGACGGTCCGCGCGACTCCGGGCGGTTCGGCCAGCCGGGTCGGCCGCTGCGCCGCAGCTCCTTCCTGGTGGGCTTCGGTTTCGGGCTCGGGCTGCTGCTGGCGTACGCCGCCTTCCTCGCGGTGCGCAACGCGGCGTCGGTGCTGGTGCTGATCTTCATCGCGCTGTTCCTGGCGGTGGGACTGCATCCGGCTGTCGCCCGGTTGCACCGGTGGGGCCTGCCGCGCTGGCTGGCGGTGACCACCGTGGTCCTGGTGGTCCTGTTGCTGTTCTGCGGCGGGCTGGTGGCGCTGGTGCCGCCGCTTGTCACCCAGTCGACCGAGTTCGTCGACGAACTGCCCCGCTATGTGGACGAGCTACGGCGCAACCAGACCGTGAACGACCTGGTCGACCGATTCGGCGTGATGGAGCGGCTGGAAGGGCTGGCCAACGCCCAGACGGCCGGCCGGGCGGTCGGCGGCCTGCTCGGCGGGGCTCGGCTTATCTTCGGCACGCTGTTCAGCGTGCTCACCGTGCTGGTGTTGACGATCTATTTCCTGGCCGGGTTCGAGCAGATCAAGCGCCTCGGGTACGCGCTCGTCCCGGCGTCCCGGCGGGAACGGGTCCAGCTCATCGGGGACGAGATCCTGGACAAGGTCGGCGCGTACATGGTGGGCGCCCTGGCGATCGCGGTGCTCGCGGGCGTCAGTACCTTCGCCTTCGCGCTGATCGTCGGGCTCGCCTATCCGTTCGCGCTGGCCGTCGTGGTGGCGATCTGTGACCTGATCCCGCAGATCGGCGCCACCCTCGGTGCGGTGATCGTGAGCCTGGTCGGCTTCGCCACCTCGCTCCAGATCGGTATCGCCTGCGTGGTCTTCTTCGTGGTCTATCAACAGCTCGAGAACTACCTGCTCTACCCGAAGGTGATGCGCCGCTCGGTGCAGGTCAACGATGTGTCGGCGATCGTGGCGGCGCTGCTCGGGGTGGCGTTGTTCGGCGTGATCGGCGCGTTGGTCGCGATCCCGGCGGTGGCCGCGGTCCAGCTCATCATGCGGGAGGTCGTGTTCCCGCGGCAGCAGCGACGGTAGTCCGGGAGACAGCCCGGGAGTCAGACCGGGAGCCTGTCCGTAATCCGTCTGATCGTTAATTTCGAACCCCTGCCCACGCAATGTAATACTTCCCCCCACAGGGGAGCTTTCTTCCCAGGCAGGGGGACATCATGTCCACCATCGACGACATCCCCGTTCGTAGCCGTTCATCTCATCCCCGTCGGCCGGTCCTTGTCGGTGTGGTGGTCGGACTGTGCGCGGCACTCGCCGCCGCCGCCGGTCACCTGATCGCACCGACCGGCGAACCGCCGTCGACGAATCTGTCGACGCAGCCCGCACCGACCGCCGTCCCGAGTCCCCCCGCCGCCGCGACCCCGAACCTCGTGCCGCCCACCCCCATCACCTATTGGCCGAGCGCCAGCACCACCGGCGTCCCGGCGGGCACCGTGCTCCGCAACTCCAGCGGGCTGACCCTGCGTACGGCCGGCCAGGTGGTCACCGGTCTCAACATCGTCGGCTGCGTCACCGTCGCCGCCAGCAACGTGCGCATCACCAGGTCCCGGATCACCTGCAACAGCATCGCGTACTCCGTCCGCGTGCTTACCGGGTTCCGTAATCTGGTGCTGGAGGACGTGGAGATCACCGGTAGCGGGGTGACCTCAGCGGCCGTCTGCTGCAGCGACTTCACCATCCGGCGGGCCAACATTCATCGGGTCATCGACGGGCCCCGGATGGGCAGCAACACCACCATCGTCGACTCCTACCTGCACGACCTGTCCCGGCAGACCGGCACGCACAACGACTCGCTGCAGACCACCGGCGGCAGCAACATCCTGATCCAGCACAACCGGATCGACACCTACAACGCCACCCTGCGCGACCCGATGAACGCCTGCCTCATGCTGGGCTCCAGCAGCGGTCGGGTCACCAACCTGCTGATGACGGACAACTACTGCAACGGCGGCAACTACTCGATCGGAATCAGCCCCACACTGGCCGCCACTAACGTCCGGTTCACCCGCAACAAGTTCGGCCGCGACTACCGGTACGGCGTCTGCGCCCGACCCACTCAGCCGGGCGTCTTCTGGGAACGGAGCACAAACGTGTGGTTCGACACCGGGCTGCCGGTCATCCCGTAGGGCGGAAGCCGCCGGGGGGCCGGCCCGACCCGCCGACCCCCCGATCAGAACGCGATCGTCGCCTTGTCGCACCGGTACGCCTCGGCGTACCGGCTCCGGCATTCGACTCCGCGCAGCCGGGCCAGGCCGAGGAACACCTCGTCGTCCCACCAGTCCCGGGCCTTCTGCGAGGGAAAGCAGGCGTTCAGCAGTTCCACCTTGCGCCGGGCCCGTTCCTCGGTCAGTGGCAGGTACACGTTGCACCGGCCCAGATCGCCGTCCCACTTGGGAATCTCGTAGTGCAGCGCCGGTGCCTGCCGGAACGACGTGGTCACCAGCTCGGCAAGCGTCCGGTGGTCCTGGTGGGCGTCGTCCGCGGCGGGCGCCACCACCAGGTCGGCGTCGACCTCGCGGGCCGCCTCGTCGACGATCCGCTTCGCCGCCGCCCAGCTCGCCGGCACCCGCCCGTCCGGCAGATCGTGCAGCGCGAAGGTGAGCCGGGCGTCGGGCAGGAACGCGGCGGCCGCGGCCCGTGCCTCGGCCTGCCGCGCGGCACTGCCGGTGAGCAGGACGTAGTGCACCCGCAGGCCGGGCACGGTGGCCAGCGACAGCAGCAGCCCGCCGGCGCCGATCTCGATGTCGTCCGGGTGGGCCCCGAGGAGGGTGACCGTGCGCAGCCCGGCCAGCCGGAAGGAGGTCATCACCCGGCCAGCGCGGCGGGATCGAGCCGGGCCGGGCCGGGGCCGTCGGAACGTGTCGGGCTGGCGGCGTCGGAAGCTAGTGCAGCCCCGCCGACCCGAGGGTCGGTCGTCCGAGTGGCGTCCCACACCATCCAGGGACAGCGCGCCGACCGGTACAGCTCCTCCAGCTCGGCGCGGTCCTTGAAGGTGTCGGCGGCCCGCCAGAAGCCGGTGTGCCGGTGCGCCATCACCCAACCGGACCGCAGCAGCCGGTCGAACGCGTGCGGCACCAGGTCTTCACCCTCCCGCAGCGCCTCGAAGATCCCCGGGCGGAGGACGAAGTAGCCGCCGTTCTCCCACTGCATCAGGTCCCGGATCGGGCGGACCCGTTCCACCCGGTCGCCGTCGGCGACGTCCAGGACGTGGTGGGTGGACTGCATGGGTACGGCGAGCATGCTGGCCACCGCGGTGCTGGCGGCGAACCGGTCCACCATGGCCGGCAGCGGCGCGTCGGTAAGCGTGTCGGCGTAGTTCGCCAGGAACATCGGCTCCCCCTCGACGTGCCGGCGGACCCGCAGCAGCCGTTCCCCGATGGTGCTGGCCAGCCCGGTGTCGATGAACGTGATGTTCCAGTCGGTGATGTCGGCGGAGAACAGCCGCAGGTCCCGGCCGCCGCGGGCCAGGGTGAAGTCGTTGGACAGCGTCTCGTCGTAGCGCAGGAAGTAGTCCTTGACCGCCGCCGCGCCGTACCCGAGGCACAGGATGAAGTCCATGTGCCCGAAGTGGGCGTAGTAGCGCATGACGTGCCAGAGCAGCGGCCGGTCGCCGATCATGGTCATCGGCTTGGGAGCGGAGGCGGCGTCCTCCCGCATCCGCATGCCCAACCCGCCACAGAAGAGCACCACCTTCATCAGGCCACCTCCAGCCGGGGAATCGGGAAGACCAGCCGGCCGCCCCAGTCCCGGACGTGGCCGAGCTGCTCGGAGATCTCGGTGCGCAGGTTCCACGGCAGGACGAGGACGAAGTCTGGTCGGTCCCGGTCGATTTGTTCCGGGGGATGGATCGGGATGTGCGTGCCAGGGAGGAAGCGGCCCTGTTTGTGCGGGCTGCGATCGACCGTGTACGGCAGCAGGTCGGACCGGATGCCGCAGTGGTTGAGCAGCGTGTTGCCCTTGCCCGGGGCGCCGTATCCCACCACCCGGCGATCCTGACCGTGGGCCGACTGCAGGAAGTCCACCAGGTCCCGCTTGACGGTGGCGACCGCGGCGGCGAACCCCCGGTGCCCGGCCACCTCGTGCAGGCCACGGTCGCGCTCGGCGTCCAGCACCGTCTTCACCCGCGACGAGGGCTCACCGGCGGCCGACTCGGGTCGGGCGTACACCCGCAACGACCCGCCGTGGGTGGGCAACTCCTCCACGTCGACCACGGCGAGGCCCCCGGTGGCCAGCGCACGGCCGGCGGTGAGCAGCGACAGGTACTGGTAGTGCTCGTGATAGATGGTGTCGTACTGGTGCCGCTCGATCAGCCGGAGCAGGTGCGGGAACTCCAGGGTGACCAGACCGGTCGGTTTGACCAGGGCGGCCAGACCGGCGGTGAAGCCGACGAGGTCCGGCACGTGCGCGTACACGTTGTTCGCCACCACGAGGTCGGCGCGGCCGTACCGTTCGGCCAGGTCGGCGCCGCTGTCGGCGCCGAGGAACCGTACCTCGGTCCGGACCCCCCGGGCCCGGGCCACCGCCGCGACGTTGGCCGCCGGCTCGACCCCCAGCACCGGGACGCCGCGCGCCACGAAGTGCCGCAGCAGGTAGCCGTCGTTGCTTGCCACCTCCGTTACCAGGCTGTCCGGCCCGAGCGCCAGGTCCGCCGCCATGGCTTCGGCGTACCGGCCGGCGTGCGCGACCCAGGATCTGGAGTACGACGAGAAGTAGGCGTAGTCGGAAAAGATCGCCTCCCCGGACACGTACGCGGGAAGTTGCACGAGCAGGCAGGCGGAGCAGATCCGCACGTGCAGTGGATAGAACGTCTCGGGGCCGTCGAGCTGGGCGGCCGTCAGGTAGCTCTCGCACAGCGGTGACATACCGAGGTCCACAAAGGTCTCGGTCAGATCCGCAGCACAGAGCCGGCAGGTCGCGATCACCACGTTGTTCCCCCGATCGCTCCGGTTCTCCGGATCGCCAGGCTAATCACGACAAATGACCATGAGACCGCTCAGTCCGCAATCTGACTGTCACGCGGAGTGATCGCTGGCTCACTCTAGACTTCCCCTGGCCCGCTTGCCAGACAGCCGGAGGTCCGCATGCGCGTACTGGTGACTGGACACGAGGGATACCTCGGGAGCCTGCTCACGCCCCTGCTGACCGCCGCCGGACACGAGGTCACCGGCCTGGACACCGGGCTGTACGCCGACTGCCTGCTCGGTCCGCCGCCGGCACCGGTGCCGACCCGCCGCGTCGACCTGCGCGACGTCGAGCCGGCGGACTGCGCGGGATTCGACGCGGTGTGTCACCTCGCCGCCCTGTGCAACGACCCGGTGGGCAACCTCGATCCCCGGTTGACCGTGGACATCAACAATCGGGGCACCCTGCGACTGGCCCGGGCAGCCAAGGCGGCCGGCGTCGGCCGGTTCGTCTTCTCCTCGTCGTGCAGCCTCTACGGGTCCGGTGGCGGGTCCGGCGGGTCCGGCGGTGGCGACCAGCCACTCGCCGAGGACGCGCCGTTCGCGCCGGTCACCCCGTACGGCGAATCGAAGATCGCGGCGGAGCGTGGGCTCGCCCAACTGGCCGACGACGACTTCTCGCCGGTGTTCGCGCGCAACGCCACGGCGTACGGCTTCTCCCCGCGGCTGCGCGCCGACCTGGTGGTGAACGATCTCACCGCGCACGCGCTGCTCACCGGGGAGGTCCGGCTGCTGTCCGACGGCTCGGCCTGGCGGCCGCTGGCGCACGCCCGGGACCTGTGCGCCGGCCTGCTGGCGCTGCTGGAGGCGCCCCGGGAGGTGGTCCACGGTCGGGCCTACAACGTCGGCGTGACAAGCGAGAACCATCTCATCCGGGACGTCGCGACGCTGGTCGCCGAGGTGGTGGAGGGGTCCGTGGTCACCATGGCGGCGGGTGCCGGCACCGACACCCGGGACTACCGGGTGGACTGTTCCCGGATCGCGGCCGAGGTGCCCGGCTTCCGGCCCCGGTGGACGGTGCGCGACGGGATCGAGGAGCTGGTCGAGGCGTACCGGCGATACGGCCTCACCCTGGACGCGTTCCGTGACCGCCACGGGCGGCTGGCCCGGATCCGGGCGCTGCGCGAGACCGGCTCGTTGGACGCCGAGCTGCGCTGGGCCCGGGTGGCCGTCGGTAGCGCCGCGGCGCGGCCCGGCGCCGCATGACCGGCTCGCTCTCCAGCTCGCGCACCGGACCGGCGGAGCAGTCCAGCCATTCCGAGCGGGTGCGCTCCGCCATCGGTTGGTCCTACCTGCTCACCGCCGGGCGCTTCGGCACCTCCGTCCTGGTTACCTTCCTGCTCGCCAAGCTCCTCGGCCCGGTCGAGTTCGGCCTGGTGGCGATGGCCACGGTGCTCATCTTGATCGTCCTGACCGTGCTCCAGCAGGGGCTGGCGGCGGCGATCGTGCAGCGGGAGACGTTGACTCCCGCGCACCTCGACGCGGCCTTCGCGGCACTGGCGCTCACCGGGGTCGGGCTCACCCTGTTCACCATCGCGATCAGCCCCCTGTGGTCGCTCGTCAACCGGGAGCCGGGGCTCACCACGGTGACCATCGCGCTGGCCCCCATGATCTTCCTGCAGGGCCTGTCGATCGTGCCCGAGGCACTGCTCCGCCGCGAACTCCAGTTCCGCGCGGTGGCCATCCGGACGCTGCTGGCGGCCCTGCTCAGCGGCGTGCTGGGGTTGGGCCTGGCGCTCGCCGGGGCTGGGGTGTGGGCGCTTGTCGGGCAGCAGGTGGCCAGCGCGCTGATCAGCCTGATCGTGCTCTGGATGGTGTGCCGGTGGCGGCCCGCGGCCCGGCCCCGGCTGGCCGCGCTGCGCGAACTGTGGCGCTTCTCCGCGCACTCGACGAACGCCGGGCTCGGCGCGATGCTGGCCTCCCGCGTCGACCTGATCGTCACGGGGCTGGTGTTCGGCCCGGTGGCGACCGGCATCTACCGGCTGGCGGCGCGGCTGCCGGACGTGGTGGTGGACGTGACGGTCCGGTCCTTGCAACAGGTGGCCCTCCCCTCGCTGTCCCGGTTGCAGCACGACCGGCGGGCGTTCGCGGCGCACCTGACCCAGCTCCAGCACCTCGGCGCGGTCGCCGGCCTGCCGATCCTGGGCGTCCTGGCCGCGATCGCCGGCCCGCTCGTGGGGCTGCTGGGCCCGCAGTGGTCCGGCACCGAGGTCCCGCTCCGGCTGCTCTGCCTGTACGCCGCGGTAAACGTGTACGGCGTGCTGCTCGGCCCGGCTTTGCAGGCGATCGGCCGGCCGGCCCGGCTGGCCGCGATCACCTGGATCCGGGTGGTGCTCGGTGGCGGTCTGCTCGCCGGGTTGGGGCTGCTGCTGACCACCGACCGGCCGGCGACCCAGGCGGCGACGGTCGCCCTCGCCGGGGTGGTGATCCAGGCACTTGTCAACGCGGTCGCCCTCTGGGTGACGGTACGCCGGACCGCCGGCATGCCGGTGGGGCGTTTCCTGGCCCCGACACTGCCGCCGGTGCTGGCCGCCGGGGTCGCCGCGGCGACCCCGGTGCTGGCCGCCCGATGGGGCGTCGACGAGCTTTCCGCACCGGTGGCGCTCGCGGTGCTCGGGACCGGTGCGGCGGCGACCGCCGGACTGGTGCTCGGGTTGGCCGACCGCCGACTCCGCGCCATGGTGCGGCCACGGTTGGCGGTGCGGTTCCGGCCGCGCGGCACGGTGAGGGAGGGGTCATGACATTCCGGTGGGCGATCCTGGGCACCGGCCCGGTGGCCCGGAAGTTCGTTCTGGGGTTGCGGTACGCCCGGGACGCCGCTCCGGTCGTGGTGGCCTCCCGGGACCGGGCGAACGCGGAACGGTTCGGCCGGGAGTTGGGCATCGACCGGGTGGCGGCCGACTACACCGCGGCGATCGAGTCCGGTGTGGACGCGTGCTATCTCGCCACCCCGCCGAACACCCATGCCGCGCTGGCCGTCCGTTGCCTGGAGCGGGGCGTCCCGGTGCTTGTCGAGAAGCCGTTCACGGCGACCAGGCCGGAGGCCGAGTCGGTGCGGGACACCGCCCGGCGCCACGGCGTCTTCTGCATGGAGGGCATGTGGACCCGCTTCCTGCCGGCCGTACGGGAGGTGAAGCGCCTGGTGGACGCCGGCGACCTGGGCCGGGTCCGCGGCTTCACCGGCGGCTTCTGCCTGCCGGCCCGGGTGGACCCGGGTCGGAGCGTCTTCCGGCCCGACCTGGCCGGCGGCGCCCTGCTGCACCGGGCGGTCTATCCAATCTCCCTCGCCATCCACCTGCTCGGCCGGCCGGCGGAGACGCAGGGCATGGTCGACCTCGGCCCTACCGGGGTGGACGAGCAGGCCGTGGTCACCGCGCGGCATCCCGGCGGCGGGCTCTCCGTCGCACGGGCCAGCCTGCGCTCGGCCGGCCCGAACGACTGCTGGGTGACCGGCGAGCACGGGGTGGCGCACCTGCACGGACCGATCTACCGGCCGTCCCGGTTGTCGGTGGCGCGGATCGACCCGACCGATCCGGACGGGTCGGGTCGGTGGGCGCGCTGGCGCGAGTCTTCGGTGCTCCAGGGTCTGCACCAACTGCGGGACCGGGTCACCGGCGGGCCGCTGCACCGGGCCGCCCGGACCACCACCCTGCGGTACACGGGCAACGGCTACCACTACGAGGCGGACGAGGTGCGGCGGTGCGTCGCGGCAGGGCTGATCGAGAGTCCCGTCATGCCGCTGTCCGACAGCGTCGCGGTGCTGGCCGCCGTCGACCGGACCCGGATGGAGGTGAGACTGTCATGAAGGTCGGGATCATCGGTTGCGGTTACGTGTTCGACCACTACCTGGCCACCTGGCACGACCACCCGCACCTGGACATCGCCGGAGTCTTCGACCGGGATCCCGTCCGGTTGGCCACCGTCGCCCGCGCGTACCGGTTGCGCGCCTATCCGTCCCGAGCGGCGATGCTGGCGGATCCGGCGGTCCGCATCGTGGTCAACCTGACAAGCGTGGAGAGTCACGCCGAGGTGACCCGGGCCTGCCTGCTGGCCGGCAAGAGCGTCTACAGCGAGAAGCCGCTGACCACGAACCTGGCCGAGGCGCGGGAGCTGGTCGAGCTGGCCCGGGAGCGGGGGCTGGCGCTGTCCGCGGCACCGTCGAACGCGCTCGGCGACACGGCGCAGACGATGTGGAAGGCGGTGCAGGACGGAGCGGTCGGGGCGGTGCGCCTGGTGTACGCCGAGTTCGACGACAACCCGGTGTACCTGATGCGACCCGAGACGTGGCGCAGCCGCACCGGAGCACCCTGGCCCTACCTGGACGAGTACGCCCAGGGGTGCACGCACGAGCACGTCGGCTATCACCTCACCTGGCTGTGTGCCATCTTCGGTCCGGTCGCCTCGGTGACCGCGTTCTCGAAGCAGGTCCTGCCCGACAAGACCGCCGACGCCGTCGACCCGCCGGACACCCCGGACTTCTCCGTCGCCTGCCTGGAGTTCGCCTCGGGCGTGGTCGCCCGGGTCACCTGTTCGATCGGCGCGCCGCTGGACCACCGGATGCGCGTGGTCGGTGACCGGGGCATGATCTCGGCGGACACCTACCGGCACTACCGCTGCCCGGTGTACGTCGAGACGTTCAGCTCGTTGACGTTGAACGCCCGCAAGGCGATGTCGGTTCGCCGGAGTTCCACGTTGCGCCGGCTGTTCGGCGTCGACGGCCGACGGGTGCGCCTGGTGCGCAACGCGCCGCCGGGGTCGAGTCGGCCGCGACGGAACCGGGCCATGACGCCGGGCGCGCTGGTCCGCCGGTGGCGGCAGTACGAGTTGGGCCGGCAGGACAAGGCGATCGGTGTCGCCGAGTTGGCCGACGCATTGGCGAACGGGCGGGAGCACTTCCCGCCCCCGGAATTCACTCTGCACGTCACCGAGTTGACGCTGGCCATCCAGGCGGCGGGACGGGACGCGGCGCCGTACCGGCCGACGACCACGTTCAAGCCGCTGAGCCCCCGACCGGAGACCCTGCGCGCGGTGCGTGATTTCGGCCCGACCCGGCGGGACCGGGCAATGACCCGGTTGACGGAAGGGCTGCTGACTCGACTGCACCGGCATTGAGCGAGCTGGTCAAGGGCTGGCGGGTCAAGGGCTGGCGGGTCAAGGGCTGGCGGGTCAAGGGCCGGCTGGTCAGGGCCGGCGGCGCGGCGGCGCCGAGACCGGTGGGGCCGGCGGACGCGGCGCGGACCGGCGAGGGTCGGGCCAGTCGACCGACCCCGGGGCCGGCAGGCCGGCGCCGGTCCGGGTCGCCCGCTGCTTCTGCACCATGCGGGTCAGCACGAACAGGGCGCCGGCCAGCACGCCCATGTCGTCCAGGAAGATCGGGTCGGGCAGCACGTCGACCGGGAAGATCGTATAGACGAGCGCGCCGTAGAAGGCGAACTTGCCGCCCGCCCCCAGCTCGGTGAGCATCCGCCGGGCGCGGACCACCCGGATCGCCAGCACGATGGCGCCGACCAGGGCGGCGACGGCCAGCACCACACCGATCGCGCCGACGACCAGCCAGGCTTCCCGGGACATGGCTCAACGGTAATGGACGCGGACCCGGTCCGCCCGACGGACGCCCGCGAGATCGGCGGCCGACGCCAGCGGGACACCGCCGGCGAGCGGACCGGAATCGCGGCATGACCGGCGGGGCAATGATGTGAAATGGCATTCACGTCGCGACTGAGTATCGCAATTCCTTCTCATTTTTCATTCGTCGCCCAGCGCATTTCAGATCATCGATAATCAGCGACAACGACCGGTCAGTAAGCGACGCGGTCGTGTAAGTAACTCGACATCCAGCGGCACATCGGAGCCCTTGCCACCGGACCGGACCGTGCCACAGTGTCGTTACGGAACGAGATCGAGCACCGAATCGAATGCGTGTGCCGGTCGGGAACATCGGATTAAGGAAGCGGGCGGAATATGAAGGCAGGCACGGCCTCGTACGGTGCGCACGTCGTCATCGTGGTGGTCAACCTGCCCGCCGAACGCGACCGCCGGGTCATCAGGGAATGCCAGGCGCTCGAGGCCGCCGGCTACCGGGCCACGGTCATCTGCCCGCGCGGCCCCGGCCGGCCGACCACCCTGGCCGGTACGGCATCTACAAGCATTCTTTCCTTTCGGCAGCCGTTCGCCGGCAACGGGGTGCTCAGCTTCGCGGCCGAGTTCGCCTGGGCGCTTATCGCGGTCACCATCCGGCTCCTCGCCCTGATGGTGCGTGACCGGGTGGACGCCGTGCAGGCGTGCAACCCCCCGGACGTGTTCTGGGTCCTGGCGCTGCTGATGCGGGCCCTGCGCCGGCCGTTCGTCTTCGACCATCACGACCTGAGCCCGGAGCTGTACCAGTGCAAGACCGAACGTCCGCGGGCGGCCGTCCTCCGGGTGTTGCTGCTGCTGGAACGGCTCTCCTGGCGGTGCGCGACAGCGGTGGTGGCCACCAACGAGTCGTACCGCGAACTGGCGATCCGGCGCGGTGGCTGCGCTCCCGACCGGGTGGTCGTGGTGCGCAACGGTCCGACCCTGGCCGAGGTCGACCCGGCCGAACCCTCGGCCCGGCAGCCGGAGGACCGGCGGCTGATCGCCTATCTCGGCGTCATCAACCCGCAAGACCACGTCGAGGTGGCCGTGCTCGCGGCGGAACGGCTGGTCCGGCTGCGCGGCGCGACCGACTGGCGGATGGTGATCGCCGGCGACGGCGACAGCCTGCCCGCCCTGCGCGCCATGGTCGCCGAACGCGGCCTCGACCAGGTCGTCCGGTTCACCGGCTGGTTGGAGGCGGCGGAGGTGGACCGGCTGCTGCGATCGGCGACCCTCGGCATCCAACCCGACAAACGCACCCGGATGGCCGAACTGTCCACCATGGCGAAGACCGTCGAGTACCTGGCCCGCGGGCTGCCGGTGGTCGCCGTCGACCTGCTGGAGACCCGGCGCACCGCGGCGGACGCCGCAAGCTACGTCGCCAACGGCACGCCGGACGAGTTGGCCGCGGCGCTGGACCGGCTGCTCACCGACGACGCCGCCCGAACGGCCATGCGCGACGTGGCCCGCCGTCGCTTCCGGCACCACCTCGCCTGGGACCACCAGGCGATCGCGTACACGGATCTGTGGCACCGCCTGCTGCCACCAGCCACCCCACCGACGCTCACCGCGACCGGCCCCCGGCAGCGCTCGTCGCGAGCACCGGCCCCCGAGGCCAAGGATCGACCGGTTGTCTGACGGAAAGGCCCCGAAGATGGACCTCATCGACCTGCTCAAGCTCATGGCGCGGCGGTGGTGGGTCACCGTGCCGGTGCTGATCGCCACCGTTGCCGGCGGCATCGTCGTCGGCCAGCACGTCCGGCCGGAGTACAAGACCAGCGCCTCGGTGGTGCTGGTGCCACCGACGACCGAGGTCGCGGCCCCCGCTCCCGGGGCCAGTCCGAGACCGGGTAACCCGTGGCTGCGGGTCGGCACCGTGGAGATGGCCCAGGCGATCCAGATCGTCGCCTCGTCGGGACGCGCCCGGGCCGCCGTGGTCGCCGCCGGCGGCGAAGCCCGTTACGAGGTCACCGTGCTCACTCGCAGCTCGATCCTGACCATCGACGTCACCGGCACCGGTCCGGACCGGGCCCGGGCCAGCGCCGCCGCGGTGACCAGGTTGATCGGCGATGAGGTGGCGAACCGGCAGGCGGCGTACCAACCGCGACCCGGCGAACAGATCACCACCGACGTGCTGGATCCCGGGCTCGACGTGCGCCAGTCCCGCTCCAACGTGCTGCGGGCGCAGATCGTCCTGCTGGCGCTGGGTCTGCTGGTCGCCACGACCGTCGCGGTGGTGGCCGACGCGATCATCCGGCGGATGGCGAGGCGTCGGGTCCGATCGGCCGGGGACGCACTGCCGCCGGCCGGCCAGGTCACCACGCACCGGCCAGCCGGAGTGATGAGCCCGCCCGCGCCCGCCCGACCTGAGCCGGACGACACCGCCGTGCTCAGTGGCGCGCGCCAGATGGACCGGGACGCCGGCTGAGGGGGCGCCGTGTCCACGATGAACGCCGTCCCGACTGCCGGTCCGTCCGCGCTCCTCCGCCCGACGCCCGGGACGCGCGGCGAAGGGACCACGCGTCGGCTGCCCGACGGCAGCGGCCCCGCCATCGCGGTGATCCTGACCGCGTACCTGCTGCCGGCCAGGCTGGTATTCCCGCCGCTGGCGGCGGTCGGCCGGCCCGCCGTGGTGCTTGCCATCGTCCTGTTTCTCTGGTGGTCGTTGACCCGGTTGCATCCCCGGCTGGCCGTCCGAGGTCGGCAGCCGATGCGCTGGATCCTCGCCGGCTACCTGGCCACCCTCGGCGCCTCGTACATCGCGGGCCTGGCCAGGGGGCTGCCGCCGCTGGAGGCCAACGGCGCGGACCGGGCGATGGTGATGGCGATCGGCGGGGCCGGCCTGCTGCTCATCCTCGCCGACGGGGTGTTGACCCGGGACCGGGTCGACCGGGTGCTGCGCTGGTTCTGCTGGGCCTGCGGCTTCATGGCCATGGTGGCGCTCGGCCAGTTCGCGCTGCGCCGTGACTTCACCACCCACCTCAACCTGCCCCCGGTGCTGGTCTTCCAGCGGGATGTGATCGGCTTCGACGACCGGGGCGGTGCCGGCCTGTTCCGGGTCGCTGGCACCGCGGGCCACTACATCGAGTTCAGCGTGCTCATGGTGATCGGGCTGCTGGTGGCGATGCACCTCGGGCGCTACTCCCCGCTGCGGCGGGACCGGCAGATCTTCACCGCCCTCGCGGTGCTCCAGGCCGGCGTCATCCCGCTCTCGCTGTCCCGCACCGGGGTCCTGGCGCTCGGCGCGGCGGTCCTGCTGCTGGCCCTCGCCTGGCCGCTGCGTACCACCCTGAACGTGATGGCGGTCGGCGTTGTCGTGGCCGCGGCGATCCAGGTGGTGCGGCCGGGACTGCTCCAGTCGCTGCGCGCGCTGCTCGTCGCCGGCGAACGGGACCCCAGCGTACGGGGGCGGACCGAGGACTACGCGTTCGTGGCGCCGTACATCGCCGAGCGTCCCTGGTTCGGGCGGGGAGCCGGCACCTGGCTGCCCGAGCTGTACCAACTGTTGGACAACCAGTGGCTGCTGACCCTGGTGACCACGGGGTGGGTGGGAGTGACCGGACTGGTCCTGCTGTTCGGCGGCGGGATCATGGTCGCCGGCCGGATCCGCCGGCACGCGAAGCTGACCCGCGACCGGGATCTGGCCCTGGTCCTGGCGGTCGCCGTCGGGGTGACCGCCGTCAGCTCGTTCACCTTCGATTCGCTCCACTTCTCGACCTATTTCCTCACCGTGCACCTGTTGCTCGGCCTGATCGGCGCGTTGTGGCGGGTGACCCGGGCGGAACCAACAAACGAAGGCGGGTGACCCCCTTGGGTGGCATCGACATCCTTATGATCACTTACAACCGGCCGGAGTACGTCCGGCTGTCACTTCCCCGGCTGCTGGACAGTTGTCCGCCGGACGCCCGGGTGTGGGTCTGGCACAACGGCACCGACCGGCCCACCCTGGACGCGGTCCGCGCCCACGAGGACCACCCGCGGATGCACCGGCTGTGGCACGACCCGGCGAACCCGGGACTGCGCGAGCCGACCAACTGGCTGTGGCAGGAGTCGACAGGAGACCTGCTCAGCAAGGTCGACGACGACTGTCTCGAGGAGCCGGACTGGATCGACAGGTTGCGGCGGGCACACGACGACGTGCCGCGGTTCGGCGTGATCGGTGCCTGGCGGTTCCCCGAGGAGGACAGCGATCCGGAGTTGATGGCGCCGAAGCTCGTCGACTATCCGCACGGGCACCGACTGCTGCGTAACCACTGGGTGCAGGGCAGCGGTTATCTGGTCAAACGGGCCGTGATCGACCAGGCCGGGCCGCTCGCCCGTGGGCAGTCGTTCACCCGGTGGTGCGTGCGGGCCGCCTGGATGGGCTGGATCAACGGCTGGTACCACCCCTTCATCCGGGAGGACCACATGGACGATCCGCGCAGCCCGCACACGATCTATCGCACCGACGCGGACCTGATGGGCCGGCGACCACTGTCCGCCCGCCGGGTCGGCGTGACCACCATCGCGGAGTGGACCGCCGAACAGACCCGCTCGGCCCGGATGGTGCAGGGCGCGTCGCTCGATTTTCGACACCACCTGGGTTGGCGGTTCCACCGACGGAACGTGGCCCGGCGGATGCAGCAGGCACTGACCGGACGGGCGCCCTGGTGAGCAGCATCGTCATCGCCGCGCACGACGAGGCGGGCGGCGTCGGCGACACCCTACGCGGAGTGCTCGCACACGCCGAGCCGGACGAGTTCGAGGTGGTGGTGGTGGCCAACGGCTGCTCGGACAACACCGCCTCGGTGGCTCGTGCGGTCCCCGGGGTGGCCGTGCTCGAACTGCCGGTGGCGAGCAAACCCGCGGCGTTGAACGCCGGCGACGCGGTGGCGACCCGGTTCCCGCGGCTCTATCTCGACGCGGACGTCCGGCTGGACACCGCCGACGTCCGGACGCTGCTGGCCGCCGTCGCGACATCGCCGGCCGTTGCCGGCTCGGGCGGGGATCCAGCCGACGGCGGAGCGGGCGGGGAACCGGCGGACGGTCCGGACCGGTCATCGGTGCTGGCCGCCGCGCCGCGCCGGGTGCTCGACACCGCCGGCCGGCCGCTGCTGGTCCGGGCGTACTTCGCCGTCAACGGCAGGCTGCCGGCCTTCCGGGGTTCGCTGTTCGGGCGGGGCGCGATCGCGGTGTCCGCGGTCGGCCGGGGCCGGTTCGACACGTTCCCGGACGTGGTGGCCGACGACATGTTCCTCGACTCGTTGTTCCTGCCCGCCGAGAAGCGCGAGGTGACCGGAGCCCGAGCGGTGGTGGCCACCCCGCACCGCACCCGGGACCTGCTCCGCCGGCTCGGCCGGGTCCGCGCGGGAGCCGCCATGCTGCGCACCACCGAGCAACGGGTGGCTCCGGTACGCGGCGCGTCGTGGCTTGTCGACGTCGTGCTGCCGCGACCCTGGCTGCTGCCGGCCGGGATCTGCTACGCGCTGCTGACCGTGCTCGCCGAGCTGTCCGCCCGGCGGCCGGCGACCCGGCGGTCGTGGGGACGGGACGAGTCCAGCCGGGCCGGGGCGGCCCGATGAGCCCGGACGTCAGCGTCGTCATCGTGGTCCACCAGAACCGGGCGCACATCGGTCGAGCCCTGGCCGGGCTGGGCGGCCACGACGGCGTGCCGCACGAGGTCATCGTCGTCGACAACGCCTCCACCGACGGCGCCGCCGAGGAGGTCGCCACCCGCCACCCCGACATCCGGGTGGTCCGGCTGGCCCGCAACGTCGGCTTCGGTCGCGCCGTGAACGCCGGGGCCGGGCTGGCGCGCGCGCGCTGGCTGCTGCTGCTCAACCCGGACGCCGAGCCGGTGGGCGACCTGCTCGGCGCGCTCGTCCGGTTCGCCCGGCGCAACCCCGAGCACCGGATCTACGCCGGCCGGACGCTGGGCCCGGACGGGGCCGACGACGGGCGGTCCGTGTTCGGGCTGCCGACCCTGCGCTCGTACGCCTGCTTCGCCACCGGCCTGTCGACCGCGTTCCGGCGGGTGCCGGCGCTGAACCCGGAGGCGCTACCGGGGCTGGACCGGAGCCGGCCGGCGGTGGTCCCGGCCGCCTCGGGCTGCGTGCTGCTTGTGGACCGGGCGCTCTTCGCCGAGCTGGGCGGCTTCACCCCGGACTACTTCATGTACAGCGAGGACGTGGACCTGTGTCTCCGGGCGGCCGGGCGGGGCGCCCGTCCGGTGCTGGTGCCGGCGGCCCGGGTGACGCACCTGGGCGGCGGATCCTCGACCGGGGTGGGCAAGCGGGTGATGGTGCTCCGCGGCCGGGTCACCTACCTGCGCCTGCACTGGACCCCGCGGCGGGCGGCCGCCGGCCGCGCCCTGCTGGCCGCCGGTGTCGCGGTCCGCGCCCTCGGGGCCCGGCTCACCGGCCGGGCCGGGTACTGGCCGGCGGTGTGGGCCCAGCGGCGGGTCTGGCTGGCCGGCTGGCCGCCGCCGGACGCCGACGAACCGGCCGCGTCGCCCGGCCCTCCGGACGCGCCACCGCCCCCCGGTCAGTCCGGTTCCTCGCCCGCGGTCGGCACCGGGCCGGGCACCGACCGGTCGCCGAACGAGGCGACGGTCTGATCGGCGTACGCGCTGGCGTCGCCGGTCTCCATCGGGCCGTCCCAGTCGCGCGGCAGCGGCACCGACGCCGCGGGGTTGACCCGGCGGACCACCTCGTCGAGCACGTTCTCGGCGTCGCCGACCCACAGGTGCTTGGCGCCGGTCATGCCGACCACCTCGGCCTGCGGGATGGCCGCGAACCGCTCCCGGGCGGCGTCGGGCCGGAGGTAGTCGTCGAACTCGGGGACCAGCGCGGTCAGCGGCTTGCCGTTCTCGGCCCAGATTGCCAGGTCGTCGGCGATGGCGAAGCGCAGCGGTGGGGAGAGCAGGATCGCGCCGACGATCGCCGGGTCACAGCCGTACTTGATCACGAGGTCGGTGCCGAACGACCAGCCCAGCAGCCAGATGTTCGGCAGCTCGGCGAACTCGGCGTACTCGATGGCGGCGGCCACGTCGTACCGCTCGCCGACCGCGTTGTCGAACTCCCCCTCGCTGGTGCCCCGCACGCTTGTGGTGCCCCGGGTGTTGAACCGCAGCACGGCGAGGTCGGCCAGCGCCGGCAGCCGCCACGCGGCCTTGCGAAAGATGTGGCTGTCCATCATGCCGCCGTGGGTGGGCAGCGGGTGCAGGCAGACGATCGTGGCGACCGGGTCCCGGTCGGCCGGCAGCGCCAACTCACCGACGAGCCGGAGACCGTCGGCGGTGTGCAGGTCGATGTCCTTCCGACGGCCGGGCAGGATCGACGAGGCGCGGATCTGAGTCACGCGATCAAGTGTAGGGAACGGCCTTCGACCTATCGCCCGTACCTCGGCGCGCCCCGGGACCGCTCGATCGCCGGGGCGCGCCGGTCCCGCGCCCGCCAGCAACCGCCGTGCCAGTGCCGCCGGTCGCCGAGGTCACCCCAACCCTCAGCGGGCCAGGCGACGATGTGCGGCATCCCCGGCCGGATCTCCTGGGCGCAGCCGGGGCACCGGTAGGTCTTCGCCGCCGCGGCGCCGGAGATCCCCCGGACCAGCCACTCACCGTCCCGCCAGGTCTGCACACCATGATCACCCTGCCGGGCCCGCTCGCCGTCCAGCGACGGGACCTCGTCGCGACGCGGGCGGTTGCGGCGAGGGCTCATGTTCCCAGCGTACGGGTGATCTCCGGAGGCGTCCCGACGGGCGCGGTTCGGTCTGAAAGCGCGCCGTTCGCACGTGTCAGATCACGGTCAGTATCCGGAAATGTTAAGGGGCGGTGACTAGCGTTCGAAACGGGCCGGGTCCCGCCCGGCTGCCAACCGGGAGGGGCCGCGCCATGAGAAGCGCCCGGATCACCGCCGCATTCGCCCTGCTCTTGATCATCATGACCGGAGTCGTCGCCGCCGAGGACCGGCCGGCGCAAGCAGCCGGCCAGGGCGAACCCATCCTCGGCGACCTCACCGGCGACGGGCTGACCGATCGCGCCACCCTCGCGATCCTTCCGCCCGATCAGTGTGCGGTGATCGTGGAGTCTGGCCTGCCCGGTGGCGGTTTCGACACTCCGCGTGTGTACCCGTATCCGGAACCGGGCGGCAACGCCATCGGTGCCTGTCCCGACCTCGGCACCGCCATCGATCTGGGCTGGGACGGCACCGTCGAGCTGGCGGTGGGCTGGTTCGCCGGCCGACCCGAGGGCGTCGACGTGGATCTGCTGGTGCTGCGGAACTACCAGCCGGCGGGGGGCATCAGCGCGATGTTCGCGCCAGCCGTGATCGGCACGGCGGACTTCGACGGCGACGGGCACCCCGACATCTACGAATGGAACAACCAGGGTGAGGGCTTCCAGACGTACCTGAATCGAGCGGACGGCGCCCTGGTGCCGGGGCCGGTCCGGTTCTGCGCCTTCACGCCGAGTTACGCGCTCGCCGACTTCAACCAGAACGGCGCCATGGACGTGCTGTTGCCGTACTTCATCAGGTGCACCGGCGAGCAGGGCGTGGTCGTGGTGCTCGACGACGGCCGGAACATCCACCTCCAGCAGGACCTCACCGGCGCCGTCGAGTGGCTGGCCACCGTGGTGGATGCCAACGGCGACGGCATCCCCGACGTGCGGACCGTCGAGCAGGACTCCGGCCTGGTCACCATCTTCGTCAACGACGGGCGGGCACACTTCACCCGGGCGGCGGTGGCGAACGACGACGTGGTGGAGGTCGCGCCGCGCGGCTCGACCGTCATCGACGTGCTGGCGAACGACACCGGCGTGCTGCCGACCACCACGGTCACCATCGTCACGTCGCCGCGATACGGCACGGCGCGGGTGCTGCCGGACCGGCGGATCGCCTACACCGTGGGCCAGCCGCCACCCGCCGAGACCGACACCTTCGTCTACGAGCTGACCACCCTGGGGGTCAACGACCGGGCAACTGTCACGGTCCGCTTCGCCGGCTGACCGGCAACAGCCGGTGGAGCACCGCCGTGGCCCCCCGCTCTCGCGGGGGGCCACGGTCCGTCCGGAAGCTGACACCGCGGCGGAGTCGCCATCGGTACGCAGCGGTCAGATTACAGTCAGCAATGTTCGTTCCGATCGACCACACGCCTACTGTCGAGCCACAGTGACAGACGTGGGAGAAGCCATGCGTAATCCAGTGATACCGGCATCCCGGTCCTCTGGCCCCGGTCGGACCCGTCGATGGTTCGCGTCTGCGGTGGTGATGCCCCTGCTCGCGGTCGGACTCGTGGTCGTCACCGGTCCGGCCGCGCCCGCGCACGCCGGCGGCCCCGGTGACCCGATCATCGGAGACTTCGACGGCGACGGGATCACCGACGTCGCGGTGCCGGTGGAGACTCCCGGCAACTCGATCGACTGCCAGCTCCGCGTCGATCCGGGGCATCCGACGGCACACGTCGATGTCTACACCTACCTGGTCCTGCCGGAGGACGGCTACTGCCCGGACATGGGTACGGCGGGCGAGGTGGACGAGTCGGGGGTCGACGAGATCATCCTGACCTGGTTCGCCGGGCCGCCACCGATCATGGAGGAGAACCTGCTCACCCTGCGGCACTACGAGGTGGTGCACGAGGGCTTCGGGTTGTTCCAGCCCAGTTTCATCGGCAGCGCGGACATCAACGGGGACGGTTTCCAGGACGTCTACGAATGGACCGACCAGGGCGAAGGGTACGTCACCTTCCTCAGCGACGGGGAGGGGTCATTCGATCCGGGACCGGAGCGGTGGTGCGCCAACCCGCTCTCGGTGGACGTCCGGCCGATGGACCCCGGGGCCGGCGCCGACGCGCTGATCAGTTACATCGAGCGGTGCGACGACTTCTCCAGCGGCGTGGTGGTGGTGCTCGACGACGGCGACGCGCAGGTGCTGCAGAGCGATCCGCAGGGGCTGACGACCTGGACCGCCGAGGTCGTGCCGGCAAACGCCGACCGCTACCCCGACGTGCGTACGGTGAACAACGAGACGGGCCAGGTCCAGTACTTCCTGAACACCGGCACCGGCTACTTCCTGCCGGTGACGCCCCAGCCGACCGTGGCCCCCAAGGCCACTCGCTGACCACACCCGGACGGGGCGCGTGCCAGATCCACGGCACCGGCGTCCGGTCACCCGGTCGTGCGCGGTTAGACCCCTTTAGGGGGATCTGCCCTCGTACGAACGGAGGTTTGTGGTCATGTGGCGACATCGCATCACGCTGACGGCGGCCGCGGTGGTCGCGGTGCTCGCGACCGCCCCGGCCGCCTGGGCCGGGCGGCCGGGGGAGGCGATCTACGGCGACATCAATGGGGATCGGCGCACGGATCGGGTCACCCTCGGTGGCGGGACCACCCATGGTTGCGCCGTCGACGTGGCGCTGGGCCACCCGGCCGGCGGCTACGGGAAGCCGACCAGCCACGCCTATCCGGTGCCCGGCGTACCCGACGCCTACTGCCCAGACCTGGGTGTGCTCGTCGACCTCGGTGGCGACGGCACGGTGGAGCTCGTGCTGGCCTGGTTCGACGGCGCACCGCCGGGCCATGCCGGGGACCTGTTGGCGCTGCGCGACTTCGCCCCGGTCGGTGGGTTCCGGGCGGTGTTCCAGCCCAGCTACCTCGGCGCCGCCGACTTCGACGGGGACGGTCGGCTCGACCTCTACGAATGGACAGACCAGGGCGAGGGTTTCGTGACCCTGCTCAACACGGCGGATGGGAAGCTGGTGCCCGGACCGCTGCGCTGGTGCTCGCCCCACTACGCGCCGGACGTGCGGCTCGCCGACTTCGAGGCCGACGGCGACACGGAACTCCTGGTCAGCTATCAGGAGGCGTGCGCCGACGCCGCCAGTGGCGTGTCGGTGCTGCGCGGTGACGGCTCCCGGATCGATCTGGAGCGCGATGTCACCGCGACGAACCAGTGGTCGGTCCAGGTGCTGGACGCCAACGGCGACGGCCGGCCGGATGTCCGGACGACGGACGGCGCGGGCACGGTCCACCACCACCTCAGCCGCCGCGACGGCGGATTCGACCTCGGCCCGCGCGGCCAGCCCGGCGCCACCGGGCGGCCGCGCACGGGCGTCCCGACGGCGCGGTGGTGACCCTGGTCCGGTGACGAGGCAGCGCCCCGTCGACGCGGGTGCGTCGACGGGCCCTGCCGACCACCGTCAGCGGTGGGTGTGGTCGCGGAATCCGCGACCGGCCTTGCGCCCCAGATAGCCGGCGGTGACCAGGTGCTCCAGCAGCGGCGCCGGCGCGAAGCCGGGCTCGCGCAGCTCCAGGTAGAGCTCGCGCTGGATGGCCAGCGCCACGTCCAGCCCCACCACGTCGAGCAGTTCGAACGGCCCCATCGGATAGCCACAGCCGAGCTTCATCGCGTGGTCGATGTCGTCGGCCGTCGAGTACGACGCCTCCAGCATCTTCACCGCGTCGTTCAGGTACGGGAAGAGCAACGCGTTCACCACGAACCCGGACCGGTCACCGCAGACCACGGCGGTCTTGCCGAGCCTGGCGCAGACCGCCCGCGCGGTGGCGACCGCCTCCGGGGCGGTGCGGATGGTGCCGACCACCTCGACAAGCTGCATGACCGGGGCCGGGTTGAAGAAGTGCAGCCCCAGCACATCCGCCGGGCGCTGGGTGGCCATCGCGATGTCCACCACCGGCAGCGACGACGTCGTCGTGGCCAGCAGCACGCCCGGCTTGCAGATCTCGTCCAGGCTGGCGAACAGCGCCTTCTTGACGCTGAGTTCCTCGACGACGGCCTCCACCACGAGGTCCACGTCCGCCAGGTGGTCGAGCACCGCCGACCAGGTGATCCGGCCCAGCGCCGCGTCCCGGTCGGCCTCGGCCACTTTGCCCCGGACCACACCCTTGTTCAGCGAGGTCTTCACCGCCTCGCACACGGTGGCGGACTTCTCCGCGCCCCGGGTCACCGAGATCACCTCGTACCCGGCGCGGGCGAAGACCTCGATGATCCCGGTGGCCATCGTGCCCGACCCCACGACACCAACCTTCGTGATCCCGCTGCCGCCGTCGGCGGCCTCGGCAGCCGTGGTGGGCGGCGTCTGGTCATCGGGTACGACCTTGGGCGAGCCCGGCCGCTCGTAGGTGTAAAAGCCCCGACCGGACTTGCGGCCGAGCAGCCCGGCCGTGACCATCTGCTTGATCAACGGCACCGGCGCGTGCCGGCGGTCCCGGCCACCCCGGCGGTACATGGTGTCCAGGATCTCGTACGCGGTGTCGACACCGATCAGGTCCATCAACGCGAGCGGACCCATCGGCAGCCCGCAGCCGAGCTTCATGGCGGCGTCGATGTCCTCGCGGCTGGCGTACCGCGACTCCAGCATGCTGACGGCCTGGTTGAGATAGCCGAAGAGCAGCGCGTTGGCGATGAAGCCGGCCCGGTCGCTGATCGTCACGTCGACCTTGCCGAGCCGGTCACACAGCGCCTCGACGTCCGCCACCACCTCGGGGCTGGTGACGACGGTGCGGATCACCTCGACCAGCTTCATCACCGGCGCCGGGTTGAAGAAGTGGATCCCGATCACCTGGTTGGGGCGGGAGGTGGCCACCGAGATCTCGGTGACGCTCAACGACGAGGTGTTGGTGGCGAGAATCGTCTCCGGCTTGCATATCTTGTCGAGCTGCCCGAAGATCCGCTGCTTGAGGTCGAGGTGCTCGGGCACCGCCTCGATCACCAGGTCGACCTGGTCGAGGGCGGGCAGCCCGACCTCGAAGGTGACCCGGGACAGCAGCGCGTCCCGGTCGGCGGCGGAGAGCTTGCCCTTGGCCACGGCCCGGTCGGTGGAACCGGTGAGCGTGGCCCGTCCGCGCTCCAGGGCCTCGTCGGTCACCTCGACGGCGACGACGTCGAGTCCGTTGCGGGCGAACACCTCGACGATGCCGGCGCCCATGGTGCCCAGCCCGACGACGCCGACGCTGGCGATCTCGCGTGCCACGACCGACCATCCCTTCGCTGCGGACGACCGGGTTAACGGCCGCTCAGGTTATGCGCGCGAGTCTGCCACGTGACGTCGGGTTGTCGAGACACGGTGGGGTTTCTCACCCACGCCGGTCGATGCCGGGTGACCGGTCGATGCCGGGTGGCCGGTCGATGCCGGGTGGCCCGTCGATGCCGCGAAGCGTCAACCGAAGATCTGGTACGCCGCCGCGACGAACCCGGCCAGCGCCGCGCAGCCGCCGAGCAGGATGACCATCCGGGTCCCGCCGGCCCGACCGGCGGTCTCCATCGGCTGGGTGGGTGCGGCGAGGGCGCCGGACGGCGAATCGTCCGGAACTCCCCGGAGGCCCCCCGGGGCACCTGCACCGGCTTCCCCACCCCCGACCAGGTCGGGCCGGGTGCCGGCCGAATCGTCGAGGACGGCGCGCAGCGACCGCAGGGCCAGCGAGCCGACCGGATCGGTGGTCGCCGTCGAGGGGTCGAAGTAGCGCAGCCGGACCTGGCCGAGCCGGATCCGGTCGCCGTCGTGCAACTCGGTGGCCTCGGTGATCCGCTGCTCGTTCAGCCAGGTCCCGTTGGTGGACCCGAGGTCGGTCACCAGCACCCGCCCGTCCACCAGCTCGACCCGGGCGTGCCGCCGGCTCACCTTCGGATCCTCGAGCATGAAGTCGGCGTCCTCGTGCCGGCCGATCAACCACGTGCCGGCGCGGAGCCGAAAGCTCACCCCCTGCCAGGGGCCGTTCGTCACCGTCAGCCCCGGCAACAGGTCAGACTCGTTCCACATTTCTCACGCACCCCACCGCCAGCGCCCGCACCGCCGGCTTCCGCGGGTCAGCCTGACAGCGATCAATGATCTTCTCCACCGGTCCGCAGGACGGACTATTACCCCCCAGCAGGCAAACCGGTCTCACCGATTCGGCCGATAACGCCTGTGAATGTGTGCGGAACGCGAATAACCCGCACATCCGGAACCCGGTGACAGTTGCGACCTCGGGCGTGAATGAACGCGAATCGCGCCCTTACCCATGAGTAATCTTCGGGTCTAGACTTCCGCCATGACGGCTGTGCGGACTCCCGGCGTGCCCATCGTCGACAACGGTGAACTGGTGTCGACAAACCCCTCCACGGGCGCGGAGGCCGGCCGGTTCCCGGTCGCCGACCCGGCGGCCGTCACCGGGGCGGTGGACCGGGCCCGCGCCGCCGCGACATGGTGGGCAGGGCTCGGCTTCGACGGACGGAGAGCCCACCTGCTGCGCTGGCGGGCGCTGCTCGCCCGGCGGATCACCGAACTCGCGGAACTGTGCCACCGGGAGGGCGGCAAGCCGGTCGCCGACGCGACCGTCGAGATCGTGTCGGCGATCGACCACATCGACTGGGCCGCCCGCAACGCCAAGCGGGTCCTCGGGCACCGCCGGGTCCGGTCGCGGCTGCTGCTCGCCGAGTTCTCCGCGCACCTGGAGTACCAGCCGTACGGGGTCGTCGGGGTCATCGGTCCGTGGAACTATCCGGTCCTCACCCCGCTGGGCTCGGCCGCGTACGCGCTGGCGGCCGGCAACGCCGTGGTGCTCAAGCCGAGCGAGTACACGCCGGCCGTCGGCCAGTGGTTGGTCGATTCGTTCGCCGAGGTGGTGGGCGAGGCGCCGGTGCTCCAGGTGGTGCATGGCCTTGGTGACGTGGGCGCCGCGCTGTGCCGCTCCGGCGTTGGCAAGATCGCCTTCACCGGTTCCACCGCCACCGCCAAGAAGGTGATGGCGGCGTGCGCGGAGACGCTGACCCCGGTGCTCCTGGAGGCCGGCGGCAAGGACGCCATGATCGTCGACGAGGACGCGGACCTGGACGCCGCCGCCGAGGCGTGCGTGTGGGGCGCCCTGACCAACGCCGGTCAGACCTGCATCGGCATCGAGCGGGCGTACGTTGTCACGCCGGTCCACGACGCGTTCGTCGCCAAGGTGGTGGAGCGGGCCGCCCGGCTGACCGTGGGCGACGACGGCGCGGACATCGGTCCGATCACCATGCCCGACCAGATCGAGACCATCCGACGGCACATCACCGACGCGCTGGATCGGGGTGGCCGCGCCGCTCTTGGTGGCGCGGACGCCGTCCGCCCGCCCTTCGTGCACCCGACGGTCCTGGTCGACGTTCCCGAGGAGGCGCCGGCGGTGCGGGAGGAGACGTTCGGCCCGACCCTCACCATCCGCCGGGTGGCGGACGTCGACGAGGCGGTCACCCTGGCTAACGCCGTGTCGTACGGGCTGGGCAGCTCCGTGTTCGGCCGGCGCCGGGCGGTGGCGGTCGCCCGACGGCTCCGGACCGGCATGACCGCGATCAACTCCACGCTCACCTTCGTCGGCATGTCGACGCTCCCGTTCGGTGGCGTCGGCGACTCCGGGTTCGGCCGGATCCACGGCGACGAGGGGCTGCGGGAGTTCGGCTACGCGAGGGCGGTCACCCGACGGCGGGGCCCGTCGCTGCTCCCCGCGACGACCTTCGACCGGACGCCGGAGCAGGTTACGCGAATCATCAAGATTGTCCAGAAATTGTATGATCGGCGTGCTTAGCCCGACGATCAGGTGGGCCATATCGGACAGTACGGCATTCCATGGCCGGACCAGTGGCCATTACTCTGCGCTCAATGGATATGCACGCTTTGCGATTTCGCCTGGTAGACGGCGCGAACTCCTGGGGAGCGCGACACCGCGAGCGACGAGCCAGTTGGCTGGCGCAGACCTTCCCCGACCTTGCCCAGATGTCCGTCGTCGATCTCGGCGGCCGGTTGGGGAACTGGTTGCGCGCCCCGGTGCGACCCAAACGACTGCACCTGATCAACCTGGAACCGATGTCCGGGCCGGTGCCCGACTGGGTCGAGGTGGACCACGGCGACGCCTGCGAACTCCCCACCCATCTGGCGCTGCGCCGGTATGACCTGGTGTTCTCCAACTCCGTCCTGGAGCACGTGGGCGGGCACGAGCGCCGGCTACGGTTCGCCGAGACCGTGCACGGCCTGGCAGACGCGCACTGGATCCAGACGCCGTACCGGTACTTCCCGGTGGAGCCACACTGGATCATCCCGGGAATGCAGTTCCTGCCACTGCCGCTGCGGATCGTGCTGGCCCGGCACTGGCCGCTCGGCCACACCAGGGCCGCCGACCGCCAGCGGGCCACGCACGACGTGCTGTGGACCGAGTTGGTCGGGCGTTCCGAACTGCGGCACTACTTCCCGCGCTCGGCGATCCGCGTCGAGTGGCTCGCCGGGCTGCCCAAGTCGCTCATCGCCGTACGCGGCGCCGTGCGGTGAGCGGGAGTGAGAGTCGGCGAAAGACGGTCCGGAGAATCCCGCGTCGCGTAAGAATGCGGATATAGCTCACCGATCGTCTGCTGCCTGGGGGGTACGTGGACCTGGCCTCGCTCGACGAGGCGATCCAGGTTGTCGATGGCGATGTCATCCTCACCGCCACGACGCTTCCTGGCCCCGCCCTCGAACAGGAACTCGCTGCCTACACGGCCGGCGAGCCGATCATCATCGCCAACGCACAGAAGATCGTCGCGACCACGACCGTGACCGTCACTGGCACCGCGACCTTCCTCAATGTCACAGGCGCGCTGACGACTGCCGTGTTCACCCCGACCGCCGACACCGCGACGATGACACTCCGCCTCGTGATGCCACCCGACTGGTCGCTCGGGGTCAGCTTTCCCGACCTGCCCGGGTTCTCCACCAGGGAGGGCGATCTCTGGAGCATCCTTGACCTGCTCAGGCTCACCGAGGCAGCGCTCATCCTGTCGACTACACCCGGCGCGGACCCACTGACCGGCACACCGCTGTTCTCCGGCCTCAACGTCGTCGGGTCGGTCAGGCCAACGGGAATCTCCGGCCTCCTGGAGACGGTCCTGCCGCGCGATGGCAGCCTCCGCCTGTATGGACTGCACTGCCCCGCAACCACCGGACAGAAGGTGCCGGATCTGGGCTTCCAGCAGAGCCCGTTCGACCCGGACGTCACCGGGCCGGTGCCGGGACTACGGCTGCGCATGCCGATCGACGTGGCTGCGGTTAGCCTGGGCTCGGCCAGCCTCTCGCGGCCCGAACTGCGCATCTACGCGCCGCCGTCGGAGGCGTTCGTGGCCGAACATCCGGCGTACCGTCCGCTGATCCAGCTCTGCGGGACGTTCGGTCTGCCGACGGCGGAGATCGAGGCTCAACTCACCGGAACGCTGCTGCCCGGTGCGCCAATGGTCGCCCTGTCCGCGGACATCACGGGAGCGACGCTGAGCAAACTCGAACACCTCGCGGGCCTCGGGCCGGACGATCCGTTGGGCGACAAACTGCCCGCCGACGTCCAGACTCTCGTGTCGAAGACCGGAGGCCTCAGCCTCACCGGCGCCGGCCTGATCTTCAAGGAGAAGCTGAGCCCTGATGCCGTCGAGCTGCTGACCGTGACTGTGGGCGTGCCTGGTCCGGGCTGGACGGTGTTCCCCGGCCTCGACGTCCAGGTGTCACGCGTGGATTTCCAGGTGCCCGAGCCATTCGCCGGCGCGTCCCCCGAGGTGGCCGCGCTCGTGAGCGGGACCCTGAAGATCGCTGGAATCCCGTTGGACGTGATCACCGAATTGCCCACTCTGGGTCTGCGTGCCGAACTGCCGGCCGAGGCCACGATCCCGCTGGCCGACCTGTTCCGCAGGCATCTTCCCATGTTGCCGAAACCACCGGATCTGACGATCGACGAGTTGCAGCTCTGGGTCGATCCGGGCGAGAGTTGGTCGCTGAGCGCCTCGATGGCCGACGACCCCGGCTGGCGTTTGGATCTTGGTGCCGGCGCCGGCCTGACGGTCAGCGACGTACGGCTCGACGTGGCGAAGGCGAAGGACGCCGACGCCACCGGTACGTTCAGGGGGTCCCTGGTCTTCGACGACGGCCTGGAGCTGAGTCTCGAGTACGATCTACCCGGCGAATTCCAGATGTACGGCCAGCTTCCCGACATTTCGATGTCACGTCTGGTGGGGCTGCTCGACGGCCTCGGGATGGCCGTGCCGCACGGATTCGATCCGAAGCTGAGCAGGGCGAGCGTGCTGGTCGACGTCGACCGCACTGATCAACGCCTGACCGTCGCCGCGCATGTCGACGGTCTCGGCGACGCGGCCTTCACCGCTCGCCGGCAGGCCGACGGCAGCGGCGTGACAGGCGGCAGTGGCGTGGCGATCGGCATCGATCTTGCAGTGCCCACGGCGTCGTCGTTGTCCGGGCTCGGTGCGTTGGCCTCCATCGAGGCACTGGTGGGTCTCGAAAACGTGATGGTGGTGCTCTCGTCGCTGGAGCAGCCGGGTTTCCAGTTCCCCGACATGTCACGGTTCGCCACGTCCAGCGGGACCTCGACCGGGGTGGCGTTGCCGGCCGCCGTGCCCGGGCTGTCCCGGGGCCTGAACATCTACGCTCGGTTGACCGCGGCGCGCAGCCAGGCGGTACGGGCTCTGGCCTCGTACCTGGACGTCGAGCTGGACGGCAGTCTCAGCGTGAGCATCGGGGTGAGCCTGCCCGATCCGGCCATCGACTCGAAGCTCGTCGTCGGGGTGGAGACCACCATCGACACGGTGACATCGGTACGCGGTGAGGTGGGCGTGCTGTTGCAGGAGGGCAGCGCTGGCGCCTTCCTCGACGCGGTCGTCTCCACCCGGATCCAGGGCCAGCAGGTGACCTTCTGCGTCGCGGCCAGCGTGCTGGCGAATGGCGTACTGATCTCCGGGTCCATGCGCGGCTCCATAACCTACGACGTGATCACCGTGACCGACCTCGCGCTGCTCATCGGACTGGACTGGGAGGGCATCCCCAGCCTCGGATTCGCCGGGATCATCGACACAACGGGTCTCGACGGGTCGGTCGCCATCTTCCTTGATGCCGAGAACCCGGCCAAAAGCCTGCTGGCCGGTTCGATCAGTGACATCAGCCTGGCCGACGTCGCTCGGATCCTGGCCGGGGAGGCCACGATCCCCGACGCTCTGGCCGCCACCCTGCGGCGCGTGGCCCTGAAGGGAATTTCCGCGTTCACCATGCCAGCGTCACGGACCGCCGCCCTCGTCAACCGCGATCTCAACGCGATCGCTGCCGCCTTCACCCAGTACGGCGGGATCGGGTTGCCGACCGCGAACGAACAGATCCTGCTCGTACGCCACGCTTCCGGCTGCCGGTGGCACCTGACGGACCTGTCGACGATGACCCACTATGCCCTGACTCACCGCGACGACGGCATCGACGTCGAACTCGACGCCCAGCTCTACATCGCCCCGGAGGATGTCGTGATCGGTGGTCCGACGGGTGGCCTCCGGTTCCCGGCGGGCATGCACGTCGACGGCGAGATCGACCTGCTGGCACTCAGCGCACGGGTGCGAGTGCAGCCGTGCGCCCAGGGCCTCGCGGCGGACGCGGACCTCACCCCGATCACACTGGCTGACGGCGACCTGATATCGATCACCGACGCCGCGGGCACCGGCGGCCCTCGACTGTCGCTGTCCACGTATGCCCAGCCGAACCGCACCGACGGCCGGACCGATCCACACTTCACGATCTCGGGTCGGCTCCGGCTGCTCGGCCTCGACATCGCCGACGGCTGGCTCGACGTGGGACCCGCCGGCCTGGGCTTCTCCGTCGGCACGCAGGTCACACCGATGGTGCACCTGTCGATGAGGGGCAGCGTCACCGGTCCCAAAGATCTTGGCTGCTCGGGAACAGCCACCGTCGGGCTGCGCACGGCCCTGGATCTCGGCCCGCTGGGCAGGCTGGTCATCGACGACCAGGCGGGCGGCACGGTCACCGTCCGGATGGTGTCCGGTGTCGCCGTCGCGACCTTCGCCGGGAGTCTCGTCCTGATGGGCACGACCATCGACATTCCGTCCTTCGCCCTGCCGATCAGCGGTGACACCTTCCGCAGGCTCGACACCCTGCTGACCGACGAACTCGCCATCCTCGTCCGCGACACGCTGTCCGATGCCGATCGCTGGCTGGACTGGGTGCATCGCGGTCTGCTGCGGGGCGTCGGGGACGCCGACCGGATAGCGACCGTGCTGCGTCAGCAGTTCGGTCAGCTCGCCGACCAGGCCGCCGGGCTCCTGCGCCGGTCCGGCTACCGGGTGGAGGACGTCTGTCACGCGCTGCGGATCGCCTTCGATCAAACCAGCAGGACCGCGTACCAGACCCTGACCCGGGTGGGGTACGCGGTCGACGAGGCCGCCGACGCGATCGCCTCGACCTTCGAACTGGGCATCAACCAACTGGCCACTGAACTGCGCTTCGCGGGTGTCCCGCTGTCGACGGTCATGGGACTGCTCGCCGGAACGTCCGCCGAGATCGGCCACGCGCTGGTGGTGGCGGGGTTCTCACCCCGGGACGTCGCCGCGGCCTTCGCTAGCACGCTGGGGTGGTCGGGCAACCAGGTCGCCCGGATGCTGGCGGACGCCGGCGTGCACGCCGAGCAGGTGGCGGCGACGCTGCGGGACATCTTCGGATACAGCGCCGATCAGGCGGCCAACGTCCTCAAGAACATGCTGGGGCAGGTCGGCGACGCGTTGCACGATGCTCTGAGGGCGGCCGGGTACGCGGCCGGCGAGGTTCTGTCGGCGCTGGAGAGCGTCGGCGAGGAAATCGAGCACGATCTCGACCCCAGGAACTGGTGACGGATGGCGTCGCCCCTTCGAGAGCTGGTGGCCGACGCGATCGACCGGCTGCCGGAGCCGCTGACCCCGCCCGATCCGGGCGTCGTCGTCGACCTGGTCGACCGCCTGCCGCGGGCGGACGCCGCCCTGCTCGAATGTCACCTGGACGGCAGCCGACGGATGGATCTCGGCTTACGGGCGCTGGTCGGCCAGGACGACACGACGGCGCCGGTCGCGGGCGTCGCGGGTGACACGCTGTGGCACGAGTACGACGTGACGACGGCAGGGGTCTCGGGCCCGGCCGTGTTCGTCGGCCCGGGAGCGCCGGGACGGGTGCGGACGGTCCCGGCGCTCACCGCCCGGCTCGACGTGCTGGCCCGACTCACCGGCGAGTCGATCGCCGGATCGGTCCGGCACCGTGTCCGTGAGTGCGTGACCCGGCTGCCGCCGGGTGGCACCGTGACCTACGTCGGCCACTTCGGCGGCCGGGACCCGAAATGTCTACGTCTCACGGTCCTGGGACTGGCCCCGTGGTGGATCGATCGGTACCTGGCAGCCATCCGCTGGCCTGGTGACGCCCGGCCGTTGCTGGAGCGCGCCCACCACGTGATGTGCCGGTCGCGCACGCCGCTGGCCCTCATGCAACATCTCGACCTGACCGACTCCGTGTTGCCGGGTCTCGGGTTGGAGTTGCGCCCGGTCCGGGAGGCCGGCTGGGATGGCGTGGTCACCGAGCTGATCGGTGACGTCGGCGAGACGCTACGCGACTGGACCGGTCGGGACGAGCACGGCGTACGCCGGGTCGGCTACCTGAAATGGATCCTGGCACCTGACGGCACCGAACGGGTCAAGGCGTATCTCTTCGTCGGACTGCGGAAACGGAGATCCTGACATGAATATCATGTGGTGGAACCTGCAACGCCTCGGAGCCACGACCCAGCAGGTACGCACGCGGCCGATCGAACTCGTCCATGGCACGATCCCGGCCCATCTGTACGTCTTCTGCGAGCTGACCCCGGAGTGCGTCGCTCCAAGTCCGCAGCAGTATGTCTATCGACGTCGCAACGGCCGACAGCTCTGTTACGGGGTGATCGGGCGCAACCTCCAGAACCCACCGTGTGTGCGGTACACCCCCGCGCCGACCGCCTGTTATTCGAATGCCGGGTTCAAGGGCGGCAACGACTTCACCAACCTGGCCGACCGTGCCCCGGGCCATACCGTCCTAACCGACGGGACGCCGCTCTACTATCTGCACGCTCCGGCCAGCACCAACACCGCGATCAGGGCGATGACGTTCATGGCCTGTGATCTCATCGCCCGGCACGGGGCCGCGCCCTGGCTGATGGTCGGCGACTTCAACGTCGAACCGGATCGGCTCAGGGCCCGCGCACCCCAGCCGATCGGCAGACTCATCAAGAAGACGGGGCTGCCCACCCACCTCGGCAGACATCCCAGAGAACTCGACTACGTCCTCAGCAACATCCGAGACGTCGAGATCACGCACTGGAGTGGCCTGGGAGTGTCGGATCACAAGCCGATTCTGGTGACGTACGACCTCAGACACGGCACGAACTAGAACAGGGTGAGTTCGTCGCGCTCGATGCCGCGCAACCGGTCGTAGTTGACCGCCACGCACCGGATGCCCCGGTCGGCGGCGAGCACCCGAGCCTGCGGCTTGATCTCCTGGGCGGCGAAGACGCCGCTCACCGGGGCCAGCAACGGATCGCGGTTGAGCAGTTCCAGGTAGCGGGTGAGTTGCTCCACCCCGTCGATCTCGCCGCGCCGTTTCACCTCCACCGCCACGGTCGCCGCAGCGCCGTCGCGGCAGAGCAGGTCCACCGGACCGATCGCGGTGGGGTATTCACGGCGGATCAGCGTGAAGCCCTCCCCCAGCACCTCCGGACTGGCGGCGAGCAACTCCTGCAGGTGCGCCTCCACGCCGTCCTTGCGCAGGCCGGGGTCCACCCCGAGGTCGTACGAGGTGTCCTGGAACACCTCTTCGAGGGCGATCCGCAGTTCCTCACCGGCCTTGTTGACGACCCGCCACACGCCCGGCGCCTCCTCCAGCCGGCACGGTGGGCTCATCCAGTTGAGGGGCTTGTAGGCCCGGTCGTCGGCGTGGATGGAGACCGAACCGTCCGCCTTGACCATCAGCAACCGGGTGGCCGGCGGCAGGTGCGCCGAGAGCCGTCCGACATAGTCCACCGAGCATCGCGCAATCACCAACCGCACCACGGCAGGGTAGCGGACGGGCCAGGCCGGGCCATCCGGCCACACCGGGCGAGGGTGGCGCGTCGATGCGATCCTGGGATTCGTGCTCGAAGCCCTCACCGGTACGGGTCTGGCGGCGTCCGCCGGACTGAACGCCTACATCCCGCTGCTCCTGATGGGACTGTTGTCCCGCTACACCAGCCTGATCGACCTGCCGTCCGGTTGGCAGTGGTTGGCCAACGGCTGGGTCATCGCGATCCTCGCGGTGCTGCTCGTGATCGAGGTGGTCGCGGACAAGGTGCCGGTGGTCGACCACGTGAACGACGTCGTGCAGACGGTGGTCCGCCCGACGGCCGGCGGCCTGGCGTTCGGCGCCGGAGCCGGCTCGGAGACGGTGACGGTGAGCGACCCCGGAGCCTTCTTCACCTCCCAGCAGTGGGTACCGATCGTGGCCGGAGTGTTGATCGCGTTCGGCGTGCACGGGGTGAAGTCGGCCGCCCGGCCGGTGGTCAACGCCTCGACGGCGGGGGTGGGAGCACCGGTGGCCAGCACCGCCGAGGACGCGACGAGCGTGGTGATGTCCATCGTGGCGATCGTCTTCCCGGTCCTCGTACTGGTCTTCGGGGTGGCGCTGGTGGCCTTCGTCGCCTGGCTCGTCCGCCGCCGTAGAGATCGGCGACGCGGGCGCCGGGCGGCACGGTACGCCGATTACGGCTAAAACCGGCTGGTTGCGGTCGTCATACGGTTTTGCATCTCTTTGTGGTGGATAGTTCTAAAATTGGGACGACGCTGATCCGGCACCGCGGAGGTCCCAACGATGGCAACGATCGACATGCCGCAGGTACGCGACTGCGCCGTGCGCGCCTGCGCGTACAACCAGACTGGCTGCCACGCGTTCGCCATCACGGTGGGCAGCAGCGAACGCGCCCACTGCGAAACCTTCGTCGACGGGCCCGTGAAGGGTGGGGTGGCCACGCTGACCGCCCAGGTGGGCGCCTGCAAGCGGGCCGACTGCCGGCACAATGACGACCTCGTCTGCCACGCTTCGTCCATCACCGTCGGCCCCGACCTGGACGCCGCCGACTGCCTGACCTACGAGCCCGTCAAGCTGTGAGGTCGTTCGCTTCCCGGATCACCGTCACCAACTCGTCGACGATGCCGCTCAACGCGAAGTCGCGCGGCGTGAACACCCGAGCCACGCCGGCGGAGCGCAGCGCGTCCGCGTCCGCCGGCGGAATGATGCCGCCGACCACCACCGGCAGGTCGGCCCGGCCGGCCGCGCGCAACCCGTCCAGCACCGCCGGTACGGCCGCCAGGTGCGACCCGGACAGCACGGACAGCCCCACGAGATCCACGTCCTCCTGCACGGCGGCCGCCACGATCTGCCTCGGCGTCAACCGGATGCCCTGGTAGACGACCTCGAAGCCGGCGTCCCGGGCGCGGACCGCGATCTGCTCGGCGCCGTTGGAGTGCCCGTCCAGGCCGGGCTTGCCCACCAGCAGCCGCAACCGGCCGCTGCCCAGTTCCGCGGCGGTCCGGCCGACCCGCTCCCGGACCGCCGACAGGCCCGCGTCGGCGGCGACCCCGCCCGCGCCGGCCAGCCCCGTGGGGGGCCGGTACTCGCCGAACACCGCGCGCAACGCGGCGGCCCACTCGCCGGTGGTCACCCCGGCCCGGACGCAGGCCAGGGTGGCGTCCATCAGGTTCGCGGTGCCGGCGGCCTCGGCCCGCAGCCGGTCCAGCGCCGCTGCGGCCTCGGCCTGATCCCGGCCCGCCCGCCAGTCGCGTACGGCGCCGGCCGCGGCCTGCTCGGCCGACGGGTCCACCCGCTGCACCGCGTCGGCACCGGCCGCGGTCAGCGGGGACGGCTCGGTCTCGACGAACCGGTTCACCCCCACCACCACGTCCGAGCCCGTCTCCATCCGCCGGCGGCGCTCGGCCAGCGAGGCCACCAGGGCGCTCTTGAGATAGCCACTCTCCACCGCGGCCACCACGCCGCCCTGCTCCAGGATCCCGTCCAGTTCCCACCGGGCGCCGGCCACGATCTCGTCGACAAGCGCGGTCACCACGTGCGAGCCCTCGAACAGGTCCGGATATTCGAGCAGGTCCGACTCGTACGCCAGCACCTGCTGCATGCGCAGCGACCACTGCTGGTCCCACGGCCGGGGCAGCCCCAGCGCCTCGTTCCAGGCGGGCAACTGGACGGCGCGGGCGCGGGCGTCGCGGGACAGCGTCACACCGAGCATCTCCAGCACGATGCGCTGGATGTTGTTCTCCGGTTGGGCCTCGGTCAGGCCGAGGGAGTTCACCTGCACCCCGTACCGGAAGCGGCGGGCCTTCGGGTCGGTGACGCCGTAGCGCTCCGCGGTGATCTCGTCCCACAACCGTGCGAACGCCCGCATCTTGGCCATCTCCTCGACGAACCGGACCCCGGCGTTCACGAAGAACGAGATCCGCCGCACCACGTCGCCGATCCGGTCCGCCGGCAACTGGCCCGAGTCGCGCACCGCGTCCAGCACCGCCACCGCGGTGGCCAGCGCGAAACCGACCTCCTGCACCGGAGTCGCGCCGGCCTCCTGAAGGTGGTACGAGCAGATGTTTACCGGGTTCCACTTCGGCGCGTTAACCACCGTCCACGCGATGGTGTCGGTGGTCAGGCGCAGCGAAGGTGCCGGCGGGAAGATGTACGTGCCCCGGGACAGGTACTCCTTGACGATGTCGTTCTGCGTCGTCCCGGTGAGTCGCTGGGTCGCGGCGCCCTGTTCCTCGGCGGCCACCACATAGAGGGCGAGCAACCACATCGCCGTGGCGTTGATGGTCATCGAGGTGTTCGCCTCGGCCAGCGGGATCCGGTCGAACAACGCGCGCATGTCGCCAAGGTGCGAGATCGGCACCCCGACCCGGCCCACCTCACCGGCCGCCAGTTCGTGGTCCGGGTCGTACCCGGTCTGGGTGGGCAGGTCGAAGGCGACGGACAGACCGGTCTGCCCCTTGGCCAGGTTGCGCCGGAACAGCGCGTTGGTGGCGGCGGCCGACGAGTGGCCGGCGTACGTCCGCATCACCCACGGTCGGTCCCGCTCGGGCAGGCGGCCGGAGTCCGTCCCGCCGTCCCCGCCACGCACCCTGTCGTCCATGGCGGGAGTCTAAGTTACCGACGAGTCACCTGGACCGGTGAAAAACCACACATCCGGCGGTTCGCTCCTGGCGTTCCCCTCAACGCCGAGCCTGCACGAACCGGCGACGGACCCGATGTGTCCGGAAACGGCGACAGGCAGATCGAGGACTGTCGAAACGACTGACGATCGGGACGCTTGACGCGTTCCGACGCTTTCGAGGAGGTCCCATGGCGGTCCTCGCCATCAGCTGGCCCGGCGGGCTCACCACCGGCGGCAGCGGCTACCACTCCACATCGATGTACGTGAGCAATCCGTGGGGCACCACCGCCGTGTGGTTGCAGTGCACCACGAAGTACGTCGCCGGCGACGGCCAGTCCGAGTTCGGAATCAAGACGGTGTTCCAGCTCAACGACGCCGGCGCCCTGGAGATCGTTAACTTCGGCGACAACCGGTTCGGCACCTGGGGACCGGCCTGGTTCGTTCCCCGACTGCTCGCCGTCACGGTTGCCGCCCGCACCTACGACGCCGCGATCGAGGGCACGCTGACCATGTTCCTCTGGGGGTGACAGATGTCCGCAGCCACCGACGACCACCGGTCCACGCACCGGGCCTTCCTGGTCCGGTCCCCGGAATCCGGTGAGATCGTCCATGTCCACCACGAGATCATCTTCGGTGACCGGCCGCCGGACGGGCGCGACCCGCGGGAGCGGGCCGCCGACCTGGCGGCCGAGTTGGCCGGTGCCCGGGGGCGTTCCGGCCGGACGGAAGAGGTGGACCCGGCCGACGTGCCGGTGCCCGAGTTCCGCGCCCCGGAGACCGGTCCGCCCGCTTCCTGATCGTGGTTGACCGGGGCCCCTTCCGATGCGAAAGGCGACAGGAAGGGGCCCCTCCTTACGATGGTCGGATGGAACCCCAGCTCGCGATCTCCGTACGCGGCCTCCGCAAGGCGTACGGCGGAGTCGACGCCGTCGCCGGTGTCGATCTCGACGTCCGGCGGGGGGAGGTGTTCGCCCTGCTCGGACCGAACGGCGCGGGCAAGACCACCACGGTGGAGATCCTGGAGGGCTACCGGCAGCGGGACGCCGGCGAGGTCCGCGTCCTCGACGCCGACCCGGCGACCGCCGGGCAGGACTGGCGGACCCGGGTCGGCATCGTGCTCCAGGGCACCGGCGAGTTCGACGAGCTGACCGTCCGCGAGGTGGTGAGCCACTTCGCCGGCTTCTATCCCGCTCCCGACGACCCGGACAAGGTGATCGAGCGGGTAGGGCTGACCGCGAAGGCGCGGGCCCGCACGCACTCCCTCTCCGGCGGGCAGCGGCGCCGGCTGGACGTCGCGCTGGGCATCATCGGCCAGCCCGAACTCCTCTTCCTGGACGAGCCGACCACCGGTTTCGACCCGGAGGCGCGGCGCGAGTTCTGGGAGCTGATCCGGGACCTGGCCGCCGCCGGCACCACAATCGTGCTGACCACCCACTACCTGGACGAGGCCGAGTCGCTTGCCGACCGGGTGGGGGTGATCGCTGGCGGTCGGCTGATCGAGGTGGCCACCCCGGATCGGCTCGGCGACCGGGAGGCGGCGCTGGCCACCGTCTCCTGGCGTACCCCGGACGGAGGCTGGCAGCGGCGGGAGAGCGCGACGCCGACGGCGCTGGTGGCGGAGCTGGCCGCGCGGTTCGACGGCGAGGTGCCGGGGCTGACCGTCACCCGGCCCACCCTGGAGGACGTCTACCTACGGATGATCGGACACCGATGACCACCACCGATATCGCGGCGCCGGCGGCGACCACCCCGACCCGGCGGGTCGGACCCGCCCAGCTGGCGCTGCGGCAGGGCCGGTTGGAGATCCGCCAGTTCCTGCGCAGCAGGGAGTCGGTGGTGTTCACCATGGGCTTCCCGGTCATCATGATCCTGATCTTCGCGGCGATCTTCGACGGCGAGATCGCGCCGGGCGTCGATTACACGCAATACTTCATCACCGGCATGATCGCCACCGGGCTGATGACGGTGAGCTTCCAGAACCTCGGCATCTGGATCCCCGTGGAGCGGGACCGAGGGCTGCTCAAGCGGCTGCGCGGCACGCCGATGCCGAAATGGGTCTACTTCGCCGGCAAGGTGATCATGGTGGTGGTGATCGGGGCGGCCGAGACCGCGCTGCTGCTCGCCGTCTCCGTTGGGCTGTTCGACCTGTCGCTGCCGGGCAGCGCCGCGCGGTGGCTGACCTTCGGCTGGGTGTCGGTGCTCGGTGTCACCGCGTGCACCCTCTGTGGCATCGCCATCTCGTCGCTGGCCCGCACCGCCCGCAGCGGCTCGGCCGTGGTCACCCCCGTCGCGCTGGTGCTCCAGTTCATCTCCGGAGTGTTCTTCGTCTTCACCGACCTGCCCGCCTGGATGCAGCAGGTCGCGGCGTTCTTCCCGCTCAAGTGGATGTGCCAGGGGCTGCGCTCGGTGTTCCTGCCGGAGACGTTCGGCGGCCAGGAACCGGGCGGGTCGTTCGAACTCGGCCGGGTGGCGTTCGTCCTGGCCGCCTGGTGCGTGATCGGCCTGGTGCTGTGCCTGCTCACCTTCCGCTGGACCACCAAGCGCGACGGCTGACGTTCACGGCCGTGCCGCTGCGAGCTGGGCCCTGACCCATGCCGGGTCCGGATTGGTGCGGGCGCCGTCGGCGGTGATCACCGTAGGCGTGGTTTCGTTGCCGTTTCCGGCGTGCACCGTACCTGCCAGACGGGGCACTCACAGTCACCAAGGACGGGTCCGCTCGGCGACCGATTCTCGCCTTTGCGGTGCTGTAGCCCACGCAACAGCAACTCACGGTGACCACAGGCGCTGACCACCTTACATCGACAGGTGGCTATCACACCGGATGAACCCGGGTGTTGCGTGGGCTACAGCACCGCAAAGGACCGCCGACACCAGCATGGCAACTCAAGGAATCGTTACACACGGTACGCAGCGCGAGAGAGACGACAGTTGTCACGCTCCGCATTCAGCACCGCGTACCGCCCAGCCCCGACCGACCCGGTGAACCTTCCCGACACCACACTGGATCGCTTCTGGCCCGCGATCAGTACGAGTAGAAGCCCTTGCCGGTCTTGCGGCCCAGGTCGCCGGCGGTGACCATGCGCTGGAGCAGCTCCGGGGGGAAAAACTTCTCGTCCGCGGTGTCGGCGTAGATGTTCTTCGCGGCGTGCAGCAGCACGTCGGCGCCGGTGAGGTCGGTGGTGGCCAGCGGTCCCATGGCGTGCCCGAACCCGAGCTTGCAGGCCGTGTCCAGATCCTCGGCCGATACCACCCCCGACTCGACCAGCTTGACGGCCTCCATGACCAGCGCGGCGATGAGCCGGGTGGTGACGAACCCGGCGATGTCCCGGTTGACCACGACCACCGTCTTGCCGATCTCCTCGGCGAACGAGCGGACGGCGGCCAGCGTCTCGTCGCTGGTCTTGAAGCCGCGTACCAGTTCGCAGAGCTTCATCATCGGCACCGGGGAGAAGAAGTGCGTCCCGACGACCGCCTCCGGCCGCTGGGTGACGGCCGCGATCTGGGTCACCGGGATGGCCGAGGTGTTGGTCGCTAGCACCGCGTCGGCCTTGCAGATCTTGTCCAGCGCGCGGAACACCTCGTGCTTGACGTCGAGCCGCTCGAAGACCGCCTCCACCACGATGTCGGCGTCCGCGGCGGCCTCCAGGTCGGTGGTCGGGGTGATCCGGTCCAGCGTCGCCGACACGTCGGCGGCCTCGATGGCGCCCTTGGTGGCGAACTTGTCCAGCGACTTACGGATGCCGTCGAGTCCCCGCCGCGTGGCGGCGTCGTCCAGATCGCGCAGCGTCACCTGCCACCCCGCCTGGGCCGCCACCTGGGCGATGCCCGAACCCATCAGACCCGCCCCGATGACCGCCAACCGCCCCGCCATCTGCCACTCCCTCGCCGGAGGAACCCGCCTGCTTCGAGCACCCTAACGGGCGAGCCTGAACGTCCGTAAAGGCGGCCCCGGCAGCCTTCGTCAGAGCGTGAGTCAGACCGGCCCGGGTGACCACTCCTCCATCCTCACTGTCAGAGGGAGAACTCGGGATCCTCCGGGGCCAGTGCCCGCTCCACCGTCACCCCGAGACATCGCAGGTCGGACACGAAGTCCGGGTAGCCCCGGTCGATGTGGTGCACGTGCGAGACCTCGGTCACCCCGTCGGCGCACAGTCCGGCCACCACCAGCCCGGCACCGGCCCGGATGTCGGTGGCCCGCACCGGCGCGCTGGACAGCCGCTCGCGCCCGCGTACCACGGCATGGTGGCCGTCGGTCTTGATGTCGGCACCGAGCCGCGACATCTCGCTGACGAACATGAACCGCCCGTCGAAGATGTTCTCGGTGATCAGTGACGCGCCCTCGCTCACCGAGGCCAAGCCGATCGCCATCGGCAGCAGGTCGGTGGCGAACCCGGGATACGGCAGGGTGACCACGTCGACCGCTGACGGTCGCCGGTCCATCTGCACCCGGAAGGCGTCGTGCCGGGTCTCCACCAGGCCACCGGCGGAGACCACCTTGTCCAGGGCGATCTCCAGGTAGGTGGGGCTGACCCCGGTAACGGTCACGTCCCCCCGGGTCATCGCCGAGGCGAACGCCCAGGTGCCGGCCACGATCCGATCGCCGACGGTGGCGTGCCGCACCGGGCTCAACTCGCGCACGCCCTCGATGCGCAGGGTCGACGTGCCGACGCCGTCGATCTTGGCGCCCATCTCGGAGAGCATCGCGCAGATGTCGACGATCTCCGGTTCCCGCGCCGCGTTGTCGATCTGCGTGACGCCGTTGGCCAGCACCGCCGCCATCACCAGGTTCTCGGTGGCCCCGACGCTCGGGAAGTCGAGCCATACGGTCCCGCCGTGCAGACCGCCGGGAGCGGAGGCCACCACGAAGCCGTGCTCGCCGGAGATCTCGGCACCCATCCGGGCCAGGCCGGCCACGTGCATGTCCAGCCCCCGGGAACCGATCGCGTCACCGCCCGGGTGCGCCACCCGCACGTACCCGCAGCGGGCCAGCAGCGGACCGAGCACGCAGATCGACGCGCGCAGCCGGCGTACCAGGTCATAGTCGGCCTCCGTACCCAGCCGCTCGGGCACGTCGATGGTGACCGACCGGGACCGCGGCGGCGGCGCGGGCGGCTCACCCGCCGGCCGCGCCGCCGCGATGTCGCGGGCCGGTGAGACCGCGACGTCGGTGGCCGGGGCGACCGCGATGTCGGTCGCCGGCGGGTCCGCGAAATCCGACCCCGCCGGCGGTACGCCGGGGGCCGCCATCGGTGGGACGAGCAGCCCTGCGCCGCTGGCGCCGACCGGCGTTCCGCCGCTGCCGGCGGCGGCCGGGGGGTCGTCGTCGCCGAACGTCACCTCGCAACCGAGGCGGCGGAGCACCTCTCCCATGATCGCGATGTCGGTGATCCGGGGCACGTTCGTGATCACGCTGCGCCCGGGTGCCAGCAGCGCCGCCGCCATCAGCTTGAGCGCGGAGTTCTTGGCACCCACCACGTGCACCTCGCCCGCGAGGCGGGCACCGCCGTCGACCCTGATCACGTCCACGTCGGTCATCGTAGGGTCAGCCGGCGTCGTCGGCCGGGCGCCGTCCGGCCGGCGCCGGTCGGCGGAGTCCCGTGCCGCCAGTTCGCGGCTCGCCGGATCCGCCCCCGGCGGCTCGGCGGACTGGCCGGTCGTCCGTACGCTGTGCGACATGGCCGTCCACCTCACGCGCATCTACACCAGGGCCGGCGACGCCGGCACGACCAGGTTGAACAACAACGAGGAGGTCCCGAAGACCGATCCGCGGATCGTCGCGTACGCCGACGTCGACGAGTGCAACGCCTCGATCGGCGTGGCCCTGGCCTTGGGGCAACTGCCCGACGCCCTGCGTGCGGTGCTGGCCACCGTGCAGAACGACCTGTTCGACGTCGGGGCCGACCTGGCCACGCCCGTGGAGCCGGAACCGGCGTACCCGCCGCTACGGGTGACCGCCGAGTACGTCACCCGGCTGGAGGGCTGGTGCGACGAGTTCAACGCTCCACTGGGCAAGCTCGACTCCTTCATCCTCCCCGGCGGCACCGCCGGAGCGGCGCTGCTGCACGTGGCGCGTACGGTGGCCCGCCGCGCGGAACGGTCGGCGTGGGCCCTCGTCGGTAGCGACCCGGAACGAACCAGTGTTCTTCCGGCAAAGTATCTCAATCGCCTCTCCGATCTGCTCTTCATCCTGGCAAGAAGCGCCAACCCGGACGGCGATGTGCTATGGGTCCCCGGCGCCAACCGGTGACCGGACCCACACCGCGCGGCACGGAGCCGGACCCGGGCGACGCCGAGCCGGACCCGGCTGGACCCGGACCGGCTCGCCGGACGGGCGGCCTGCATCATGTCGAGATCTGGGTGCCGGATCTCGATCTTGCCCGGCAGGACTGGGGTTGGCTGCTCGGCGAGCTGGGTTGGCAGCCGTTCCAGGACTGGCCGGCCGGGGCGTCCTGGCGGCTCGGGCCGGTCTACCTGGTGCTGGAGCGGTCCTCGGCGCTCACCGGGCCGGCGCACGACCGGTGCGCTCCCGGGCTCAACCACCTCGCCTTCCACGCCGGTTCCCGGGCCGACGTCGACCGGCTGGTCGCGGCCGCGCCGGGCCACGGGTGGTCACTGCTGTTTCCGGACCGGCATCCGTACGCGGGCGGGCCCCGGCACTACGCCGGCTACCTCGCCGACCGGCAGGGGTACGAGGTCGAGCTGATCGCCGCCCCCTCCCCGCCGATCCAGGGCAGATGGTCGTGAGTTGATCTCCAATCACGACCATCTGCCCTAGATCGGCGGGGTGATGGGGGCGGCGCGGTGGCGGTGGCGCAGCCAGAGCAGCACGGCCAGGGTTGCCGCGCCGAGCACGCACGCCCAGGTCGGCACGCCCGGTAGCCGGGCGTAGGACGCGCCACCGGCATAGCCCAGCAGCACGGTGCCCGGCACCCAGACCACGACACCGGCAGCGTTGTAAGCCACGAACCGCCGGTACGGAAGCCCGGCCGCCCCAGCCACCCTGGGCACGATGGTCCGCACGACCGCCATCCACCGGCCGACCAGCACCGCCGGCCCGCCTCGCCTCATGAGCAGCTCGTCGGCCCGCGCCCACCGGTCGGCACCGATCCGGCGGCCGAGCCGTCCGCGCCGCACCCGGTCCCCCGCCAGCCGACCCTCGACGAAGCCGAGTTGGTCGCCGGCGAAAGCGGCGGCCACACAGACGATCAGCACCGTACCCAGGTCGAGGCGCCCGGAGTGGGCCAACGCCCCGACGGTCAGCATGGTCGTCGCGGCCGGTACGGCGACACCCAGCAAGATGCCGACCTCCGCGGCGAGCAGCACGGCCGCGACGAGATAGACGCCAGCGGGCGGCAGTCCCCCGAGCCAGTCGATGAGCGTGGCGGTCATGCCAGCAACGGTCCCCCGGGCCGACGGCTCGGGGCCTCGTGCCGCGGGGCCGTCCGCCTCCTCCGGTCGGCCGGACCGGCACCTAGGGGCGGGCCCGATTCGTCTAGGGGTTGGGCACCGGACGGAAGTCGTCGTCGACCAGACCCAGGCGGTGCGCCGTCACCGCGGCCTGCACCCGGTTGCGCAGCCGCAGCTTCTCCATCGCGGCCGAGACGTGCGTCTTCACCGTGGTGACCCCGAGGTGTAGGCGGGCGCCTATCTCCGCGTTCGACAGTCCGGCGCCGACCAGGGTCAGGACCTCCCGCTCCCGGTCGGTGAGCAGCCGGCGGTCCACCGACCGGTCGTCCGTCGGCCGCTCGGCGGCGTGCGCGGTGACGGCCCGGTCGACGACCCGGGACAGGACCGCGGCCGCCAGCATCGGTTCACCCCGGGCGGCCCGGCGAACGGCGTCGATCAGTTCCTCCGGCGCGCCGTCCTTCACGAGGTAGCCGATAGCGCCGGCGCCCAGCGCGCCGTACACCGAGCCGTCGTCGGCGAAGGTGGTGAGCACCAGGATCCGAGCTGCCGGCTGGCTCTCCAGGATGCGCCGGGTCGCCTCGATGCCGTCCATCCGGGGCATCCGCAGGTCCATCAGGACCACGTCGGGCCGCAGCCGGTCGGCCAACCGGACCGTCTCCAACCCGTCACCGGCCTCGCCGACCACGTCGAAGCTCCCGGCGGTGCGCAGCAGCAGGCTCACCCCGGCCCTGACCAGCATCTGGTCGTCCGCGATCAGAACTCGGATCACGCCTCGTCCCTCCCCATCGGCAGCCGGGCCACCAACCGCCAACCGCCGTCCGCAGGCCCCGCCGTCAGCGTGCCACCGAGCAGGCCGACGCGTTCCCGGAGACCGGCGAGCCCGTGCCCCGAGGACGGCAACCCGGGTGGCGGCACGACGGCGGCGCGGGCCTCCGCGGGCCCACTGTCCCGGATCTCCACGCGCATTCCGTCCGATCCGGTCCGGATCTCAACCGCGACCACCGCGCCCGGACCGGCGTGCTTGAGTGCGTTCGTCAGGCCCTCGCGGGCCACCCGGGCCGCCGTCGTACGAGCCACCAGCGGGGCCGCCGCCAGCTCGCCAACCCCGGTTACCCGCACGTCGAGTCCCGCCGCGCGGGTGAGCCGCTCGGCCTCGGCCAGCACCTGCTCCGGCTCGACCAGTGGGGCATCCGAGGCCACCGCCTCCGGGTCCCGTAGCACCGCCAACAGCGCCCGAAGCTCCTCCACCACCCTGGCAGAGGTGGCCCGAATGTCGCCGAGAGCCTCGACGGCGTCGTCGACCCGCCCGGTGTGCCGGGCGGCGTACTGTGCCGACCCGGCCCGCACCGCGACGCCGGCGATATGGTGCGCCACGATGTCGTGCAGGTCACGGGCCACCGCGGCGCGTTCGGCCAGCCGGGCCGCCCGGGTCTCCACCACACGGCGGGCGTCCGCCTCCCGGACCCGTTCCTCGGCCACCAGCGTGGCGACGCGCACCCCCCGCAGGTACCGGCCGAACACCACCGGCGTGGCCACCAGCATCGCCAACACGACGACCCGGAGCATGCCCTCCTTGCCGGCGAATACCGGATCCGTCGGCTCGCCCAGGACGGCGACGCTGAACACGGTCACGGCGAACCCGATCAGCCAGCCCAGGATCGCGCCGAGCCAGCCCGAACGGTAGGAGTGATAGCCGAGGGCGAACCCGCCGGCGAACAGCGGCATGGCCGTCCCGTACGGCAGCGTGAGGGCGGACCCGACCAGCAGCGCCGCCTCCGCGAGCAGCACCGGGAGCGGATGCCGGCGAACCGCGACCAGCAGCACGGCGGCGCCCAGTTCCAGCAGCAGTGTGGCACCGCGCTGCGGGATGTGGGGCGACCCCAGCGCTGACGTGACCAGGACGAAACAGATCGCGGCCAGCGCTGTCAGCACGTCGAACCGCCAGCCGCGTCGGGTCACCAGGCCACCATACGGACCCGCTGACCGCCCCCCGCCCCTCCCGCTGGCCGGCGTGCCTCCTCCGGGTGGCCGCCAGACCGACCCGTCGACGGAGATCGGTAGCGGCTCTCCCGGCCTACCGTGCCGACCATGAACGATCTTCCTGCCCACGAGGGGACGAGCCGCGATCTGCCGGCGTTCCTGACCGAGTTCCTCCGGCGACCGATGATCGTGGGCGCCGTGGCACCGAGCGGACCAGATCTGGCCGGTGACATCACCGCTGCCGTACCGCGGACCGGAGAGCCGGTGGTGGTGGAACTCGGACCCGGAACGGGAGCGTTCACCGGCGCGGTGCAGCGCCGGCTCGGTGGCCGGGGACAGCACGTGGCAATCGAGGTCAACCCGCGCCTCGCGCGCCGCGTTGCCGATCGGCACCCGGCGGTCCGGGTGGTGGTGGCGGACGCGGCCCGGATCGGCGACGTGCTCAGCTCGTACCGCCTGCCGGCCGCCGACGTGGTGGTCAGCGGGCTGCCCTGGGCGGCGTTTTCGGAGCGTCGACAGCGGTCGATGCTGTCCCGGGTGGTGGCCGCGCTCTCCGCCGGCGGCGCGTTCACCACGTTCGCCTACCGGCACGTCCGCTGGACCGGCCCGGCACGGCGCTTCCACGGCCTACTCACGGAGTCGTTCGAGGAGGTCACCGTGGGGCGTACGGTGTGGCGGAACCTTCCGCCCGCCCTCGTTTACCACTGTCGGCGCCCGGTCCGCATCGCGGCGACCTCTTGATCGACTCGTTGTCGGCGATACAGGGGTGTCCCGGTCACTCCAACCCGCCAGGTTCGCCGACATTGAGTCGATCAGGCCGAGGGTGCGAGGTGCGTCGACCCGGTCGCGGCTCAGGCCGCCGGGCGGTGGTCGTGCGGGGCCAGACGCGGCGAGGCCGCCCCGGGTGGGGCGGCCTCGAGCCAGGAGAGAAAACCGGTAACGGTTGATTTGGCCATCGCGATCTCCACCGGTGCCTGGTGGCTGGTGCAGCGGAGGATCACCCAGTCGTCGGGCATGGAGAGCAGTTCCTGACCCTCTGGCATCCGGCGCCGCTCCACGGCCAGCCCGGTCCGGTTGAGCACCCGCTTCGGGCGCAGGGCCAGACTGAACATTCGATACCAGCACAACTGGTCGTCCGTGAACCGGCCGAACCCGGGTGACCAGCCACGCTGGTTGAGCATCGTGGAGACGCGGACGCTGAGCCTGATGATCCCTCCGGACCGGGTCACCAGGGCCCGACGGACGAAGAGCGCCCCGAACAGCACGAGCAGGACGGCTAAGCCGAGGACGATCCCTTCCACGACCTCCACGGCGGGCCGGCTCAGCGGGATGCGGGAGTGACTTGGGTGGCGCTCTCGGCCAGGACGGTCACGCCGCCTCCGGTGACCGAGAGGAATCCGCCGGTGACCTCGTACGCTAGTTGTTCGCCACCGGCGCGCTTGATGCGTACCTGGCTCGACTCGGCCAGCAGGCCCAGCAGCGGCGCGTGACCCGGCAGGACACCGATCTCACCCTCGGTGGTGCGGGCGACAACCATCTCGGCCTCGCCCGTCCAGAGCTTCTCCTCGACGGATACCAGCTCCACGGTCAGCTGCTTTGCCACGCTGTCTCCTCTGCGGCGGGGTTGCGACGAGTCTAGTCGGGACCTGTTCGGCACGGGGAGCCGGGTGCCGAGTGACCGGTCACTTCTCCTTGTTGATCATCTCAGGGTGGGCGGCGACGAACTCTCCCGCCGCGCCGCCCCGGAGCGCCTCCAGGAACTCCAGGGCCAGCGGTTGCAACCGCTCACCCTTGTACGCCCGGCCGGTGCCGATCCCCTCGCCCGGCAGTTTGATCATCTGTATCGAGTCGGACCGGAGGTTACGCAGCGCGAAGCCCCAGTCGGCGACGGTGGCACCCCGACCGTTGAAGATCAGGGACTCGCCGGCCGCCCGGAGTACGCCGTCCAGCTTGATCGGGTTGGTCACCACGTCCTTGCTGAGCGCCTGGTTCGCCATCGCCCGGACGAACTGCTGCTGGTGCCGCTGCCGGTCGTAGTCGCCGTTCGGCAGCCCGTACCGCTGCCGGACGTAGTCCAGGGCCTGCCAGCCCTTGAGGTGGGCGGTGCCCTTCTTGTACTCGGCCTGCGGACCGACGTAGCCCTCGCCGTACCGCTTGTGTTTGCGATGCGTGCCGTCCGGCTCGCGGTGCTCGGACTTGACGTCGGTGTCGATGTACATCGTGACGCCGCCCATGGCGTCCACGATGCGCTGGAACCCGCCGAAGTCGATGATCGCGCCGGCGTCGAAGCGCTCGATCCCGGTGACCTTGGAGACCGTCTTCGACAGCAGCTCGAAGCCGCGGGCCGGGTCTGGCCGCTCCTGCCCGGGCACCCGACTGCCGAAGTACATCGCAGAGTTGATCTTCTCGCGACCGCCGCGGTACTCGGCCTTCGGGAACGCCGGGATGTCCACCACCAGGTCCCGGGGGATGGAGAACAGGTACGCCTGGTCCATCGACTCGTTGACGTGCACGACCATGATCGAGTCGGACCGGGGCGGCTCGTTCGGGTTGCTGGCCCGAGGGTCGATGCCGACCAGCAGGATGTTGACCGGTCCGTTGATCTCCTTGCGCTTGACCTGCGCACCCGCCGCCTGGTCACCGAACAGGTCGGCCTGCTTCACCGCGCCCTGATAGCGGGCCAGCAGCACCTCGGAGGCGATCAACACCCCGCCACTGAGCAGCACCAGCACCGTACCCAGAACCGTGCACACCCGGGCCCAACGGGGGATCCGCGACTTCGTCCGGCCGCCGGACTTCCCGCCACCGGACTTCCCGCCACCAGCCGCCGTGCGGTCGCCGAAGCCCGGCGGCGCGTCACCGGTCACGCCGGTCGACTTACCGTTCCGCCGCTTGGCCACGGCTGTCCCTCCACTGTCGTCGCGCTCCCACGTACCGGACGAGCACAACGGTCCGGATCGTTGCCGGCCGCGCTGAGCTGAAGTGAAAAGTACCTCGGATCCCGGCGGTGTGCCGAACCCCGTCCGTCGTACTGATCAACGAGAGCGGGGCCCGTTCCGTTCAATGTGCGGACCGGAAAGCGGAAAACCGCGCCGGCACGACGCCGACGCGGTTCCCGTGGATCAACTACGGACCTCAGTCCTTCATCAGGTCCTTGGCCTTGCGCTCCAGGTCCTCCAGGCCACCGCACATGAAGAACGCCTGCTCGGGGAAGTGGTCGTACTCGCCCTCGCTGATCTTCTTGAACGCCTCGATGGTCTCCTTGATCGGGACCGTCGAGCCCGGTACGCCGGTGAACTGCTCGGCCGCGTAGGTGTTCTGCGAGAGGAACCGCTCGATCCGGCGGGCCCGGCCCACCGTGACCTTGTCCTCCTCGGAGAGTTCCTCGATACCGAGGATGGCGATGATGTCCTGCAGGTCCTTGTAGCGCTGCAGGATCCGCTTCACCTCGGAGGCCACCGCGAAGTGCTCGGCGCCCACGAACTGCGCGGAGAGGATCCGGGAGTACGACGCCAGCGGGTCCACCGCCGGGTAGATGCCCTTGTCGGAGATCGACCGCTCCAGGTTGGTGGTCGCGTCCAGGTGCGCGAACGTGGTCGCCGGCGCCGGGTCGGTGTAGTCGTCGGCGGGCACGTAGATCGCCTGCATCGAGGTGATCGCCTGGCCCCGGACCGAGGTGATCCGCTCCTGCAACTGGCCCATCTCGTCGGCCAGGGTGGGCTGGTAGCCCACGGCGCTCGGCATCCGGCCCAGCAGGGTGGACACCTCCGAACCGGCCTGGGTGAAGCGGAAGATGTTGTCGATGAAGAGCAGCACCTCCTGCTTCTGCACGTCGCGGAAGTACTCCGCCATGGTCAGCGCGCTCAGCGCCACCCGCAGCCGGGTGCCCGGCGGCTCGTCCATCTGGCCGTAGACAAGCGCCGTCTTGTCGATGACGCCGGACTCGGTCATCTCGGCGATCAGGTCGTTGCCCTCGCGGGTCCGCTCTCCCACGCCGGCGAACACCGACGTACCACCGAAGTTGTTCGCGACCCGGGTGATCATCTCCTGGATGAGCACCGTCTTGCCCACGCCGGCACCGCCGAACAGACCGATCTTGCCGCCCTTGACGTACGGGGCGAGCAGGTCGATGACCTTGATGCCGGTCTCCAGCATCTCGGTCTTCGGCTCCAGGTCGGCGAAGGCCGGCGCCTTCCGGTGGATGCCCCACCGGTCGGAGACCTCCAGCCGCTCCCCCTCACGCAGGTTGAGGCACTCGCCGATGGCGTTGAAGACGTGGCCCTTCACCGCGTCACCCACCGGGACGGTGATCGGCGAACCGGTGTCCCGCACCTCGACGCCGCGCACCAGGCCGTCCGTCGGCTGCATCGAGATGGCCCGGACCATGTTGTCACCCAGGTGCTGGGCGACCTCCAGGGTCAGCGTCTTCTCGCCGCCGGACAGCGACACGTCCACATGCAGGGCGTTGAACAGGTCCGGCATGGCGTCGCGCGGGAACTCGGCGTCGACGACCGGGCCGATGACCCGGACCACGCGACCCGTGGCCGTCTTGGTCTCCGCTGGTCCGCCAGCGGTTGCGGATACAGTCATCACACTTCACTTCCCGACGCGGCGAGCGCGTTCGCGCCGCCGACGATCTCGCTGATCTCCTGGGTGATTCCGGCCTGGCGGGCCGAGTTCATCTCACGCGTGTACTTCTCGACCATCTCTTCGGCGTTGTCGGTGGCGCTCTTCATGGCCCGCCGCCGGGCCGCCGACTCGCTCGCCGCCGACTCCACCAACGCCGCGTAGATCCGCGTGTTGATGTACTTCGGCAGCAGCGCGTCGAGTAGCACCTCCGCCTCCGGTTCGAACTCGTACGCCGGGAGCAGTCCCTTGGCCTCGGAGCGCGGTCGCTCCTCGACCTCCATGGGACCGAGGATCCGGGCCACCGGCGTCTGGTTCATCAGCGACTTGAACTCGGTGGAGACGATGTGCAACTCGTCCACCCCCCGGATGCCGTCCGGCCCCGGATCACCATCGACGTCGTCCGCCCCGGCGGTGAACGCCTTGATCAGGGTCTCGCCGACCTCACGGGCGTTGACGAACTCCGGCTGCTCCGAGAAGCCCGTCCAGCTCGCCTCGATCGGCCGGTTGCGGAACCGGTAGAACGTGACGCCCTTGCGGCCGATCACGTACAGCACCGGCTCCTTGCCGTCCGCCTTGAGCCGCGCCATCAGCGACTCAGCGGTCTTGATCGCGTTGGAGCTGTAGGCGCCGGCCAGGCCACGGTCCGCCGTGATCAGCAGCACGCCGGCCCGCCGGATCCGCTCCCGCGGGGTGAGCAGCGGGTGGTCGATCCGCGCGTTCGACGCCAGCGCGGTGAGCACGCCGGTGATCGCCTGGGCGTACGGCAGGGATGCCGCCACCCGGGCCTGGGCCTTGGCGATCCGGCTCGTCGCCACCAGCTCCATCGCCTTGGTGATCTTCTTCATGCCCTTCGCGGCGCGAATCCGCCCCCGAAGAACGCGTACCTGGGCCGCCATGATCCGCCTTACTGCTCGTCGGCCGGGCGGTTGTCCGCCTCCACGGGACGGTCCGTCGTGCCGTCGCGGAACCGGGTCACCGTCTCCCGGGACTGCTCGCCCTCCAGCGGCTTGGCCGGCGCCTCGTTGATCTGGCGCTCGTCCTCCTTACCGAGGAACATCTCCTTGAACCGGGCGATCGCGGCGTCGAGCGACGAGATGGTGTCGTCGTCCCACGTGTTGTCGGCGATCGCGGCCAGCACGCCCTCGTGCTTGTGCCGCAGGTACTCGAGGAACTCGGACTCGAACCGGCGGACCTCGCCCACCGGGATGTCGTCAAGCTTGCCCTCGGTGCCGGCCCACACCGAGACGACCTCATGCGACACCGGGTACGGCGAGTAGTTCGCCTGCTTGAGCAGCTCGACCAGCCGGACGCCCCGGTCCAGCTGGGCGCGGGACGCCTTGTCCAGGTCGGAGGCGAAGGCGGCGAACGCCTCCAGCTCGCGGTACTGGGCCAGGTTCAGCCGCAGCGAGCCGGCGACCTTGCGCATCGGCTTCACCTGCGCGGCGCCACCGACCCGGGAGACCGAGGTGCCGACGTTGATCGCCGGCCGGACGCCCTGGTTGAACAGGTCGGTCTCGAGGAAGATCTGGCCGTCGGTGATCGAGATGACGTTCGTCGGGATGAACGCCGAGATGTCGTTGCCCTTGGTCTCGATGATCGGCAGCCCGGTCATCGACCCGGCACCCATCTCGTCGGAGAGCTTCGCGCACCGCTCCAGCAGCCGGGAGTGCAGGTAGAAGACGTCACCGGGGTACGCCTCACGGCCCGGCGGACGGCGCAGCAGCAGGGACACGGCCCGGTACGCCTCGGCCTGCTTGCTCAGGTCGTCGAAGACGATCAGGACGTGCTTGCCGCCGTACATCCAGTGCTGCCCGATGGACGAGCCGGTGTACGGCGCGAGGTACTTGAAGCCGGCCGGGTCGGACGCGGGCGAGGCGACGATTGTGGTGTACTCCATCGCGCCGGCGTCCTCCAGCACGCCCTTGATCGAGGCGATGGTGGAGGCCTTCTGCCCGATGGCCACGTAGATGCAGCGGACCTGCTTAACCGGGTCGCCGGAGCGCCAGTTGTCGAGCTGGTTGATGATCGTGTCGACCGCGACCGTGGTCTTGCCGGTCTGCCGGTCACCGATGATCAGCTGTCGCTGACCCCGGCCGATCGGCGTCATGGCGTCGATCGCCTTGATGCCGGTCTGCAGCGGCTCGGAGACCGACTGCCGGGCCATCACGTTCGGCGCCTGGAGCTCCAGCTCCCGGTAGCCCTCGTTATCGATGTCCCCGAGGCCGTCGATCGGCTCGCCGACCGCGTTGACCACGCGGCCCAGGAAGGCGTCACCGACCGGCACCGAGAGCACCCGGCCGGTCCGCTTGACCCGCTGGCCCTCCTCGATGCCACCGAAGTCGCCGAGGATGACGACGCCGATCTCCCGGATGTCCAGGTTCAACGCCACGCCGAGCGTGCCGTCCTCGAACTCCAGCAGCTCGTTGGTCATGGTCGAGGGCAGGCCCTCGACGTGTGCGATGCCGTCGCCGGCGTCGGCGACGGTGCCGACCTCCTCGCGGGAGACGTCGGGCGAGTAGGACGAGACGTAGCGCTCAAGGGCGCCGCGGATCTCCTCCGTCGAGATGGTCAGCTCGGCCATCCTCTGCTTCCTCTATTCAGGCCCGGTCTAGCCGGAACGGCGTGGATGTCTTTGTCGGCGCCTGGCGAGCGCGTCACGGTGTGCGGCGCCGGGGCGCCCGCGGGTGTTGCGGCGCCGGGGCGCCCCCTAGCTGTAGCGGCGCCGAGGCGCCTCCGGGTGTTCAGCGCTTGGCCAGCGCGTTTCTGGTGTCGGTGAGCCGGCGCAGGATCGTGCCGTCGTACAGGTCGGCGCCGACCCGGACGCTCAGGCCGCCGAGGATCTCCGGGTCGACCGTCTGCTTGACGCTTACCTCCCGACCGTATAGCTCGGAGAGCTTGGCGCCCAGCCGTTGCTCTTCCTGCTCGGTCAGCGGGGCGGCGACCGTCACGTACGCCACCTGGCGGTCCCGCCGGTCGGCGGTCAATTCGACGAGCCGGGTCAGCGCACCCTCGAAGGAACGCCCGCCGAACCCGGCCAGCGCCACCTCGGCGAGCCGGACGGTGACCGGCCTGGCCTTCCCCGCCAGCAGCGCGCGGACCAGTTCGGCCCGCTGGGCCGGGGGTGCGACCGAGTCGGACAGCGCGCTGGCCAGCCCCGGGTCACCGGAGACCACCTGACCGAACCGGAACAGCTCGTCCTCGACCTCGCCGAGGTCCCCGGCCCGCTCGGCGCTGGCCAGCAGCGCCTCCACGCCGAGTCGCTCGGTGGCCTCCAGTAGCTCGGACGCCGCCGACCACCGGCCCGAGACGAGCTGGGTGACCAGCTTGGCGGCGTCCGCACCGATCTTGCCGGACAGCACGCTGCCGGCCAGGCCCGAACGGTCGCCACCGGAACGCGCCGGATCCGACAGTGCCCGGCGCAGTCTCGGCTGCTGGCGCAGCAGCCCGGCTACGGCGAGGACCTCGTCACCGGCGGTCGCCACCGCCGAGGCGTCGGCCTCCCGCGCGTACGCGTTGAGCCGTTCCGCCGCGGCGGCGTACGACTCCCGGCTGGCGGCCTGCATCAGCGGGCCCCGGCCGGGGTGCCGTTGCCGGTACCCGCGGTCTCCAGGTCGGCGAGGAACCGCTCGACGGTGTTGCGGCGGCGGGCCTCGTCGGCAAGCGACTCACCAACGATCTTGCTGGCCAGGTCGACCGCCACCGTGCCGACCTCCGCCCGCAGCTCGCGGACGATTGTCTGCCGCTCGGCGGCGAGCTGCTCCTTGCCGGCCGCGATGATCCGATCCGACTCCTCGCGGGCCTTGGCCAGCACGTCGGACCGGATGCCCTCGGCGTCGACCCGGGCGTCGTCCCGGATCTTGGCAGCCTCGGTGCGGGCCTCGGCGAGCTGGGCCTTGTACTGCTCGAGCAGCTTGTTCGCCTCCGCCTGGGCGGTCTCGGCGCGCTTGATGCCACCCTCGATGGCATCCACCCGGGCCTGGAACGTCTGTTCCATGCGCGGGAAGACGTGCTTCATCAGCAGGTAGGCGAGCAGGCCGAAGGCGACCAGCCCGACCACGATCTCCTGCCAGATCGGCACGATCGGGTTGTGCTCGGTGCCGCCCTCCGCGGCGAGATTCAGCAGCATGCCAACCTCCGGTTCGAGAAGGTTTCGATCAGGAGGGGACCGTGAAGGCGTAACCGAACGCGATACCCAGCAGGGCCAGCAGTTCGACCACGGCGAAGCCGATCCACACGTACGGCAGGGTCATCCGGGACGACTCCGGCTGCCGGGCGGTCGACTGGATGTAGGCGGCGAAGATCAGGCCCACACCGATGCCGGGCCCGATGGCGGCCAGGCCGTAGCCGATGGCGCTCAGGTTTCCGACGATGTTAACTTCCGCGAGGTTCATTTCTCGGATTCCTCCTGGGTATCTCGCGTGAGCTGTTCACGCGGGACGACAACGGGTTGTGCGGTTGTGGGTCAGTGCTCCTCGGCGAGGGCGCCCTGCACGTAGCTGGCGCTCAGCACGACGAAGATGTATGCCTGCAGGACGACGACAAGCGCTTCCAGGAAGGTCAGCGCGATGGAGACCGCCCAGGACAGCAGCGAGACCGGCTTCAGGAACAGGCTTGAGGAGTTGAGCAGCAGGAATCCGCCCAGCGTGAAGACCAGCAGGATGATGTGGCCGGCGAACATGTTCGCGAACAGCCGCAGCGCCAGCGACACCGGCCGGGCGATGAACGTCGAGAACAGCTCGATCGGGATCAGCAGCGGCTGCATGAACCAGGGCGCCGGCGGCATCAGCGAGTGCTTCATGAACTTGCCGAAGCCGTGGTGCCGGATGCCGACCCAGATGAACATGACGTAGCTGATGATCGCCAGGAACGCCGGGAACGCGATGTGCGAGTTCGGGGAGAGCTGCACGCCGGGGATGATCTGCCACAGGTTGTTCATCAGGATGAAGCAGAACAACGTCGTGAAGTACGGCGCGAAGTTGACGCCGCGGTGGCCGATCATGTCCACCGCGATGTTGTTCCGCACGAACCCGTAGATCGACTCGGCGATCCACTGCTTCCTGGTCGGCACCAACTGCGGCTTCCGGTAGCTGGCCAGGAAGAAGATGATGAGCAGCCCGACACTCACCCAGACCAGTGCGGTGACCTTGGTGAACCAGTACGAGTTGTGCGCGCCCCACGGCACGATGCTCGGCAGGAAGAAGTCTTCCACACTCGGCGGAAACGGTAGTTCGTTCTGCGCGAGAACGACCGACTGTCCGATCACCGCGTCCCTTCCCTCAGGTAGGCGTGCCAAGCCGGCGGATGACCAGATAGACGCCCCCGGCCGCGCCGAGCACGATGCCGACTCCGGTGGCGATGCCGCCGGTGTCGAGCCACTGGTCGACCAACCAACCGATGAACCCCCACACCGCGAGACCCCCGATGAGGTACGCGAGCGCCGTCCAGCCCGCGCCGGCGTCCGGAGGTCCCGGATTGCCGGAAGGCTGGGGGGCTTGGTCACCGGTCATGACGGGCCGAACGATATCAGCCGGGCAGATGAGGCTGTGCCTCACCCCCCGCACAACTCAGTCGTGTGGGCGCTCCGGGAGGCGAAGTTCGTAACCTGGCACGCTACTCCGCTTCGGCGGGGGCGCAATGACCCATCACTGACAGTTTCGATGTGGCGTGGGCCACGCCGACCCGACGCGGGTCGCCGTGGCGTGGGCCGCGCCGACCCGACGCGGGTCGCCGTGGCGTGGGCCGCGCCGACCCGACTCGGGGCGCCGAAGAGGCTTTCCGCGCCGTCAGCGACCGCGGGCGTGCACCGTGCTGATCCACCAGATGTGGGCACCGGTCCAGCCCACCGCCCCGACGGCGATCCCCATGAGGAACGGCCTGAACCCGGCCCAGTCCTGGGCGGCCAGCGCGATCGTGACCGCGCCGAACAGGACAATCTTGGCGCCGTAGACCCCCAGCCCGAACGGCAGCACCAACCGGGGGTGCACCGAGTCGGCCCAGGCCACCACGAGCGTGGACAGGACATAACCGACGGTGACCAGAGAGACGCCGGTGGCCGCGCCGATCGCTCCGTGCACCCCGGCGACCAGCCCACCCGCGATCGCGGCGAGCACCACAAGCACCCCGGACACCCCGATGAGGACCGGCAGGTGCCGGATCCGCCACCGGCCGTCGTCGGCCGCGGTCGTGGCGGCCGGACCGGCCGCGGGCTCAGTCATGGGGGTACGCCGGGAACTCGCGCACCAGCTCGGTGACCTCACCGGCGAGCCGGGTCAGCGCCTCGGTGCCGCCGGGTTCGGCCGGGTCGACCCGGATGGCCGCCGCGATCAGGCCGGCGATCCGTCGCATCTGCGCCTCTGTCATGCCCTGCGTGGTCACGCTCGGCGTACCGACCCGGATGCCGGAGGCGACCATCGGCTTCTGCGGGTCGTACGGGATGGCGTTCTTGTTCAGGGTGATGCCGGCGGCGTCGCACCGCGCCTCCGCGTCCCGCCCGGTGATGCCGAGGTCGCGCAGGTCGAGCAGGGCCAGGTGGGTGTCGGTGCCGCCGGACACCGGCCGCATCCCCTCGGCGGCCAGCCCGTCGGCGAGCGCCTGCGCGTTGCGGATCACCTGGCCCGCGTACGTCTGAAACTCGGGCGTCGCGGCCTCCCGCAGCGCGACCGCCTTGGCGGCGATGGAGTGCATCAACGGGCCGCCCTGGGTGAACGGGAAGACCGCCTTGTCGATCCGTTGGGCCAGCCCCTCCCGGCAGAGGATCATGCCGCCGCGCGGGCCGCGCAGCACCTTGTGGGTGGTGAAGCAGACGACGTCGGCGTGCGGCACCGGGGACGGGATGGCCTTCCCGGCCACCAGGCCGACGAAGTGGGCGGCGTCCACCATCAGGTACGCGTTGACCTCGTCGGCGATCTCGCGGAACCGGGCGAAGTCGATCAGCCGGGGGTACGCCGTCGCGCCACAGATGATCATCTTTGGCTGGTGGGCGAGGGCGAGATCACGCACCTCGTCGTAGTCGATCATTTCGGTGTCCCGGCGGACCGGGTAGCCGACCGTGGCGAACCACTTGCCCGAGAAATTGACCTTGCTGCCGTGGGTGAGGTGCCCGCCGTGCGGCAGCTCCATGGCCAGCACCGTGTCCCCCGGCTGGACCAGGGCCGCGTACGCGGCGAGGTTGGCACTGGCCCCGGAGTGCGGCTGCACGTTGGCGTGCTCGGCGCCGAACAGGTCCTTGGCCCGGGCGATGGCGATCTCCTCAGCCCGGTCCACCTCGGCGCAACCACCGTAGTACCGGCGACCCGGATATCCCTCGGCGTACTTGTTGCTCAGGGTCGAGCCGAGCGCGGCGAGCACGGCCGGCGAGGTGAGGTTCTCGCTGGCGATCAACTGGAGGCCGCCCCGCAGCCGGTCCAGTTCGCCGAGCACCACCGTCGCGATCTCCGGGTCGGTCGCCCGCAACGCCCCGAAATCCGGCCCCCAGAAGGTGCCGGTCGCGCCGGCCGGCGCGGTTGTCAGGTCGGTCATGGGCGGTCCCCTCGTCGCGGTCGGGCGAGCGACCCGACCGTGGGCACGACCGGTCGCTCAGCGGACAAGTCTAGGAGGCGGCACGATGGGGATCATGAGATGCCTGGTCACCGGCGCCACCGGATACATCGGCGGCCGGCTGGTCCCCCGCCTGCTCGCCGCCGGTCACGAGGTGCGCTGCCTGAGCCGGGACCCCCGCCGACTGCGGGACGCGCCGTGGGCCGGCAACGTGGAGATCGTCGAGGGTGATCTCGGCGCGCCGGGGACGTTGCCCGCCGCGTTCGCCGACGTGGACGTGGCGTACTACCTGGTGCACTCGCTCGGTCAGCACGGGTTCGAAGCGGCGGACCGGGCGGCCGCGACGAACGTGGCCGAGGCTGCGCGGGCCGCCGGCGTACGCCGGATCGTCTATCTCGGTGGCCCGGAGCCGGCGGCCGGCGACGGACCGGTCTCGCCGCACCTGCGCTCCCGGGCCGAGGTCGGCCGGATCCTCCTGGCGAGCGGCGTACCCACCGCCGTGCTCCGAGCCGCGGTGATCATCGGCTCCGGCTCGGCGTCCTTCGAGATGCTCCGCTACCTCACCGAGCGGCTGCCGGTCATGATCACCCCTCGTTGGGTACACAACCGGATCCAGCCGATCGCCGTCCGGGACGTGCTGCGTTACCTGGTCGGCTGCGCCACCCTGCCGGTCGAGGTGAACCGCGGCTTCGACATCGCCGGACCCGACGTGCTCACCTTCGCCGAGATGATGCACCGGTACGCCGCGGTGGCCGGCCTGCGGCGGCGGCTCGTGCTGCCCACCCGGGTCCTCAGCCCGAGCCTGTCGTCGCACTGGGTGGGTGTGGTCACCCCGGTGCCGAACGCGATCGCCCGGCCGCTTGTGGAAAGCCTGGTCCACGAGGCGGTGGCGCGGGAACACGACATCGCCCGGTACGTCCCGGACGACGGCCTGACCGGCTTCGACCGGGCGGTCGAGCTGGCCCTGGCCAGGGTCCGCGACGCCGACGTGGAAACCCGGTGGTCGACGGCGAGCGGCCTGGACGCGGCGGCCGAACCGCTGCCCAGCGACCCGGACTGGTCCGGCGGCTCGGCCTACACCGACGACCGGGAGATAAGGGTGGCCGCCTCCCGCGCCGACCTGTGGCGGGTCGTCGAGGGGGTGGGCGGCGACAACGGCTGGTACTCGTTCCCGCTGGCGTGGTCGGTCCGGGGTTGGCTGGACCGCGCGGCCGGCGGGGTGGGGCTGCGCCGGGGACGTCGAGACCCGCACCGGCTGCTTATCGGCGAGGCGCTCGACTTCTGGCGGGTGGAGGAGATCGTCCCCGGCGAACTGCTCCGGCTGCGGGCCGAGATGCGCCTGCCCGGCGCGGCCTGGCTGGAGCTGCGGGCGGTGGACGACGGGACGGCCGGCAGCCGCTACCGGCAGCGCGCCGTATTCGTGCCGCGCGGCCTGGCCGGGCACGCGTACTGGGCGGCCCTGACGCCGTTCCACGCGGTCATCTTCGGCGGGATGGCGCGCAACCTCGCCCGGCGCGCCGAGCGGGAGGGATGGACCTCCTAGCCGGGGGCCAGTCCCCGCGCGGGACGCTTGGCCAAGGGCCGTTCCCGCGCGGGGCACCAGTCGTGTGGACCCTGTCTCACGGCACGCCCAGCGCGAGCCGGCGGCTCGGCGGGGCGAAGGCGGCGACCGGCTTGCCACGCAACGCCTCCTCCATCACCCGGCCGACCGCCACCGTCAACTGGGCCTGCACCTCCCGGCCGACCGCGTCGCGCGGGTTGTCGGGATTGGTGGCGATGCCGGCGACCGCGACCTGCGGGGTGTACGCCACCACGGTCTCCGTCGCGTACCCCTCGTTGCTGCCGGTCTTGCCGGCGATCGGCCGGTTGGGGACGACCTGCCGGAGCTGACCGCCGGTGCCGCCATCGCACTGGTTGAAGGCCGACTGGTCACCCACCGGGCAGCGGGCAGCGTCGGTCGCCGCCCGTGCCGTGTCCGCCGGCAGCACCTGCCGGCAGGCCGGGTCCGCCGCCGGCACCGGCCGGCCGGCCGCGTCCCAGATCGACGTGACCGGCGACGGCGCGCAGTACCTCCCCTCGGCCGCCACTGTGGCGTAGGCATTGGCCAGGTCCAGCGGCGTGGTGGCGGAGACGCCCAGGGTGAACGGACCCCACAGGTGGGCACCGTCCACCGCCAGCCGCGCGTCGTCCTCGGCCCGGAAGGTGATGCCCAGCCGCTGGGCCATCTCCACCACCCGCTCCGCGCCGACGGTCTCCTGGAGGTGGACGAAGTAGGTGTTGACCGACCGGCCGAAGGCGGTCCACATGTTGCGTAACCCGCTCTGCGTCTCGGGACTGGCGTTCTGCGGACACCAGAGCCCGCCGCAGCTCGCGGGCCCGTCCACCGGATAGCGGGTGAGCAGCTTGGCCGGGGCGTTGTACGGACTGTTCAGCGGCATCCCGGCCTCCAGCGCGGCCAGCAGTGTGAACAGTTTGAAGGTGGAGCCGGCCTGGTAGCCCACGATGTCCCCGCCCCCGGCCACGAGCTGGTTCATGGTGTTCGGATAGTTGACCTGACCGGGCGGATTGGCCGTCAGCCCGTAGTGCCGGTTCACCGCCATGGCGAGCACCCGGCCGGTCCCCGGCTGCACCACCGCGAGCGGCGCCGCGCGCGGGCTGGCATAGCCGTAGATGCCTGTCACCTGTCGCACCGCGGCGGACTGGACGTCGAGATCGAGCGAGCTGACGATGCGGTAGCCGCCCCGGCGCAACGCGTTACGCCGGTCGTTGACCGTGGACCCGAAGGCGGGCTGCTGTTCCCACCACCGCGCCACGTAGTCGCAGAAGAATCCCCAGTCGTCGCCGGTCGGTGAGACACAGTTGCCCGGCATGGGACTCGGGCGCAGTCCCAGCGGCGCCACCGCGGCGCGTTTCCGCTCGGCGGGGGAGATGATGCCCAGCTCGACGAGTTGGTCCAGCACGTACGTCCGGCGGGGCAGGGCCGCGGTCGCGTCACCGTTGATCGGGTCGTACTGCTCCGGCGACTGGACCAGGCCGGCGAGCAGCGCCGCCTCGGGCAGGTTCAGAGCCGCGGCGGGCTTGCTGAAGTACCGCTGGGCGGCGGCGGAGACCCCGTATGCGCCGGCGCCGAAGTAGGCGATGTTCAGGTACCGGCTGAGGATCTCGTCCTTGCCGAGCTCGCGCTCCAGCGCCAGCGCGTACCGCATCTCCTGGACCTTGCGGCCGACGCTCGTCTCGGTGGCCGCGGCCCGCTCCGCCTCGGTGAGCGAGGGGTCGGTCTTCCGCACGTTCCGCACGTATTGCATGGTCAGCGTGGAGGCCCCCTGCCGGGTCTCACCGCCCACCCGGTTGGCCACGAAGGCCCGGACCACGCCGCGCAGGTCCACCCCACGATGCTGGTAGAAGCGGGTGTCCTCGGCCGCCACCATGGCGTGTCGCATGATCGGGGCCACCGCCTGGAGCGGGACGTCCTGCCGGTTCTCGGCGAAGTAGGTGGTAATCAACGTCCGGCCGTCGTTGGCGTACAGGTAGGAGCGCTGCGGGTTGGACGGCGTGTCGAGATTCGCGGGCAGGTCCGCGTACGGCCGGGTGACGGTGGCGAGACCCCAGCCGGCGACCAGGTGGACGGGGAGCATGACGGCCGCGAGGAGCAGACCGCCCAGCACACCGGACAGGACGACCGTGGCGGCGACCGAGAGCTTGGATCGGACCATCGGGGCACCTCGCGCATCGGGTTGGGCTGATGCGCTTCAGGATTGCCGATTACGGCATTATTGTGAGGGTTACCCGCGAAACACCCCCAATGGGGTCAAGCCCCCACGAGCAGGCGAGCCCCCCAACCCTCCCCATCACTACTCTCCGCGATCTTGAACTTTTGGCGCCGACAAAAGCCGTAAAAGGTACGAAAGGTCAACCCAAACCGCAAGATCGTGGCGGAACGGGAGGCCGGGGAGCTAGTTAGTTAGGGAAGCAAGGTGGCGGCCAGCGGTTGGACGGTCTCCTCAATCTCGTCCGCCACCCGGCTGAAGCACTGATCGCCCCGCCCCCACGGATCGTCCAGGTCGTCCCCGGGCTGCGCGTTGGTCCCCCGTCGGGCCGTGTTCGCGGCCTCGACCAGGGCCACCCCGCGAGCGTAGACGGCCTCGGCGGTGGCATCCGCCGCCGGCAGGGTCGACAGGTCGAGCATCGGCAGCAGCCGGCCGAACTCGCCGAGCACGAACGTCCGGTCGGCCGCGTCGGGGCGCAGCGCCAGCACGTACTCGTGCTGATCGGCGGTCGCGGTGAGGACCAGGTCGGCTGCGTCGATCTGGTCCGAGCGCAGCCGGCGGGCCGCGAACCCCTCGACGTCACCACCGCGCGACCGGACCTGCCGGGCGGCCGGCGGGTTCATCCCCTCGCCGGCGTGCCAGCCGCCGGTGCCCGCGCTGTGACTGTGCAACAGCTCGTCGGCGAGGCCGGCCGGCACGTCCCCGCCGCGCGACCGCGCCAGCCGCTCCCGCACCGCGAGGACGAGCAGCCGCTCGGCCATCGGCGACCGGCAGATGTTTCCCATGCAGACGTGCAGGACGGTGAACGGCGGCACTCACGCCTCCTGCGGGATGATGTCCGGGATCACGTCGCAGAGTCGCTCCAGTGACAGCGCACCCTGGCGCAGCACCCGCGGCTTCTCGCCCGTCACGTCCACGATCGTGCTGGGCAGCGAATCTGGACACGGCCCGGCCTCCAGGTAGGCGCGTACCGCGTACCCGAGCTGGTCACGGGCCTGCTCGGCGGTGAGCGCCGCGGGCTGGCCGTGCTTGTTCGCCGACGACACGGCCATCGGGCCCGTCTCCCGCAGCACCTCCAGCGCCACCGGATGCAGCGGCATCCGCACCGCCACCGTCCCCTGCAGGTCACCCAGATCCCACTGCAGGCTCGGCGAGTGCTCGACCACGATGGTCAGCGGACCCGGCCAGAACGCGTCGACCAGGTCCCGGGCCGTCATCGGCAGCGAGAACACCAGGCCGTCCAGGGTGTGCCGGGACCCGATCAACACCGGCGGCGGCACGTTCCGGCCGCGACCCTTCGCGTCCTGAAGGGCCTTCACCGCGTACGGGGTGAAGGCGTCGGCCCCGATCCCGTACACGGTCTCGGTGGGCAGCACCACCAGTTCGCCGTTGCGGACCGCCTCGATCGCGGCGGCGATCCCGCGGTCCCGTTCGGCCGCCGACCGGCAGTCATAGAGCATCACGGGATCAGAGTCTGCCACGCCACCCCCCGCCCCCCGCGATCTAGGGCAGATGGTCGTGAATTGATCTCTATTCACGACCATCTGCCCTAGATCGGCGGGGAGGGTGGGGTGGGGAGGGGGAGGGTGGGGAGGGTGGGCGGGCGCGGTGGGCTGGGGGTTGGGCGGTGACGCGGAGCAGGGCCACCGTCGCGTTGTCCGCGCCACCGACGGCGATCGTGTCGGCGGTGAGCTGGCGGGCGATCTCGTCGAGGTCGGCGTCCCGGCTCAACAGCCGCCGCAGCCGGTGGTAGTCGAGCTGATCGGTGATGCCGTCGGTGCACAGGCAGTAGACGTCGCCCGGCAGCAGGGAGACGCGCAGCAGATCCGGTTCCGGCTGTTCCGGATGACCCACGTACCGGGTGAGCTGGTAGCGGGCCGCCGCCGCCTCGGCCGAGTCGGCCGCGTACCAGCCGTGCACCAGGCCCAGCCAGGCGGTGGTGTGATCGACGGTGAGCAGTTCCAGCAGCCCGCCGCGCAGCCGGTACGCCCGCGAGTCGCCGAGCTGCACGATCCACGCGTCCCGGCCGGTCGGCCCGGCGAGCAGCGCGGTCAGGGTGCATCCGGTCAGCTCGCCCAGCTCGGCCCCGGCCCGGGTCACCTGATCCTGGGTGTCCGCCACGGCGGTGCGTAGCTCGTCCGGACCGGCCGCCGCGCCGATCCCCCGGATCTGGTCGACGAGAGTCGTCATCGCGGTGGCCCCGGCCACGGTGCTGCCCCGCCCGCCGCCCATTCCGTCCGCCACGGCCAGGAACGGCAGCTCGGGGTCGATGTGCAGGACGTCGAAGTTGGCCGGGTACCGGCTGCCCACGCAGGTGGCGCCGGCCACCGACAACCGGCGGCGACCGCGGTCGAAGCTCCGCACAGTGTCCGCGAGCGATTGCATTGCGCCAGTATGCCGGGCTGTTCCGGCCGACGTCGGACAACCGGCCGCCGCTGCGTTTCCGGGTCGAGTCGGTGCCGGGAGACACCCGGTTCCGGGTGCTGTTGCCGCTGGCCGGGGCGGCGTCGGGGGGTCAGATCGACGAGACGTTATGACGTAGTCGATATGTATCGCTTGACGGGTGTCACATTTAGCGTGGGTTTCGTCCCCGGCGGCGCCCGAAGGTGGCCTTTCATCCTCATCGGGCGTGGTCTACCCCCGATGAAGGGACTGTGCATGCTCAACCGACTCGCGTCCGCCGCGGCCGCCACAGCGCTCGCGGCGGGCCTGGTGGCCACCGCACCCCAGGCGGTCACCGCGGCACCCCCACCCACCCCCGCCCCCGCGACCGACCAGGTGTCGCCGGATCTGCTCCAGGCCATGCAACGGGACCTCGGCCTGGACGAGGACGCCGCCCGGGCCCGACTGAGCGCCGACGCCCGTGCCGCGACCGCGGAGCGGTCACTGCGGGCCGCGCTCGGCGACCGGTTCGGCGGCGCCTGGCTGGCCGGCGGGGACACGGTGATGGTCGCCGTGACAGACGAGAAGGCCGCCTCGGAGGTCCGCGCCGCCGGAGCGGAGCCGACCCTGGTCGCCCGCGGCGAGAACCAGTTGACCAAGCTCAAGGACACCTTGGACGCGAACGCCACCAAGGCGTCCCGGTCGATCACGGGCTGGCACGTCGACGTGGCCGACAACGCCGTCGTGGTCCGCGCCACCCCGGCCGGCGCCACGGCGGCCAAGGAGTTCGCCACCGCCAGCGGCCTGCCCGCTGACGTGGTACGGGTCGAGACCGCCGCCGAGGCACCCCGACCGTTGTACGACATTCGCGGCGGCGACGCGTACCACACCCCGGTCGGTCGCTGCTCCGTCGGATTCGCGGTCTCCGGCGGGTTCGTCACCGCGGGCCACTGCGGCACCGTCGGCCAGTCGACCGAGGGTTCCAACGGGGTGGCCCAGGGCACGTTCCAGGGCTCCTCGTTCCCGGGCAACGACTACGCCTGGGTGGCGACGAACGGTTCCTGGACGCCGCAGCCGCACGTGAACGACTACGCCGGCGGCGTGGTCACCGTCTCCGGCTCGGCCGAATCGGCGGTCGGCTCCTCGGTGTGCCGGTCCGGCTCGACCACCGGCTGGCACTGCGGCACCATCCAGTCCAAGAACGAGACCGTCAACTACGCCGAGGGCGCCGTGTCCGGGATGACCCGGACCAGCGCCTGCGCCGAGCCCGGTGACTCGGGCGGCTCCTGGCTGACCGGGAACCAGGCGCAGGGCGTCACCTCCGGCGGGTCCGGCAACTGCACCTCCGGCGGCACCACGTTCTTCCAGCCCGTCAACGAGATCCTCGCCGCGTACGGGCTGAGTCTGGTCACCGGCTGAGAACCGAGACTTTCCTCCCTCGGGTGGGCGGGGCCGGCGCGAGCCGGCCCCGCCCTTTTACGCCACACCTGTCTTCCAGAACCGATATGGGCGAATAATCGACCATCCTTGCCTCCTCCCGGTTCTGAAACGCGGATCGGCTGCGCGAAACGTCACGGCGTCCGGGGTCGCCGGGATCGTTGCCGTGCTGCACACTGGCGGCCGTGGAGTCCCGAGGCGAACGCGACGGCAATGCCGGCACCTGCTCGGCCGTGGTGGTCAACCCGGCCAAGGTGACCGACCTGGACGAGTTGCGGGGCACCGTGACGGACGCGCTGACGGCGGCCGGATGGGCGGAGCCGCTGTGGTACGAGACCACGGTCGAGGACCCCGGAAAGGGCCAGACCCGGCAGGCGATCGAGGCGGGCGCGGAGGTGGTGTTCGCCTGCGGCGGCGACGGTACGGTGCTGTCCTGCGTCAACTCGCTGGTCGGCACGGACGTGGCGCTCGCGGTGCTGCCCAGCGGCACGGGCAACCTGCTGGCCGCGAATCTCGGCCTGTCCGACGACCTCGCCGCCGGCATCCAGGTGGCGATCGAGCGCGGCAAGCGTCAACTCGACGTGGGTGAGCTGGACGGCCAGTACTTCACCGTGATGGCCGGCATGGGCTTCGACGCCAAGATGCTGGCCGACACCTCGGAGACCACCAAGCGGCGGATCGGCTGGCCGGCGTACGTGATGGGGGCGGCCCGGCACCTGCGCGACCGGCCGATGCGGCTGACCATCAAGATCGACGACGGCCCGCCGGTGCGCCGCCGGGCCAAATCGGTGCTGGTGGCCAACGTGGGCCGGTTGCAGGGCGGGCTGCGGTTGCTGGCAGACGCCGAGCCGGACGACGGCCTGCTCGACATCGCGGTGCTGTCCCCGCGGACCATCGGCCACTGGGTGGCGCTCGGCTGGGCGGTGGCGCGACGCCGCGAGCGGGTGCCCCGGATGCAGGTGCTGCGCGGGCGGCGGGTAGAGATCCGGAGCACCCGGGCGCAGCCGCGCGAACTCGACGGCGACGTGATCGATCCGGGCCGCACGCTGAACGTGCGGGTCCGGCCCGAGGCGCTCTGGCTCTGCGTGCCACGTCCCGAGGAGGCGCCGGACATCTCGGTGGACGCCGACGCGGTGGCCGAACGCGGCGAGCGGTTCGTCGAGGAGGCGCATCGTGACTGAGAGTTCCGTTGGCTAGCCAGGTCCCGGCGGTGATTGCGCGGAGCGGGCGATGAGCAGCACCCGGATCGTCCCCGAGACCCGCCTGATGGCGGAGAACGAACTCACCGCCGACGACGCCTGGCACACCCTGCGCCGGCACGGCGGGTGGCACCTGCTGCGGGACGCGTTCATCCGGTTCCGGTACGGCGACGGGTTCAGCCACTCCCGGGCGCTCGCCCTGCAGCTCTGCCTCGCCGTGGTGCCGTTCCTGATCGCCCTCACCGGGCTGGTCGGTCAGATCGGGGCGCGCCGGGGCGGCAAGGTGATCGCCGAGACCGTGGTGGCCATCACGCCGGGCGCCAGCGCCCAGATGGTCCGGGAACTGCTGGAGAACCAGGGCGACGACGCCGGCGAGGTGGCCCTGGTGCTGGGCCTGATCACCGGGCTGGTGGCGCTGACCACCACGATGGCCCAGATCGAACGGGGCGCCAACCGGATCTACGGGGTGGAGCGGGACCGGCCGGTGCACTGGAAGTACCTGCGCGCCGCGGTGCTCGCCGTCTGCGCCGGTCTGCCCGCCCTCATCGGATTCCTCATCCTGGTGGCCGGCACCCCGCTGGGCGAGGCGGTGCAGCGGCACTACGAGTGGGGCACCGCGGCGAACGCCACCTGGGCCCTGGTGCGCTGGCCGCTGAGCCTGGCCCTGACCGTCTTCGCGGTGGCCGTGCTGTTCCGGCACGCGCCCCGGCGCAAGCAACCCGGACTGTCCTGGGTGCTGTTCGGTGCCGCGCTGGGCACCGTCCTGTGGTGGGTGGCCAGCCTGATGCTTGCCGGTTACGTGCGGTTCTCCGACCAGTTCGGCCAGACGTACGGGCAGTTGACCGGGATGATGGCGCTGCTGCTGTGGGCCAACCTGACCGGCATGGCGCTGTTCGGCGGGCTGGCGTTCGCCGCCCAGTTGGAGGCGCTGCGGGTGGGCGCGCCGGAGCCGGCCCAGCCCGATCTCTGGCGGCCGGACTCGGAGCGCCGGGAGGACATGGACACCGGCGAGATGACCGCCCTGTAGACCCGGACAAACCGCACACCGGTGTACGGGCGCTCGCATCGGGGTATTGCGCTGGCCCAGACGAGCAGGAGCCGCTGCGGGTGAGCGCGAGGAGTGAGCCGGGTTGCGCGCCCGCGGTCGCGGACGAAAGGTGGGCACCGGTGGGCGCAAGCACCGAGCCGGGTCGACGGTCACCGCGGTCGGAAACCGACCGGGGTGGGGCGGGCAGGCTCCCCAATCTGGTACGCGGGCCGGTCGGCCACTTCGCCGAGCGGAGCCTCGTCGGCCTGCTGGTGATCGTCGGGGCGGGAGTGGGGTTCGGCCTGCTGCTGACGCTCGTCCACGCGGAGTGGGGGCCGTTGCGCCGGGCCGACATCGCGGTCGCCGACTGGTTCAACCAACTGGTATCGCCGTACCCGGTGCTTGTCGAGACGCTGAAGGTGGTCACCGACCTCGGCGCCACCGCGGTGCTGGCGGGGTTGGTCGGCATCGCCGCGGTCGCCCTGCTGATCCGCCGGCAGCCCCGGCTGGCCGTCTATCTGATCATCACCGGGATCGGTGGCCTGATCCTCAACCCGACCCTCAAGGCGGCGGTCGGCCGGCTCCGGCCGGTCGTCGAGGACCCGGTGGCCACGGTCCCCGGCAACAGCTTCCCGAGCGGGCACTCACTCGGCTCCTTCGTGGCGTTCGGCGCGATCCTGCTGGTCTTCCTCCCGGCCATGCAGCGGGGCTGGCGCAAAGCGGCGATCTGGATCACGGCCGTGCTGGTGGCGGTCATCGGCTTCACCAGGGTCGCCCTCTCCGTGCACTACGTCTCGGATGTGCTGGGTGCCTGGCTGCTCGGCACGGCCTGGTTGACGATCAGCGCGTACGCCTTCCGGCTGTGGCGCCGGGAGCGGGGCCAGCGTCCCACCCGGCCGCTGGCCGAGGGACTGGAGCCCGAGGCCGGGCAGGAGATCGCGCCCGCCCCGGCCGAGGAGCGGGTGTTCCCGCATCCCCGGTCCAAGGTCGCCGAACTGGTGGTCGGTTGGGTGTTGGTGTTCGGCACGCTGTACGGCTTCGGCCTGTTCGTCATCCAGCACGCCAAGGGCACCTTCCTGGAGACGATCGACCGGGTGCCGCAGGAGCTGGCCGAGGAACGCACCCGGGACTGGACAAGCGTGAGCTGGTGGTGGAGCGAGTTCGGCAACACCGGGGCGATCATCATCATCGGGCTGGTCGCCTGCGTCCTGCTGCTGGCCGTGTGGCGCCGGTGGCGTCCGGTGCTGTTCGTGGCGCTGGCGATGGCCGGTGAGATCACCCTGTTCCTGGCCACCGCCAAGGCGGTCGGCCGGCAGCGGCCTCCCGTGGAGCAACTGGACGGTGCGCTGCCCACGTCATCGTTCCCGTCCGGGCACATCGCCGCCACGCTGTGCGTCTGGACGGCGATCGCGATCGTGGTGGTGCCCCGCTCCGGTCGTTGGTGGCGCTGGGCCTTCCTGACGCTCGCCGTGGTCATGCCGCTCGGGGTGACCATCTCCCGGCTGTACCGGGGGATGCACCACCCCACCGACGCGCTGGGCTCGTTCCTGCTCTGCGCGCTGTGGATCGGGCTGGCCTACTGGGTGGTCCGGCCCAACGCGGACCTGCGCGAGGGCAACCGACCATCCTTCACGGCCGACCAGGTGGACGAGTTGGACGACGAACTGGCCCGCGCCGGTAGGTAACGGAAGGTCGTTCGAGCTGCCGCGCCCGCGCCCGACCCGGCGGCGGTGGCCGTCGAGGCTCGACTTCGACCCGTACCCTCGGTCGGGTGGGGGAGCTGGAGCTGCTGGCCCGGGGGCGCGACGCGGACGTCTTCGCACTTGACGATCGGCGGGTGCTGCGTCGTTACCGGCGCGGCGGTGACGTCCGGGGCGAGGCCGAGGTGATGCGTCACGCCGCCGCCCACGGGGTCGCCGTCCCGCTCGTGTACGGCGCCGACGGCACGGACCTGGTGCTCGAACGCCTCGACGGGCCCACGCTGGCGCAGGCACTGTTCAGCGGGCGGACGGACGTGCCGACCGCGGCGCGGCTGATCGTCGACGCGCAGACGGCCCTGCACCGGATCCCGCCACCGCGGTCGTCCGGCGACCCGGCCGTCCGCCTGCTGCATCTGGACCTGCACCCCGAGAACATCATGCTCGGCGCGCACGGGGCGGTTCTGATCGACTGGCGCAATGCCGAGGCGGGGCCGCCGGAGCTGGACGTGGCGGTGAGCGCGCTGATCCTCGCCGAGGTCGCCGTCGACCTCTCCGGCTCACTGGTCCCGCCCGTCATCGGGTCGACGAAGGCCCGGGTGACCGAGATCGCCGACGCGCTGCTCACCGCGTATCTCGCCGGCTCGCCGACCGGACCGGGCGGGCACCTCGCCGAGGCGGCGCGGCGGCGGCGGATCAACCCGAACCTCTCGACGGCCGAGAAGGGTCGGCTGGACGAGGCCGTGGCGCTGGTGCGCGAGCGGGAGCACGCCGTTCACCGGTAGCGAACGGGCTGGTCGCGGACCGCCCGGCCGGTCGATCACGGTTAGGCTGACCGCATGACCGCGAACCCGAAGCGCGGCGCGCGGACGCCGGCACCGGCCGGCTCCGGCAGCCGCCAGGTGCTCCCGACACGATCCGCCGCCGAGTCACCGGCCCCGCTGCTGCGCCGGTTGATCGGCGCGGTGCTGCGCCGGATCCGGCAGCGCCAGGGCCGGACGCTGCGCGACGTCTCCCGGGCGGCCGGGGTGTCGCTGCCCTATCTGTCCGAGCTGGAGCGTGGTCGCAAGGAGCCGTCGTCCGAGGTGCTCGGGGCGATCTGCCGGGCGCTGGGGATGCGCCTGGCGGACCTGCTCGACGAGGTGCGGGACGAGCTGTTCCGGCTGGAGTCGCCCGGTCGGCGCCCGGCGGCGAGGTTCGGCCGTCCGGGACTCGTGCCGGGACAGCCGGGTCGGGACCAGGTTACCGCCGGTTCGTCGGCCGGCCTCCGGGCCGACCGCCGGGAGCGCGGACCGGTCATGCTCGGTGGCGCGGTCCCGCACCCGCCGAACTTCCCCCGGGTCGGTACGCCAGCCCCGCTGGTCGCCGGTGTCGGCTCGCCGGAGTCGTCTGCCGGCGGGGCGCACCGGATCGGGTTCGGGCCGGCCGTCGCGGGTGACGTCCCGGTCGCCGGTGCACCCCCGCTCACCTTCCGGATCATCGGGTTCGGCGATCACGATGACCGTCCGCGGCCGCCCGAGCGGTCGTACCTCCGCGTCCGGCTCGTCGAGTCGCGTGCCGGCCGTCGGTCGTACGCCCGCCGGTCGTATCCCGGCCGACGGTCCGACGATCGTCGTCGGATCGCCACCGCGAGCCGGTCGGTGGTGTTCTGCGGGGGCGACGCGCCGGTCCGGTCCGGCGGCCGGTTCAGCGGGCCGGGCAGAGTCGGGCCCGTGACGCGGTCAGCCGCCCGCTACCAGGCGCAGGCCGTCGCCGGACGGTTGGGTTAGCGTCAGGAAGCGCCCGTCGACCCGGTGGTTGACGGTACCGCTGAGGACGGCGAGGACGGCGGACTCCAGCGACCCGGCCGGGCCGTCACACGCCCGTTCGGTCGCCGTAAGGCCGGTGACCACGATGGTGTCCGCCCGCACGTCGGCCGTGCCACCGATCTCATTGCAGCCCGTCGAGCCGGTGAGCCGGCCGTCCGTGGACACCGTGAGGTGGGCTCGGGCGCCGGCCGGCAGCGACGAGGCGGTTTCACCGTCGACGATCGTGTCGACGGTCCAGGTCGTGCCGGTCAGCGGCCGGTCCGGGTCGGCAACCTCGCGGTCGGTGAACCGGATCCGGGTGACACTGCCGTCGAGCGTCAACTGGTCCCCGGCGACCTGCCAGGTCGGCCCGTCGCCGAGGAACCGGATGAGCCACTGGTCCTGGGCCATCCGCGCCTGGTCGCAGCCCATGTCGGTGCCGGACATCTCGGGAACGGTCAGCCGGTTGCCGGTCAGCCGGACGGACCCGCTGAGCTGGTTGCAGCCGGCCGACGCCCGTAGCGTGCCGTCCGGAGCGAAGTGCAGCTCGACCCGCGTGTTCGGCGCCATGGCCCTGGGGGAGCCCGATTCGGTGACGTCGACGGACCAGAAGGTGCGTCCGGTCAGCGGATCGGGGGCGGGCACGGAGGCGACCGGGGCGGCGAGCGTGTCGGGCCGTGCGCAGGCGGCCGAGGTCAGGCCGGTGATCGTCAGAGCGGCGGCGACAAGCGCCGCGCGGGCAACGAGGCTTCGCATGTGGCTATGACGCGGTGCACCGCCGTCCGGCTCCCGACGTTTCCGGGGGCTTTTCTGCCGGCAGCAGAACTGCTCAGGGCAGAATCGCGTGCGAACCGCCGGCCCGGCGGCGACGCTGGACCGACCGGGAACTCGGGGCGCGACCGGCTCCCCGGCCGGACAGCACGGAGATGAGGCAGACCGATGACGGTATGGATGCGGGCGGAGGCCCCGTCGTCCTTCAACGACCAGGTTTTCGATCGGCTGCTCAAGGAGCGGATCGTCTTCCTCGGTGAGGAGGTGACCGACCAGTCCGCCAACACGATCTGCGCGCAGATCCTGCTGCTGGCCGCGGCCGACCCGGATCGGGACATCACGCTCTACATCAACTCTCCGGGCGGGTCGATCAGCGCCGGCATGGCCGTCTACGACACCATGCAGTTCGTCAAGAACGACATCGCCACGCTGGCCCTCGGGTTCGCCGCGTCGATGGGGCAGTTCCTGTTGAGCTGTGGCACCGCCGGTAAGCGGTACGCTCTGCCGCACACCCGGATCATGATGCACCAGTTGTCCGGCGGCATCGGCGGCACGGCGGCGGACATCGCCATCCAGGCCGAGAACATGCTGCACGTGAAGCGGACGACGAACGAGTTGCTGGCCCGGCACAGCGGACACACGGTGGAGGAGATCGAGCGGGACTCCGACCGGGACCGCTGGTTCACCGCCGAGGAGGCCCTCGGGTACGGGTTGATCGACCATGTGATCACCCGGGCCACGGAGATTCCCGGCCCGCATCCGGTCTCCTGACTACATCGTCGGTTCCGGGCCGACGAGGGTGTCCGCCCGGGCGGTGCGCAGGTGCAGGGTGGTGCGGCCGTCGCGACGGGTGGCAACGAGACCGGCCTCCCGGAGCACCGTCAGGTGCTGGGACACCGCCGCGGCGGTGACTCCGAGGCGGGCCGCGAGGCCGCTCGTGGTTTGCGGGCTGGTCAGTTGGATGAGGATCGCGGCGCGGGTGCGGCCCATGAGCTTGGCCAGGGCGTGCGGTGCCGGCCGGGCGGCTTCCCATAACGTCGCGACGCCGCGAGCGGGGTAGCGGAGGGTGCCGACCGCGACGGGCCGGGTGGCCGCCGTGACCCGCGGCCAGCAGAAGATGCTCGGGCAGAGGACCAGCCCGTGCCCGCGTACGCTCACCGCCGTCCGCTCGGTGCGGTGGGGATGGATGACGAGCTGTTCGCCATCCCATTCGACATCGGGGTGCAGGTCGGTGAAGAGGCTCTCGAACCCGCCGGTGGCGAGCGCCCCGGCACGCTGGGCGATGTCGGCGTCCAGGAGCCGGACGATGCGCTCCCAGTGCGGCGCGACGATCAGCTCGTGGCAGTGCCGTAACGCGGCCACCACCAGTGGCAGCTCGGCGCGGGGGTCGGCCTGGAACTGCCTCGCCCGCCGCGAGGTCAGGCGGGACGTGTCGATCCGCGCGCGGGCGGGTGGGGTGGCCCGGATCCGGCGGAGTTCGGTCGCCAGGTCGGGCATCCGGGAGGCGGGAGCGGGCAGCAGGAAGCCCGGCTTGACCTGGTCGTGGCTGACCAGCGCCTCGAGCAGGGGAAGATGCTCGACGGTTGCCAGCCGTGGCCTGGCCCAGCGCGTCCAGGGCAGGTGCACCGCGGGTACGCCGGGACGGATCAGGGCCGCCAGCGCCATCACCGTCTCGTACACCGGCGAGATCGCGAAGCGCACCCGGGCCAGCTCGGCGCCGGTCAGCCTAATCTCGATCTTCATGCTGCGCCCTCGGCGGTTTAGCGGAGGCTGAATCGTAGCTGCCGCGAAGCGCCGACCGCATGCTCGCCGGGTGAATCGGGATTGGCGTCTGTTGTGGACTGCCTCGACCGTCTCCGGTCTGGGCGATGGTGTGTTCGTCGCGGTACTGCCACTGCTGGCCGCGACCATGACCAGCGATCCGCGGCTGATCGCGGGGATCACCGCGTGGGGAACGCTGCCGTGGCTCCTCACCGCGCTGCCCGCCGGTGCCATCGCGGACCGTGTCGACGGGCGGCGGTCGCTGATCATTGTGGAGGTGTGCCAGGCGCTGCTGGTCGGCACGTTGGCCGTCGTGTCGATGGCGGGAGCCGGGACGATGGCGGTGCTCTACGCGGTGGCGTTCGCGTTGGGCACCGCGGAAACGTTCGCGAAGGTCGCGGTGCAGAAACTCGTTCCGGCAGTGGTGCCGCCGCGCCGATTGGAGGTGGCCAACGGTCAGCAGAACGCCTCATTGTTCACGGTGAAGCTCTTCCTCGGTCCGCCGATCGGAGCGCTGCTGTTCTCGGTCTCCGCGGCGCTACCGCTGTGGCTCGACGCCGCCACGTTCGCTGTCTCCGTGGCCCTGGTGACCCGCCTGCGGGTGCGCACCCGGCAGGTCTCGGGCACGCGCTGGTCACCGATTGGCGACATCCGGGAGGGGGTCCGGTGGCTCGCCCGGCACCGCCTGCTCCGGACGCTGACGCTGCTGGCCGGCGTGGCGAACCTGGCGAACTTCATGACCGTCTCGACGCTTGTGCTCTTCGCCCGCGACCGGCTTGGCCTGGACGAGGCCGGGTACGGCGTCCTGCTCGGCGCCATGGCGGTCGGCGGCGTGCTGGGCAGCCTGGTCAGCGGCCGGATCATAGCCCGGTTCGGTGGGCGCGCGGTCGCCACCGCCACCATCTTCGCCACACCTACGGCGATGCTGGGCGTGGCGTTTCTCGCCGTGGACCTGGTCAGCATGGCGGCGCTCTCGACCGTCAGTTCCTGCGGCGCGTCCCTGTGGAACGTCGCGTCGGCCTCGGTACGGCAGCGCACCGTGCCGAGCGGGTTGGTCGGGCGGGTGAGCAGCGTCGGGCTGATGGTCTCCTGGGGAGCGCAGCCGGTGGGGGCGCTGCTCGGCGGGCTGATCGCCGCCTCGTCCCTCGGGCTCGCGGCGCCCTGGATCATCGCCGGTGCGCTGCGCCTGCTGGCCGCCGTGGCGGCGCTTCCGGCGCTGCGCACCTGGCCGAAGGCGGCGGACGACGGATCGGAACTGGGCGGGCTCACCGCTGACCGGCCTGCCGCCGGCTCCGCCCCCGCCGACCGCTGACCACCGACCGCTGACCACCGACCGCTGACCGCTGACCGCCGACGCTCAGCGCAGCGCGACGTTGAGCAGCACGGTCAGCAGGATCGAGCCGACCACCGAGAACAGGATCATCAGCAGGCAGCCCAGTCCGCCGCCCAGCGGCCGGACCTCCACGTTTCCGAAGCGCATGAGTCTCACAGCTCCCGCAGCCGGGGGAGCAGTTCGTCGCGGGCCCAGTCGAGGAACCGCGGCTGGTGGTCGCCACCGATCTGCACGATCGCCACGTCGGTGAACCCCGCGTCGACGTACTTCTTGAAGGCGGCGACGTGCGCCTCGGTGTCCGGGCCGCAGGAGATGTTCTGCGCGACGTCGTCCTCGCGGACGTACGCGGTGGCGGCCTCGAACGAGGCCGGCGCCGGCAGGTCGGCGTTGACCTTCCAGCCGAGTCCGAACCAGCGGAACTGGTCGTGTGCGATCTTGCGGCACTCGTCCTCGTCCGGGCCGTAGCAGATGGCGACCTGGCCGTAGCGTGGCTTCCCGGCGCCGCCGGCCCGGTCGTACGAGTCGACGAGGTTCGCCAGCGGCTCGGTGGCGATCATCGCGTCGGCGTACTCGCTGGCGAGATCGACCGATGACGGCCCGGAGACCGCGACGGCGAGCGGCACCGGCGTTTCGGGCCGGTCCCAGAGGTACGCCTCGGGCACCTCGTAGTGGTCGCCGCTGTAGGTGAGCGTCTCGCCGTCGAGCAACGGGCGGATGATCTGTAGCGCCTCCTCGAACATCTCGTGCCGCTGCTGCACGTGGGGCCACGCGCCGACCACGTGTTCGTTGAGGTTCTCGCCGGCGCCCAGCCCGAGGGTGAACCGGCCGTCGGAGAGCAGCCCCAGGGTGGCCGCCTTCTGCGCGACCACGGCGGGGTGGTACCGGCGGGTCGGGCAGGTCACCATGGTCATCAGGCGCATCCGTGAGGTGGCGTGCGCGACGGCTCCGAGCACCGACCAGGCGTACGGCGAGTGGCCCTGGGACTTGAGCCAGGGGTAGTAGTGGTCGGACATCACCGCCAGGTCGAAGCCGGCGTTCTCGGCGCGCTGGGCGTAGTCGACAAGCTGCTTGGGCCCGGCCTGCTCGGTCATCAACGTGTATCCCACAGCGACCACGGGTGGCTCCTCTCTCGACGTCCTCCGGGGACGGGGTACCCCCGGTCGCCGGTCCGAATCGCAGACCTGGACGGGTGGCCTCTTGACCGCCCATTTCGGCTATCGTTAAACTTCGATGACTTAACCGGTTAAGTTGCTGTTAATCCCCCGTCCCCCATCCATTGAGGTGAGGTTCCATGCGCACCCGGCTCCTAGCCACCGCGGTCGCGGGCCTGCTCGCCCTGCTCGCCGCGGTGTTCGTCGCGGTCCAGCCCGCCAACGCCGCGGCCGGCTTCACGGTCCGCGACGGCGTCCTGCTGGACGCCAACGGCACCCCCTTCGTCATGCGCGGGGTCAACCACGCGCACACCTGGTATCCCCAACAGACCGGATCGTTCGCGGACATCAAGTCGCTCGGCGCCAACGCGGTACGCGTCGTGCTCAGCAGCGGCGACCGATGGACCCGCAACGACGCCGCCGACGTCACAAACGTGATCAACCTGTGCAAGAACAACCGGCTCATCTGCGTGCTGGAGGTGCACGACACCACCGGGTACGGCGAGCAGAGCGGCGCCATCACCCTCGACCGCGCGGTCGACTACTGGACCAGCATCGCCAGCGCCCTCGCCGGCCAGGAACGCTACGTCATCATCAACATCGGCAACGAGCCGTACGGCAACCAGAACTACGGCTCGTGGGCCGCGGACACCACCCGGGCCATCTCCCGGCTGCGGGCCGCCGGCTTCGACCACACCATCATGGTCGACGCGCCCAACTGGGGCCAGGACTGGTCGAACACCATGCGGGACAACGCGGCCTCGGTCTTCACCAGCGACCCGGACCGCAACACCGTGTTCTCCATCCACATGTACGGGGTGTACGACACGGCCGCCGAGATCAGCGACTACCTGGGCCGGTTCCGGTCGGCCAAGCTGCCCATCGTGGTCGGCGAGTTCGGCCACAACCACTCGGACGGCAACCCCGACGAGGACACCATCCTGTCGTACGCGCAGGCCAACAACATCGGTTACCTGGGCTGGTCGTGGAGCGGCAACGGCGGCGGCGTCGAGTACCTCGACATGGTCACCGGGTTCGACAAGAACCAACTGACCTCCTGGGGTCAGCGGATCTTCAACGGCGCCAACGGGATCCGGCAGACCGCGCGGGAGGCGACCGTCTTCGGCACCCCGCCGACCGACCCGCCCACCGATCCGCCGCCCACCGACCCCACCGACCCGCCTCCCGGGCCGACCGGCTGCACCGCGGCGTACCGGGTGACGAACTCCTGGCCCGGTGGCTTCCAGGGCGAGGTGACCGTCACGGCCGGCAGCGCGGCGATCCGGGGCTGGACCGTCGGCTGGACCCTCACCGGTGGGCAGCAGATCACCCAGTCCTGGAACGCGACACTTACCGTGTCCGGTTCGGCGGTGACCGCGCGCAACGTGTCGTACAACGGCAGCCTCGGCGCGGGCGCCAGCACCACGTTCGGTTTCATCGGCGCCGGCAACCCCGGCAGCGCGCCGACGACGAACTGCACGGCGAGCTGACGCGTACGGTGGTCGGGCATTCCGCCGGATGCCCGACCACCGCCGTTAACGACCGTTGGGCGTCGCCGTGGGTCATGTCCCCTGGGTACGGCCGGGCCAGTGCCCCGGCTATCGGGGGCCGTCTGTCTCGGCGCTCGTGGTCGCGGTCGTCATCGTCCGGCCCCGCACGGCGGCGACGATCAGCAGTCCCATCCCGGCCGCGTTGATGATTGCTCCCATCAGACCGAGCGCGACCAGATCGAGCGGGATGTCGGTGATCCCGGGCATACGTCCATCGTCGACCGCCGCTCCTGCCGTTGTTAGCCCGTCCTCCACGATGTCCGAGAACCACAGTGCTGCGGCGTAGTCGACCACGAGAACCGTCAGGCCGCTGATGGCCGCTCCGGCCGCAGCTCCCAGTTGGCGACGCCGCAGGATCGCGACGACCAGGCCGCCGATGATGGTGACGGGATACGGCACGGACCAGAGGTCGATCATCGGGTGCCTCCACTCAGCGAGTCACCGACGCTGGGCAGGTCGGATTCCGCATCGGCGCGATCGGCGCTCACCGGCCGACGGCCCATGAAAACGGCGATGACCAGGAGTAACAACCCGGCGATGTCCAACCTCTGGACGGTGGTTCCGATCGCGTCGCCCCATGCGCTGAGCGCTATCAGGCCATCCGTGTCCATGGAAAACGCCATGTGAAACAGGTAGCCGAGGTACGCGGTACTTCCTACCTGTGCCACCAGCAACATCACCAAAGCGCCCGCCACCAGCCAGGTCAGCGAACGGAGCCGTCGCCGCCGCGCCAGCACAAGAGCCAAGCCGACGAGCAGCACAAGAACCGAAGGAAGTGTTACGAGAGCAAGCATCGAGATCATCTGGGCTCCCCGTGATCCGCCCGGATAGTGGTTGAGTGTGCCCGCCGAGCCAAGCGTCAAGATCATAATCGGGTGGTCCTGGGAGAACAATCCCCATATCCGGTCGCTCGCTGACGTGATGAAACCCGGCGGCGATGATTGCCCTAATGTGCCGCCACCCAATGGGGCCGCTTCCAGGCGACGCCGATGGGCCATTCGATGACAGCGTTCTGCCTGCGTACGCCTGGCTACCCGGGCGGGCCGTGGGTGGCGCTTACCGCACGACGATCGGTGCCGGCGCCGGCGCCGATGCTGGCGCTGGCACCGGGGCGGAAGGCGGCGGACCGCAGCAACGGTACACAGACCAGGGCCAGCGCCACATTGGTGCAGATCATGTTCTGGACGACCGTGAGCTGGCCCGTCCCGGTGAACAGCTGCTCGGTGAGCAGCCCCATCACCATGTTGTTGCCGGCGTGAGCCAGGCTGGTGACCCACACCGAACCGGTCCGGGCGTAGAACCAGCACAACATCACCTGGAACAGCATGAACGTCAGTGTCCACAGAACCATGCTGACGGAGTGGTCGGCGAACTCGACATAGCCGAGGTAGGCGAGCGGGTAGTGCCACACCGCCCAGATGAACCCGGTCGCGACCATCGACGTCCGGGGTCGGCCCGGCACCAGGCGGGGCCAGAGGAAGCTGGTCCAGCCGAACTCCTCGCCGAAGTAGATCGGCGTCAACACCAGTTGCAGGATCAGCAGCAGCACGATGCCGCCCGCCCCGCCCGCCGGCGACAGATCCGGCCGCCACCACCCGACGGCGGCGGCGCAGCCCAGGGCGAGGAGTGTGACGGCGAGCGGCGCGACCCAGGCGAGCAGCCAGTGCCGCCACGCCGCGCGGAGCCGCAACCGCAGACCGGCACCGGCGAACCCCTCCCGGGTCACCCACCGCCGCGCCACCACGGCGCCGACTGCGGGCATGACCGCCACCGGAAGTTGCACAAGCGGATTCACCAGCGACCAGTCCATCACCAACCGGGCGAAGAACAGGTACGGCCACGTTCCGCCGAACGCGATGAGCAAGAAGACGACGATTCCCCGTACGCGAAGCGACATGCCGTTGAGTCGATCATCGCGGAGTCGGTGGGATCACTACGGCTGGACCGCCGATTGGGGGTGGGCCCAGGCGTAGGACCCGCCTACCGCCGGGCCCCACTTCTGGTTTGCGCCGGTGCACGTCCCAAGGTCGACTCGATGTCGGCGAAGTAGCGGGGTGGGCGACGGTCCGACACCCCTGGATCGCCGACGTCGAGTCGATCAGCGGGACGGTTCGAGTCGATCACATGATCGTTTCAGATGGTGCGATTGCCGGTCGACGGGAAGCCTGGGCCGCGCGTCGAGACGCTCCGTATTGGACTTTGGCGGGGACAGCCCATCGAGTGGCCAGCCATGAGGAGGCAAACATGCCGAGGTCCATTCGCATTCGTACGCTCATGGTGGCCGGCCTGGCGGCCTGCGTCGGCGCCGTCGCCGCGGGTGCCCATCCCGCGACGGCGTCCGCGAAGGCGGAACCCGCGCCGCAACCGGCTTCCGCGACGACCGCGACGACCCCGTTGACCGCGTTGACCGCGACAACCGAGACGACAGGGGTGGCCGTCACCCAGCTCCTCCCGGACGCCGTCAAGCCCCCGGCCGGGTCCCGGCCGATCGGCGCGTACCTGGTCAGCCGCGGTACCCAGGACTACACCTGCGTGGTCCCCGGCGGCGCCGACACCGGCGCCTTCACGGACGCCTCCGTGCCGGAGGCGGAACTCGTCGGCACCGGCGGCTGGATCCACCACTTCGCGGGACCGAGCTGGCAGTCCCGGCGGGACGGGTCACTGGTGACCGCGACCAGGGTCGCCTCCTCGCCCCGACCGGGCGCCATCCCGGAACTGCTGCTCGAAGTGGCCGCGCGTTCCGGCGCCGGCATCCTGTCCCGCGCCGACTACATCAGCCGGCTGTTCACCTCGGGCGGATTGGCGCCGACGGGCAGCTGCGTCCCGGGCGAGACGGTGCGGGTCCCGTATGGCGCGGTCTACGTATTCTGGGACGCGCCCACCGCCTGATAGCGACGCTGCGTCGGTCGTCTCGGCGGGCGCCCCACGCCTCAGCCTGCTGCGAAGGTCATCGGGCGAGCACGGGAGAGGCGAGGCCGAGCACGCCGCGGTACCCCCCGACGTACCGCCGCAACCGGGCGTCGAGGTCGGCGCGGAGCTGGACCGCGTCGGGATGGTCGGGGTGCGCGGCCAACCCCTCCTCCCGGCCCGCCAGCCACGTCGACTCGAAGTCGTCCCACTCCCGCTGGTCGGTGGTGCTGAGATGCAGAACGCGGGGCGGCGGCCGGGATGGCGAGCCGGTCGAGCAGCAGGGCGGCGTGGTCCTCGGAGAGCGGGGAGTTCCATCGCATGCGGCGGTGCCGGGCATCGGCGAGATCATCAACAGGAGGCATCGGCGAGTCTGCCGGCCCCGGTCCACGTCGCATCCGATTTACGGTAATGCGCGGCCCCACCGGGGCCTGGGTCGTTATCCATGGAGACCCATGTGGGGTCGGAGGGAGTTGACCGTGACCATCACCGGCATCATCGTGGCCATTCTCGTCGGCCTGCTCATCGGCGCGCTGGGCCGGCTCCTGGTCCCCGGCCGGCAGAACCTGCCGATCTGGCTCACCATCGCGATCGGCATCGTGGCCGCGCTGCTGGGCAGCCTGTTCGCGTACGCCGTCGGTGTCGGCGACACGGAAGGCTTCGACTGGATCGAGTTCATCTTCCAGGTCGCCTTCGCGGCTGTCGGGGTCGCGCTGATGAGCGGCTTCTACGGCCGCCGGGGGCGGCGCTGACTGGCCGCCATGGGCAGTTCGCGCGGCACCGTCAGAGCGCGGCGTCGTACCTCCGGAGCTGGTCGATTGCGGCCTTGACCCGCTCGGCACCCTGGTCGAACCGGTTCCGGGCGCCGGTCAGCTTGCCGATGGCGCCCCGGCAGGCCGGCTGCCGGGTGCCAGCCGACAGCGCCTCCAGCGTCGCAATGGCCTTGTCGACCAGGATCGCGGCGGCGCTGAGCTGCATGAGTGCCCGCTCCGCCTCGGATGTCGCGGTCGCCAGGCCCGTCCTGATGTCGCCGATCGTCGCCATCGTGTCCTCCTCTGGTTGTGGTGGTACGTCGTCGGGTGTCATAGCCGGTTCCACCGGTCGTTAGGCCGTTGCCGGTCGCGTAGGGCCCGCTTGAGCCGTGCGTTCTCCTCGACCACCCGGCCCAGTTCCTGGTTGAGCGCCGCCAGCTCGTACGCGACCCTCCGCAGAAACTGCCGAACCTCCCGCGGGTCGAGGCCGCGCCGCCCGATGAATGTCACCCGGAACTGGCGGTTCCGGACGTGTCGGGGATGCAGCCGAGGCGGCGCGTCGGCGCCGTAGACCGTGCCGCGAAAGCTCATCGCGTACCTCGCTGTCCTGTCGAACGTGGATGGTGGTCCGCGCGGCGCCGGCACCGCGCGGACCGCCCGCACCGGCGACCGCAGCCTTCTTCGGCGGGTACGGCGGCCGGGCAGCAAATGGTTTCGGATTTCTGTGTATGTCGGGGTCGCGTGTCGCGGCCTGGTCGTGATAGATATGTCGTCAAGTCGGTTCGGAGCCGGGATGAATGCCCATCCCGACGCTCTAGTTGAGACCCGCCGAGTGCCGGTATGCGTCTGCCACACGCGAAGCCCGCTCTCGACACCTTCTCGGCTGTTGGCACAGCCGCGGTCATCGTGTTTGCACCGGGTGTCCCCGGGGGCCGGTGATCACCTTTCACCCGACAGCCACATTTCCAGTGGCGTCGCTTTTGGTGCAAGAACACCAAACGACATCGTTACGAGAATCTGTGCCAGAGAGGTGAGGAATGCCGGTCAGGAAAGAGTCGTTCGTGCAGACACTACGGGCTCAGTGGCTTGGTCAGCAGATGCGTGAGCTGCGGGAGCAGCGTGGCTACACGCTCAAGCAGGCGGCCGAGTTTCTGGAGCGTGACTTCTCGTCGGTGGCCCGGTACGAGCGGGCCGAGTGGCCGTTCCGTCGAGGCGTGGTGGTCTCTCTGCTCGACCTCTATGGCGAGCACGGCCAGCGGGAGCGGGCACGACTGATCCAGTTGGCCGAGGACGCCTGGCGCACCGACAGATGGGACGACGACTATGACGAGTTGGTGGATGCCTCCTTTATCGACTTTCCTTGGCTGGAATCCAGGGCGGTGCACATCTGCTCCTTCGACGCCATGCTGATGCCGGGCCTCATGCAGACACCGCATTATGCCGAGGCGGTGATTCGTAACGCCGAGGGGGCGAAGGCCACGGACTTCTCGGTGGGCAAGTGGCTGCAACTGCGGATGGACCGCCAGCGGATCCTGGACCGCGAACCGCCGGTCCGGATCTCGGCGGTCATCGATGAAAGTGTCCTACGGCGCCCGATCGGGGACGCGGCGTTGATGCGGGACCAACTCGCCCACCTCGGGGAGCTGCTGCGGCGTCCCACCATCAAGGTCCGGATCCTGCCAATGAGCGTCGGCCTACACCCCGGGCTTGACGGGTCCTTTGTCCTGTTTCGAATGCCGAAGCCCTATCCAGAGGTGGCCTACGCGGAGACCCTCAGCGGCCGCCTCTTCATGGAGTCACCGAAGTCGAAACGGTATGCGGACGCGTACGATCGACTCGTGGCGATGGCGCTTGATGAGAGCGAGTCGGCGAAGCTGATCATGACCATTGCGGAGGAGTTGTGATGACCGAGAACATGCCACCCGTGGCCTGGCACATCAGCACGAGGAGCAACAGCAACGGTGGGAGCTGTGTGGAGGCCGGGCCGGTGCTCGACGGGTCGGGACGGGTGGCCGTCCGGCACAGCAAGGCCCCCGACGCGGCGACCATCGTCTACACCCGTGCCGAGTGGGACGCCTTCGTCGGCGGCGTCAAGGACGGCGAGTTCGACTTCACCGCATGATGACGCGACGTGGAGCCCCGGCCGATGTCGTGACCCGAGTCGTCCGGGCACCGGGGCGATATCGGCCTTGATCATCACAGTATCGGGGATGTTGGGGCGTCCACCCTCGACGGACACCCCAACATCCCCGATGTTGTGTTGATCACCTCGGGTCGGCTATCGCCTCATACGTCGATCTACCGGCTGGGCTGGTGGCGCCTGGCCATGCGCCGGTTCGCTCATCCGCCGGCCTTCGCCACCGTGACGAGTTGCTGGCCGACGAGGTCCTGTGCCTGCTTGATCTCGTCGACGCCATCTTCGAGGCGTACGGGTGCCTGGCGGCATGATCGGACGGCGCTGTTGAGCAGGTTGTTGCCGCTGCCAGCGCTGGCCTTCTGGAAATGCGCCTGCGCCTTGTTCACCGAGTCGATGACCTCGGCGACACCTCGCCGGGTCTGTTCCAGGGTCTGAAGGACGGCGGAGAGGTTGGCCAAGACGGCGCCGACCGGGCTCGCCCCCCTGCCGCCGGTGACCCGGTCGAGTCCGGCATTCATGGCCCGGCCGACGAGCCCACCCATCTTCATGCCCGCATAGGCGGCGCCGACCGCGATCAGCGGCGAGGCTCGGTAGCCGACGGCCTCGGCGGCAGCGGTCGCGGCCACTGCGATGCCGGCTCCGGATGCCTTGCCTACCTTCTCGCTGACGTTCTTGATCCCATCCCGCGCCGACTCGATCGCCGTGTCCCGCAGCGCACCCCACCGTCGCGGTCAACGCGCCGATGGCTTTCCCGCGAACATCCGATGCTCGCTCATCTGGAGTGTGGCGCTTATGGGACTTGGACCTCCACCCCATCGGCTACTGCACCGGATCCAGGAAGGCGCATCCCGACGCTATCAACATTGGGATGGTGACTGCTGCCTGGCTCGCCGCCTGGGAAGCAGTCAGACGTTCCAGATCCTCGCCGGCTTGGATATCTCGCTGGTTGTCCTCGTCGAGCCCAGTGCAGGCGTCCCACAAGGAGCCCTCCGTGGATGAGAACGCCCAGATGCCGTACATGACACCGGTGACCTTGACCAGGGAGATGCCGTTGTGGCCGATGTGCCGGCGGTCGGGTTCCTCTGGGGTGTTGCCCATGCCCTCGGCCAGCGGGAACAGCTTGATACGGCGGAACGGTTCGGCCAGGTCGCCATCGGTGTCGTACTCGATGAGCAGGCGTCGTTCGATCAGCCGGTCGATGACCGGCTCCGGGTTCGCGGGTCCGGTGCCGGCGGCAATGACGTCGTGGTGCAGGGTGTCCCGGTTGACCTCCAGCCGGGAGTGGCGTTCCGGGTCGACGAAGGCGCGTCCCCACACCTGGAACTCCTCGTCGGTCAGTTCCTCGGAGTCGATGCCGAGCCGCACCTCCCAGTATTCGGGGTTCGGATCCGGCGGGGTGACGTACCGGTAGGAGGGGCCGAGGTTGAGACCGACGGGGACGATGACCTTGGGCATCGGCGGACCTTCCGGGTGCGGGCGTTGTCAGCGGGTCACGCTGCCATGCGATCAGTGGTGGGCGCAACGACCTCAGCCGATGTACGACAAATCCCATCGGTCCGCCGGAACGCGGCCCGGTGACTTGAACCGGTGCCGGCCAGTTTCAAGAATGGCGCGGTGGATCCCACCGACCTGAAAACGCGGGCCCTCGCACTGCGGGCCGCCGGCAACACACCCAAGCAGATCGCCCGAGCGCTGGGCGTTCCCCGGGCCAGGGCCACCGCACTGGTACGCGGCGTCCCGGTGGCCAAGCCGAAGCGGCCGGAACCTGCCGACCTGCCGCTGGTCGGGTGCTGGATCACCCGGCAGTGGAGCAATGGCCTCACTATCGCCGATCGGCCCGCCGACTGGCTCGACGACGCCGAACTTCCGCCGCTCGCGATGGGCGCCGGGTTGGCCAGCGTCGCCGTGGCCCGGGAGAACGACACCAACGGCATCACCGTGGGCGGCTTCCTGGTCGACACCTACTGCCTCGGCGCGAAGAACGCCCTCCGGGAGAACCTGGTCGATCGGGAAGACCTGATGTTCTACCTGGACGAGTTCTTCGGCGGCTACGACACCGAACCGCTCGCCGCCCCGATCTCTCTCGCCCGCGAGGTGGTGTTCGGCGCCGTGGATTACGCCCGTGGCCTCGGCTTCGACCCGCATCCGGACTTCCGGCTCGCGGCACCGTACCTCGGCAGCTGGCAGCCACCCGGGCGGATCACATTCGGCCGCGAGGGCAAACCGTTCTTCCAACAGGGCCCGTACGACGACCCGGACCGCGTCATGCGGACCCTGGACCGGACGATCGGCCCTGGCGACTACCACTTTTCGGTGGTGGCGACGGAGTGAGCCCGTACGGGCATCACAGGACGGCGTTGTACTTCTCCGTCTGCGCGATGGCCGCCTGGATCAGGCCGGCACCCTCGCCGAACTTCTGCTTGGCGGCGCTGAGCTTGCCGATGGCGCCCATCACGGCGGGCTGCTGGGTGCCGGCGGCCAACGCCTGAAGCACGGCGATGGCCTTGTCCACCTGGGCGTTCACCCCGGCGAGTTGGGCGAGCGCGGTGTCGGCCTCGGACTTGCCGTGGGCCAGGCCGGCCTTGATGTCTCCGATGGTTGCCATGGGGGTGTCCCTTCCCAGCTTTGATGTGTGGGGATTCAGCCTCGGGTGGCGGCGATGAACATGAACCACAGGATCGGCATGCCGACAAAGCAGATCAGGCCGCCGGCTCGGGTCGACCGGATGCCACCGCCGCCTATCCGGGGCTGCCCGGCGAGCGTGATCGTCAGATAGCCGGCGAAGAACGCGAGAGCCGGCAGTCCACACAGCGACCAGGGCACGAGCTGCCAGGGAACGCGGCCGAGGTCGGCGTCGGGGCTGGCGGCGAACATCAGCAGCGACGCGATGGTGCCCAGGGTCGCGGCGGTGGCGTACACGAGCATGTTGCGGGCCAGCGGGCTGAGGCCCGGCAGCAGCGGCGGCTCGGCCGCGCGGCGGTGTGCCTGTTCGGCGGCGGCGTCGGCCGCGTCGGCGGCGGCCGTGGCTCGACGCAACGCCTCCGCCGGGTCCGTCACCGCGCTCGGCGCGACCCCGGCGAGGTGCGGATCGGGTAGCCGCAGGGTGCCCGCCAGTTGCTGGAGGTGCTGCCGCTGCACCGCGAGTCGGTGGGTGAGTTGATCGACCGCGGCCTGACCGGCGCGGGTGGTCGCGGCCTGCTGGTCCGCGCGGGTCCGTTCGTCGCGCAGCAACGCCGCCAGCCGGCGGGCGTTCTCGGTGTACGCGGCCCAGTCGGCCGGTCGGGGCGCCGGTCCGTCACCGGGGCGTACGGGATGAAAACGCGGTCCTGTCATGGCAGGTCGTCCATTTCGGCAAGGGTGCCCGGCCGGACGTAGGGGACGATCAGCGTCCGTCGGTTGTCGTGCCGGTCGATCAACAGCGCCCGGTTGGGCCGGGACTGCCAGTCGGTGGAATAGTCGCCGAGCAGCGAACCCACCTCGTTGCCGGGAAGGTTGAGGGCCACCAGGTGGGCGACCTCCCCGCCACCGGTGGGGCCGAGGTCGTCGGTGAACCGGCTCAGGGTGCGCCACCAACCGAGCAGGTGGACGCCATGGGTCGGTCCGTTCGACAGCACCTGTCGCAGGTCGTCGTGCCCGGATCGGTAGGTGGTCGGGTCGCTGGCGGCCAGCAGGCTGCTGGCGCTGTCCGCCCCGAAGACGACGAGATAGGTGGTTGGTCCGTCCGGTCGGCCGTCGGAGACCGCCTGAGCCAGGTCGGTCAGCAGCCGGCGCAGCCGCGCGGTGGCGACGCTGTCGCACTCGTGGCCGGCCTCGGTGATCGCCTCGATGGTCGCGTCGGCGGCGTCATCGGCGGCGGCGACCAGTGGCGCCACCAGAAACCGTGCCGTGCCGGGTTGATGCTGGCGGGCCAAGCCGACCGTGGCCGCGTACAGGATGTCGGCCCCGACCTGCGAGGTGCCCAGGATGGCGACGTGGCTGCCCGGGGCGGCTTCCAGGGTGAACCCGGCGGAAGGCAGTCCCACGTCGACCGTGCGGCCGACAAGCGCCCGTCGCCGCCGTACGGCCGCGGACAGCCGTACGAACGTCGGGTCCTGGTCGGGGTGCTGCTCGGCGTAACCGGCGAACACCGCCGGCGGCGAATCCCCGGGCGGTCGGGCGTTCCACAGCAGATGCCGTTGCGTGGCGACCGACCGGGTGTCGGCGTTCGGGAAACGGACGACCCGGTTCGCCCCCGGAATGCCGGCGGCGGCGTTGACCACCGCGCTGCCGACCGGCAGACCGTCGGCGGCGTCGTTTAGCTGGTCGAGCATCCCGCCGCCACCGGCCAGCGCGATCCGCAACGGAAACTGTCCGAAGATCGATTCGGTCTTGGTGAACAGCGCCTCCACCCCGGCGACGGTCTGCGACGCCAGGATCAGGTGGACGCCGTACGAACGGCCCTTGCGCGCCAACTGCTCCAGCAGGCCCGCCGCCTGCCGGGCCACCGTGTCGTTGCCCTCGAACAGCACGTGGAACTCGTCGATCACCGCCACCAGTCGGGGCATCGCCACATCCGGGCGGCCGGTCCGCAGGTCGGCGAGCTTCGTCACCCCGGCCCGCTTCAATTCGCTCGCCCGCCGGCTCATCTCGCGCACCAGGTGCCGCAACACCGCCAGGCCGTACTCACGGTCCGACTCGATGCCGACCGTACGGGCGTGCGGGATCCACGTCGGGTCCACCGCGGTCGGGGTGAACTCGGCGAACGACACGCCCTCCTTGAAGTCGAGCAGATACAGACCCAGCTCGTCGGGGGAGTAGCGCGAGGCCAGGCCGTACAACACGTCCAGCAGGAACACCGTCTTGCCGGAGCCGGTCCGACCACCCACCAGCCAGTGCGGGGTCGTGTCGTCCAACGCCAGGACGCAGTCGGTGTGCCCGTCCCGTCCCACCACCGTCCGAAGTCCGGTGATGGATGACTCCTGCCAGATCTCGGTCGGCATTAACGCTTGGAAGTCGGTCGACGCCCGCACCCGGGCCGTCTTCGCCAGCCGTCGGCAGATCAACTCCACCAGGTCGTCCGGCGGCCCGTCGTCCAGCCGGACGGGGAGCGGCAGGCCGGAACTATCCGGGTTGAACCGGTGTGGTCCGGGTGGCTCCGAGATCGTGAAAAGCCCGCCCTTGACGGCCGTCAATTGGGTCGTACCGTCCAGTCTCGGTGTGGAAGGCCAGCCCGGCGGCTGCGGCGGCGGGTAGCCGGCGAGCAGCAGGTGGACACCCGCCGCCGAACCCGCGTGGGCGATCGCCGCCAACCGCGACCATTCTGTGCGTCCCGCGCCTTCCGGCGGTGCCGCACAGCAGACCAACAGCACTGGCGAGTGCATCGGACCCGTCGGTGCCCGTTCGATCCGGTCCTCGGCCTCGTCGAGGACGCGCTGGAAGCCGGGCAGGTCGGTGGCCGGCCGTGGCCAAGCCTCCGCGTCCATCATGTCCCGGAAGGGGGAGAAGGCCGCACCCAGCGTGGCGCCGTCCACGGTGGCCACCCGAACGGCGTCTTCCGGCAGCGCGGCGAGCACCCGGAGCAGGATCCCACGCAGCCAGCCGGCGACCGCCGCGTCCCGGATATCCGTGTCGATGGCGAGGTGCCCGGCGCCGACGAAGGGGACCACGATGTCGATGGAGGTTCCCGCCACGGGCGTCGTGTCGCCCAGCCGGATGGTCATGGGACGGGTGGGGACGGCGTCGATCCCGGTGGGCAGGTCGAGGGGGGAGGGGTCCCATCGGCAGCCGAGCCAGCCGGGTGCCAGCGTCGGCGCCAACCGCCGCATGTCGGCGGCCAAGCGTCGAGCCTCCGCGCTCGACGGGGACGGCGCCAAGGCCGGTGCGCCGCCCTCCCGCAGTCGGACCCGCGCGGCCTCGACGTGCGACACGGCCTCCCGGTGCGCCGCGACCGCACGCCCGAATGCCGAGGTCACCGACTCCATGGCTGGACTCCTCCGAACCGATCGATCTCGGCCTTTCCCGCGACCATACCCAAGGACGCCACTGTCCGTCAGTCCCGTGTCGCGCTGTGTCAGTCGTCGTCAACGTCAGTCGACCGGCGCTGACGGGCCGCCGTGAACGATTGGCGGTGGCCACCGATTAGCTCCCTGCGGATCTCCGTGCTCGCCGGGCTGCTCGGTTCAGCGATTTCTCAGCCGGTCCGGATAGGATCCGCCGGGACGGCGCGTTACCAGCGCGCCACGGGCGTGACCATCGCGCCTCGACCAGAGCCCGGCCCGCGGCAGCGGGCCCTTCCCAGGAGAGCACCGTGGTCTTCAAGAAGATGTTGAGCGCCTTCGGCGTCGGCGGCCCCAGCGTCGACACCGTCCTGGACAACCCGAACACCCGACCCGGTCTCGCGTTGACCGGTCAGGTGCGGATCAAGGGTGGCTCCCAGTCGGTCGACCTCGACGGCGTCACCCTCTCCCTGGTTACCCGGGTGGAGGTGGAGGGGCACGACACCGAGTACGACGCCATGGTGGAGTTTCACCGCCTGCCGGTCGCCGGGCGGATGCAGCTCGCCGCGGAACAGGACCTGGCCATCCCGTTCCAGTTCCCGGTGCCGTGGGAAACGCCAATCACCGACGTGTACGGCCAGCGACTGCGTGGCATGACGATGGGCCTGCGCACCGAGCTGGCGGTGGCCCGGGCGGTGGACAAGGGCGACCTCGACCACGTCGCGGTGCATCCGCTGCCCATCCACGAACGGATCCTCGAGGCGTTCTCGCGGCTGGGCTTCCAGTTCAAGAACGCCGATCTGGAGCGCGGGCGGATCGCCAACGTGCGGCAGACCCTGCCGTTCTATCAGGAGATCGAGTTCTTCGCCGCGCCGCAGTACGCGCATTCGATGCGTGAGGTCGAGCTGACCTTCGTCACCAACGAGTCCGGCGTGGACATCGTCCTGGAGGCTGACAAGCGGGGCGGTTTCCTCCGGCCTGGCCACGACAGCTACGGGCGCTACTCGGTGCCACACGCCGACACGGACCGGGTGGACTGGACACAGCAGCTCGACGGATGGCTCAACCAGTTGGCCTCCAGCCGTGGCGGGCACGGCTTCGGTGGCCATCCTGGTTACCCGCCGGCCCAGCACGGATACGGTCACGGCCACGGCCGGGGTGGCGGCATGGGGGCAATGGGCGGCATGGTCGCCGGTGGTCTGCTGGGCGTGGCCGGTGGAATGGTGGCCGGCGAAATGATCGAGGACGCGTTCGACGGCGACGGCGGGGACTTCGGCGACTTCGGCGAGGAGTGAGCCGGGCGTACCCAGGTGATCCGGGGGTGGCGGCGCGGACCCGGCCCCCAGGTCGACACTGGCCCTATGCCAACCGGCTACACGACCGCGGCCTCCGGGATGTCCCGGAGGCCGCGGTTCTGGCCGTTGGTGCACCGATGGTCCGTCCACGCGGGACGGACCGCCGGCCACTAACGGCTGCCGTGCCGCCACGAGCTGGCCAGCTTCGCCAGACCGCGGCTACCCAGGTAGGCGATCGTCAGCAGGGTGATCAGCCACCATGCCTGGTTGGCGCGGAACGGGTCCACACCCGTTGCCGGGCTCGTGTCGACCAGGTACGAGGCGAGCAACACACCGCCGACCGCGGCCAGGTAGACCCAGAACTCGGAGGACAACACCGACGGCTTGGTCTCGGTGCCCCGAGCCGGCATCCGTCCGTCGCGCGTCTCCCGGCCGGCCGGCATGTCGTGCGTATGCGCGGACGGCATCTGCCGGGTGGGCATGTCGGGCATCTGCCGTTCGGTATCCGGCATCCGCGCGGTCGCCCTGTTCATCTGCGACTGGGTACTCATCTCTACCTCCTCGGATTCGATGAGTTCGTCGGATTCGAGGAGCATCGCCCCGAACCACCCGGACGCGGCCGTCGCGGACCACGACCAGGCGCCGGTGGGTTTCCCGGTCGGCCGGCGGGCAAACGAATATCGGGTCTGGCCTGGCGTTTATCCGCGCCGGCGGCGGGCACGTCAGCGCTTTTGGCGGTACGACCGCGAGCCGAAGCGAGGTGAGGAACGTGCGAGACGACGCGGCACGGTCGGGGCAGGACATCGGCGGACAGCTCGACCCGGCCGACTACGGGCCGGATGCGGCGGACGAGGTGACGCTGCCCGCCGCGGACGAACGGCGCGAAGCACACGCACACGACATCGACGACCCCGCGGACGCGAGGGTGGATCCGGACGTACTCCGGGACGGAGGACCCACCCGGGGCCACGGCGCCATCACCACAACCGGCGGACGGGCGGGCCCGGCCAACGTGCACCGCAGGCCGCGGACATCGGACCGGGCCGGTGGTCGGGTCGCCCCGACCACCACCGGCGACGCGACCACCGGCGGGATGGACGTCCCGAGCAGCGGATCGACAAGCGACCAGTCCGGCCGGGCCAGCCAGATCGACAACGCCAGCGAACGCTGAGCCGTGCCCGCCCGCGCTCGCCCGCCCGCGCTCGCCCGCCCGCGCTTGCCCGTCTGTTGATCTAGGGCAGATGGTCGTGAGTTGATCTCCATTCACGACCATCTGCCCTAGATCGACGGGGAGGGGGCGCCGGGGGGAGGGGGCTAAGCGTGCTCCGGGTCGGTGAGCCGGAGGATGCCCAGTCGCTGGGTCGCGCGGGTGAGCGCGACGTACAGGTCGCTGAGCCCGCGCGCGGACTCGGCCACGATCCGGTCCGGGTCGACCACCAGCACCGAGTCGAACTCCAGGCCCTTGGCCTGCCCGACGCTGAGCACCACCACCCGGCGGTCCAGGTCCGGGTCCGCGCCCACCGCCACGTCCGGCACGGCCGCCGCCACCACGGCACCCAGCCGGTCCAGGCCGGAGGCGGGGACCAGCACCCCGAGCCGGCCGTCGCCCACCTCGGCGACCTCGGCCGCCACCTGCTCCACCAGCCGCGCCGAGAGGTCCGCGGCGTCGGGGACCAGCACCTCCCACGGGGGTACGCCGGTCTCCCGGACCGACCGGGGCGGTTCCAGCGTCGGGTCGATGTCGGCGAGGACCTTCGCCGCCAGCGCCATGATCTCGCTGGGGGTCCGGTAGCTGACGGTCAGCTCCGCCAGCCGCCACCGGTCGGCCACGTACGGCCCGAGGACGTCCCGCCAGGAGGCCGCGCCGGACAGCGCGCCGGTCTGGGCGACGTCACCGACCACGGTCATCGACCGGCTCGGGCAGCGGCGCATCAGCAGCCGCCACGCCATGGCCGAGAGTTCCTGCGCCTCGTCCACGATCACGTGTCCGAACGCCCACCGTCGGTCCCGGGCGGCCCGCTGGGCGGTGGTCAGCCGCTCCGCGTACTCATGCCGTTCGGCCAGCCGGTCGGCGTCCAGCAGGTCGGTGACCGTGAGGATCTCGCTCTCCGCCTCGTCCTCGAACTCGAACGACTCGGAGCCCTTGGCGATCTCCAGGGCTCCCTCGGCGTACTCGATCCTGCGCCGGCGCTCCCGCTCCTCGGCCGCTGCGCGGTCCCGGTCGTCCTCGCCGAGCAGTTCGGCCGCCTCGTCGAGCAGCGGCGCGTCGGCGGGCGTCCAGCCGTCCGGCTCGGCGCGCAGCAGCAGGCCGCGTTCGGCCTCGGTGAACCGTGACGCGGCGGAGGCGATCGCCTCCGCCGAACCGAACAGGTCGGCAAGCAGCCGCTGCGGGGTGAGCACCGGCCACAGGTGGTCCAGCGCCGCCCGTACGGCCGGATTGTCCCGCAGTTCGCGTCGCACCTCGGCGAGGTCGGCCTCGCTCAGCAACTGCGGATCGCCGGGTGCGTCGTCGCCGCCGAGCGGATCGTCGGCGTACGGGTCGAGGCCGATCCGGTCGGCGAGCTGGTCCGCCAGCGCGTGCACGATCTCGATGTCGAACAGCGGTCGGGCCTCGTTGTGCGGCTTGCCGGTGCGGCGGGCCCGGTCGCGGGCCGCCTCGACGGTCGCCCGGTCCAGCTCCAGCGTGATGTCCTCGTCGACCGGTATGGGCATCGGCTCGTCGGGCAACAGCTGCCGGTTCCGCACCGCGGCGGCCAGCACCTCCACCATGTCGGCCCGTCCCTTCACCTCAGCGGTCTCCGGCGACTCCGGGTGCTGCGCCCGGACCCCGGGGAAGAGGTCGCCGACGGTGCCGAGCAGCACGCCGGTCTCGGCCAGCGACGGCAGGACGTGCGCGATGTAGCGAAGGAACGTCGCGTTCGGACCGACGATCAGCACGCCGCGGCTGGCGAGCTGCTGCCGGTACGTGTAGAGCAGGTAGGCGGCGCGGTGCAGCGCCACGGCGGTCTTGCCGGTGCCGGGCCCGCCCTGGACCACAAGCACTCCGCTCAGGTCGGCGCGGATAACCCGGTCCTGTTCGGCCTGGATGGTCTGCACGATGTCGCCCATCCGCCCGGTCCGGCTGGCGTTGAGCGCGGCGAGCAGAGCCGCCTCCCCGGTCAGTTCCGACGGGCCGTCGGTGCGCGCCGCGTCGAGGTCGAGCACCTCGTCGTCGATGGCGGTGACCTCGCGCAGCCGGGTGCGGATGTGCCGGCGTCGGCGTACTCCGTCCGGCGCGGCGGCGGTGGCCAGGTAGAAGGGCCGGGCGGCGGGCGCCCGCCAGTCCATAAGCAACGGCTCGTGGTCACCGTCGGTGTCGAAGATGCCGATTCGGCCGATGTAGCGCGGCGGCCCGTCGACCACGTCGATCCGGCCGAAGCACAGGCCGTTCTCCACCGCGCCGAGCCGGTCGATCTGGTCGGCGTACATCGCCACCATGGCGTCGCGTTGGGACCGTTCCTGCTGGGTGCCGCCCGTGGCGCGGAGCGCCTGGTCGAGGCGTTGGCGGGACTGCTCGCGCAGGTCGTCCAGCCGGTCGTAGAGGGTCGAGACGTACGCCCGCTCCCGCGCCAGCTCGGTGGCGTGACGCTCGTCAATCTCGATAGACTGACTTGACAAACTGGCCCCCTATGTGTTCTTCTTTCGAGACCTAGCGGCGATATCACGCCGCTGTTTCTTGTGCCCGGAACGACGAAGGATAGCGCGTCAGCGCACCGTCTGCCACGGCACCACCACAACGGCTACCCGACCACGGCATTTGGCGTCGGCAGGGCAATCGGCGCGGACACGGAAGCTGGCCTGGACACGGCGGTGGCCCGGTCACGGCGGTGGCCCGGACCCGACGCGCGCGTCGGGTCCGGGCCACCGCCGTGACCGGGCGTTACTTCTCGGTACGGGCCACCTCGTACAGCCGTTCCGGGGTCACCAGCCCGGCCAGCAGCCGGCCGTCGTCGGTGAGCAGGACGCTGAACAGCTTGCCGGACAGCAGCCGGCCGCTGCCCCAGTCGCCGTCGACCTTCGGCACCCCCCCGAGCAGGCCCTCGAGCCGAGCGGCCTCATCGCCACCACCGGCGGGCGCGGGTCGCCCCGGTCCGGCCGGCCCGGCGCCATCGCGGGCCACCAACACGGTGGTCCACCCGGTGCCGACCGTCTTCATGCCCTCCGGCGGACCGGCCTTCTCACCCGGCCGGCCCGGCTGCGCGTCGTCGCCCGACGGCGCCTCCTTCGCCGGCTCAACGATCTTCGTGCCGGGCGGCGGGTTGAAGGTGAACTGCGCGGGGTCCGGCCGGCTGAAGTCCACCTGGGTGAAGGCCACCTCGAAGGCGGGCTCCGAGGCGCCCCGGGCGAAGATCTCGAAGCGCAGTGGGATGTGTTCCCGCGAGTCGATCGCGATCCGGACCTGCCCGACAAGCGACGCCGTGTCCCGGGGTCCGAGCACCAGCTCGTACGCGTCCCGGCCGGCGATGTGCGCGGACCGGCCGACGGTCACCTCGGTGGTCGGGTCCACCGCTGCCAACGCCTGCTCGGCGGCCTGCTGCGGGGTGAACGGCAGCTCGGTCGCCGGGGTCCGGCCGGCCGCCGCGCCCTCGGGCAGCACCCGGTGCACCGCCTCGTTGCGCTGGCTGGCCCACACCCAGACGTCCCGCCCGTTGTGGATCACGTCCGTCTCGCCGAGCGTGCCGAGCAACGCCACCCGCTGTTGCTCCGGCCCGGCGTACCAGACCCGCAGCGTGTGCGTCCCGGACGCCAGCGTGGCGAGATCGGCCTCGCCCTGACCGCCACCGAGGGGGAGCGCCGGCAGACCGAGATCCGCGCGCTGGACCACGGTGCCGGACAGGCCGTCCAGCTTCGCGGTCTGCAGATCCACCAGGAGCTGGGCGGCGCTGCGGGGCGGCAGGACCGGTTCGGCGTTCGCGGCGAACGTGCCGACCGCGGCGCCGCCGCCGAGCACCACGACCGTGGCGGCCGCCGGGACCAGCCAGCGCAGGGCCGGCCGGTTGCTGAACATGGACATGAGTCGCACCTCCTGCCGCCATCCTGCCCGGTGGGCGCTGTGACGGCGCTGAGAACTGCTGTGAGTTCCCTCAGCCAGGGTGGCACGCTTGTGTGGTGCGGTTGCTGGTGGTCGAGGACGAGGCACGCCTCGCCCGTGCGTTGCAGCGGGGCCTGCAGGCGGAGGGTTTCGCCGTAGATGTGGCCGGCGACGGGTCCACCGGAATGGACCTGGCCCGGTACGGCGGCTATGACGCGGTGATCCTCGACGTGATGCTGCCCGGACTCTCCGGTTACCAGGTGGTTCGCCGGCTGCGCGCCGGACAGTGCTGGGTGCCGGTGCTCATGCTCTCGGCCAAGGACGGCGAGTACGACCAGGCCGACGGCCTGGACTGCGGCGCCGACGACTACCTCACCAAACCCTTCTCGTACGTGGTGCTGCTGGCCCGGTTGCGCGCCCTGCTGCGCCGGGGAGCGCCCAGACGCCCGACGGTGCTGGTCGCCGGTGACCTCAGTCTCGACCCGGCCGGCCGGCAGGTGACCCGGGGCGGTGCGGCGGTGGACCTGACCGCCCGCGAGTACGCCGTCCTGGAGTACCTGATCCGCCGCGCCGGCCAGGTGGTCTCCAAGACCGAACTGCTCGACCACGTCTGGGACGACAGCGTGGACACCGCCCCGAACGCGGTGGAGGTCTACATCGGCTACCTGCGTCGCAAGATCGGCCGGGACCGGCTGCAGACCATCCGTGGTGCCGGCTACCGGCTCGTGGGATGAGACCGCGGCGGGCGCTGGGGCTACGCGCCCGGTTGCTGGCGATCGGCGTGACCGGGCTGAGCGTCGGGCTGGCCGCCGGTGGCGTGCTGCTGGTCGTCGTCCTCGGCTTCGCCCTGCAACGCACCGCCGACACCGAGGCGTTCAAGACCGCCGACGCGGTGGCCCGGCTCGCCAACCATGGAGCGCTGCCGGATCCGCTGCCGGTCGCCGGCGGCGAGGTACGCGTCCAGGTCATCGACGATCAGGGACGGGTCCGGGCCGCTTCGATCGACGCGGATCGGTTGGTGCCCATGCTCTATCCCGGCGAACTGGCCCGGATCGGGGACCGGGACCGGCTCTTCGTTCCAGGGGAGCGGTACGGCATGCGCGGACCGGTCCGCGTGGTGGCGGTGGCCGCCGGGCCGGTCGGAGACCCACGGACCGTGCTGGTGGCCAAGTCGATGGCGGACGTGGCGCAGAGCGTCCGGCTGCTGCGCAACACCCTGCTGGTCGCGTTCCCGTTGCTTGTCGGACTCCTCACGGTGGTCGCCTGGCGGGTGGTCGGCGCGACGCTGCGGCCGGTGGAGGCGTTGCGGGCCAGCGCCGAGGAGATCACCGGCAGCGGCCGGGCCGGGCAGCTGCCGGTGCCGGCGGCGCGCGACGAGATCCACCGGCTCGCCGTGACCCTCAACGGCATGCTGGACCGGCTCGAGTCGGCCCGGGTCCGGCAGCGGGCGTTCGTCGCCGACGCGGCACACGAGCTGCGCAGCCCGCTGGCGAACATGCGTACCCAGCTCGAGGTGGCGCAGCGGCTGGGTGACCGGACCGACTGGGCCGGGGTGAGCGACGACCTGCTGGCCGACACCGTCCGGCTCGGCCGGCTGGTCGACGACCTGCTGCTGCTGGCCCGCAGCGACGAACCCGGCAGGCTGTCCCGCCCCCCGCGTCCGGTGGACCTCGCCGACCTGGTCGCCGAGGTGACGCGGCGGTACCCGACACCGCCGGTGCGGTTCGAACCGTCCGAGCCGGCGTGGACCACCGGTGACCCCGACGAGTTGCGGCGCGTCGTGGCCAACCTCCTCGACAACGCGGTACGGCACGCGAACGCCGAGGTGACGGTCACGGTGCGCCCCGCCGGGGCGTACCAGATGGTGGTGGTGACCGACGACGGGCTCGGCATCCCGGCCGCGGACCGGGACCGGGTCTTCGGCCGGTTCACCCGGCTCGACGACGCCCGGGCGCGTGACGCTGGCGGGGCCGGTCTGGGGCTGGCGATCGTGGCCGAACTGGTCCGCCGGCACGGCGGGACGGTGACCCTGTCCGACGCGCGTGCCGGCGCCGCTGTGCCCGGCGTACGGGTCGAGGTCCGGCTGCCGGCGGTTGATCCGCCGGTGGCGGACCTACCGGCTACTGGTCCGCCGTCCGACGTCCGTTAGTCACCGGGCCGGGCTGGGTTTACGGTCCGTGCACACCGGCTTCGTGGTGCCGACGACGTCGGCCGAGTAGACCACCCCGACCGTGAAGCAGTAGTCCAGGTTCTTGTTGAGCCCGTACACGGTGAAGGCGTTGCTGCCGGCGGGCAGGTCCTGGAATGCCTGTGGCTGCTGCCCCCGCCGGCCACCCGCGATGACCACCGGCCCTTCCACCCCGGGCGGATAGGTCCAGGTCAGAGTGACGCTGTCGGAGTTGTCCCGGAGCTTGACCGGGCCTGGCGGGGTGCCCGGCGAGGCGGGGGCGGCGCTCGTCGCGGCGACCGTCGGGGCGGGGGAGGCGGGCGGGGCGGCCGAGTCGCCGGTCGGCGCCGCGGTGGGCACGCCGGTGCTGCCGGTGGGCGAGCCACCACCCGTCAGGTTGAAGCCGGCGATCACCGCCGCCGTGCCGAGCAGCACCACCAGGACCCCGATGATCACGATGGGCACCGTCCGGCTGGTCCGCCGGGGCGGCGGATGGTAGACGGGGACCGGCAACCGGCTGCCCTGCCGCAGTTCCGGCAGGTTACGGACGGGGTAGACGCCTTCGGCCTCGGACTCGTCGTCCGGCTGCGCGGGGCGGTACCAGGGCGGCGGGCCGTACGCCGGGTCGGATCGCGCCGGGCCGTACGCCGGGTCGGATCGGGCCGGGTCGGATCGCGGCGCGGTGTCTGGTGCGCGGTACCGCCCGTCGTCCGGCCCGGTGCCGTACCGGGTGACGTACGGGCGGGTGACGTCCGGATCCTCGGAGGCCGGCCCGTCCGGCGGATGAACGGCCGGCGCGGTGGTGGGGGTGTCCGGCTCGGAGCGGACGCCCTCCTCGGGCGGCCACCAACGCTCGGCCGGTTCGACAGGATCCTCCCGTAACGACGGATACGGATCGTCTTGATATGGATCATTCTGATAGGCGTCGTCCGGCGCGGGCTCGGTCGCCATCGGATGCCGCGGCGCGGCCCAGTACGCGTCATCCCGGTCCGCCGGTTCGGCCCGCTCGGGCACCGACGGTTCCCGCGGCGTCGGGAGGTCGGTCGGGGCCGGGTGGTGGGTCGGGGTCGGATGGTCGGCCGGTGTCGGGTGGTCGGTGGCGGCCGACGACGCCGCGGAACATACGTGATCCGGGTCCACCGCCGCCCGGGCCAGCGCGTCGACCTGGCGGGCCAGCGGATCCTCCGGGGGCAGATGCTGCCGGCACAGCTCCCCGGCCAGCGCGAAATGCTGGTGGGCGACGACGTAACGGCCACAGTCGCGCTCCATGCCAGCCAGCCGGGCGAGCATCTTGATCCCGCTCGGATGGCCATCGCCGTACACCTCCCGGTGCAGTTCCCACGCGTCGGTCAACCGGGTCCGGGCCACGTCGCACTCGCCCAGCGCGTACTCGACGGTGGCCAGGTCGGCGTGCGCCGCCAATACCCGCAGCGACTCCGGACCCTCGATGGCGGTCAGCTCGATGACCACGTCCCGGTAGAGCCGGGCCGCCCGATCGTGGCTGCCCACCCGGTGCAGCACGGCCGCCAGCGTCGCGGCGGCGCCCACCGTTCGCGGATCGGTCGACCCGTACAGCCGGGTGGCCGCCGAGTAGGCGAAGGTCGCCCAGCCGCGCGCGGCGTGCGGATCGCCGAGCGCGACAAGCACCCGCGCCTGCAGGCCGGCGACCTCGGTCAGATCCGGGGAGGCGTGCGCCGGGCTGGGATCCGCGGTGCTGAGGGCCTCGTCCAGCAGGTCCTGGGCACCGGCGAGGTCGCCCTGCGCCACGAGGCCCTGGGCAGCGCTGGTTACGTCGCGGAGTCCGGGAGTCACGCGCCTCATCGTGCTTGCCCGGCCACGGTCGGTACAAGGCCCGGAGGTCAACAATTCGATCGCGACCGCTCCAGCAGCCGACCGGCGTGCCGCGGGCTACCGTCGGAAGATGGGTATCCATCGACTCAACCACGCCGTGCTGTACGTCGCCGACCTGCGCCGATCCGTCGCGTTCTACACCGACGTGCTGGGTTTCGAGTCGGTGGACATGACACCCGAGGGATTCACCGGGGCGGCGTTCCTCCGGGCACCCGCCTCGACGAACGACCACGACCTGGGTCTGTTCGAGGTTGGTGCCGCCGCCGGCCCGTCCGCCGCCGGGCGCGGCACGGTCGGCCTCTATCACCTCGCCTGGGAGGTGGACACGCTGGACGAGCTGGCCGCGGTGGCGGACCGGCTGGTCGCCGCCGGTGCCCTCGCCGGCACCTCCGACCACGGGACCACGAAGAGCCTGTACGGCGCCGACCCGGACGGCTTGGAGTTCGAGGTGGTCTGGCTGGTGCCGAAGGATCAGCTGGACGACGCCGCGCTGGCCGCCCGGCGCCGCATCGGCCGGCTGGATCTGGCCGCCGAGCGGCACCGGTACGGCGGACAGACCCGGGGTGGAGTCGGCATCTCCATCCCCGGCTGAGGTTTCCGCCTCGGCCGGTTTCCGCCCTCGGCCGGTTTCCGCCCTCGGCCGGTTTCCGCCCTCGGCCCGGAGGACCCGCCGCCGGACTGGTAGAACCGACTCATGTCCGGTGCCCGTACCGCCGCCCTGCGCCGCGAACTCCTCGTCCGCTACCTCGACGTGTGGCTGCCCCGGGCATTGAACCGGTCCCGCCGGCTCACCGTGGCGCTCGGCTACGCGGGGGTGGACCGGGACGTCGCGGACGCGTCCCTGGCGGCGCTTGCCGAGTTCGCCGACCGGTTCGCCGGACGCCGGGTCACGGTGGTCGTGCTGGCCCCCGATCCGGGACTGGCCGAGCGGCTGGCGACCGCGCAACGGCGCCTCGGGCTGCCGGCCGACGTCGCCGTGCACCCCATCGCCGCCGGACCGGACGTCCTGCCGGCGGCGCTGCGGGCGGCCGGCGCCGCGGGAGCGCCGCTGCTGGCGTACCTCGACCTGACCGACGCCCCGGTGTCGCTCGACCCGCTGCTGGCGGCGGTCGCCGCCGGCCGACCGGCGGAGGCGCTGCTGGTGCTGGGCGGCGCGGCGGCGGACGCCGCACCCACCGCGGCGGCCGGGCGCGCCGGCTTCACCCTGTGCACCGAGGTGGAGTTGGTGCCCGACGACGCGACCGCCGCCGAACGGCTGGTGTTCGCCACCTCGCACGGACGCAACCTGGACGCCTTCAAGGACGAGCTGTGGGCGCTGGACGAGTACGCGGGGGTGCGCTACCGCGACCCGCGCGATCCCGAGGGGCACCTGCTCGACATCACCCTCAACCCGCACCCGGGACCGTTGCGCCGGGAACTGCTCGCCCGGCTCGACGAGGGTCCGGCCACCGTCACCGAGCTGCGGCAGTTCGCCGCGAGCCAGACGGTGTACCGGGCCGCCGACGTCACCCGGGTGCTCGGTGCCTTGCTCGCGGCCGGGTCGGTCAGCCGTGCGCCGGAGGGCGGCCGGCTCGGCGGCGACGTGGTCATCTCCCGCGAGGTCACTTCCCCCGGTGGGCGGAGGCCCGCCTGAACACCACCGAGATACCGGTGGCGATCACCCCCACGCTGAACACCATCTGCACGATCACCACCCCGCGGGCGAGCTGACCCACGGCGGACACGTCGCCGTAGCCGATCGTGGTCACCGTGGCGAGGGCGAAGTAGAGCGCGTCCAGCCGCGTCCGCAGCCCGACGAACTGGCTCGGATCGCTCACCACCAGCACGTAGTCGGCGAGCGCGAACGTCATGAGGCCGGCGACCAGGGTCACCGCCAGGCTGAGCAACGAGGCGTCGGTCTCCGGCCCGGAGCGCACCTGCCGCCGTACCTGGCGGGTGGTCAGCACGGCCACCGCGAACACCAGGAGCGCGGTGATGACGGCGCGCAGCACCGTCCGGGTGAGCGAGACGTCCGGCTCGACGGGTACGACGAAGTAGGCGCCCACGATGAGCAGGCAGGCCAGCGCCGCGTGCCGGCGTCGGTTGTGTGCCATGCCCCGATTCTGTGGCCCGGACCGACGGAAGGACCCCTTGTTCACGCATCGCGGGCGTGCCCAAGGGGTCCTTCCTCGCTGCGCGGTCAGGAGCGCGACTTGTCCTGCTTCCAGGACAGCGGGCCGGGCAGGTCGACGCGGTGCGCGCGGGCCCGCGAGTTCCACGACCAGCGGCCGATCCTGATGCTCCAGGAGGAGAAACCGTTCTCGGTGAAGTTCAGGACCAGCGGGCCGTACTTCTTGCGCTTGCGGAACATCAGACCCATCGCTGTGCTCCTTTCGATGATGAGCGACCGGGGTGGCCCAGATGTGCCCCGAGCGTCTGTTTGCCAAACCCGCCCCGGACTCGTCCCCCATGCGCGAATTGCGGCGGGTCTCCGGTTACGGCCGTCGCGTTCCGGACGAGGACGGGTCGCTCGGGCCCCGGCGTCCCGGTTGTGCGGCCCGGAAGCCACCCGGCGTCCAACCCACCTCGCGCTGGAAGAAGCGACCGAAGTTGGTCGGCTCGGGAAAGCCCAGCCGGCGGCCGACGTCGGCGACCGGCTCGTCGGTGGCGGCGAGCAGCCGCATCGCCTGCAGCGTGACCCTGTCGTCGATCACCTGCTTGGCACTGCGACCGGTGGCCGCCAGGCAGGCCCGGGTCAGGGTACGGACCGAGCAGCGCAACCGGTCGGCGTAGTCCTCCACCCGCCGAGTCGTCGCGTACGACCGTTCCAGTTCATCCCGCAGCCGCCGGTAGGTGTCACAGTCGGCGGACTCGCCGGTGGCCGGCAGCAGGGCGAGCCGGAGCAGGAGCACGGTGAGCTGGTGCCGCAGCAGGTCACCGGCGAGTCGGCCGGGGCCGTGCCGACGGCAGTCCACGACCAGCTGACTGATCTCGCTGATCACCGCGTCCTCGTCCTCGCCGGCGAGCTGCCAGTGCCCGCCGGTGTCGGGTGGGCCGGCGGCGACCCGGTCGTCCCAGCACAGCACCACGGCGTCGAGGCCCGGCTGTCCGCCGCACCGGACGACCTGCCCGGGACGGGCCCACACCAGTGTGCCGGGGCGGCACTGGCGGGCGCTGAAGTCGACCTCGTGGGTGCCGTGCCCGACGGTGACCAGGATCAGTTGGTGCTCGGTGAGCAGCTGCGGTCGACCGAACCCGGGACCGTCGCGGAGATCCCGCAGCGTGGTACTGCCGATCCCCGCCCAGCCGGGCACCGGTTGGCCGCTGCCATCACCGCCGTGACCAGGACCGATCATCGGCCCGACGGTAGCCGCCGGGCGCCGCCGACGCACCTCGGGGTCGCCTGCCGGGTTGTCGGGACGGTGCGGGGCCGACTAGGTTACCCGAAAGTAGCTACCTTCGGTGCCGCGTGGCGGTGACCGACCTCAGCTCCCGAAGGGGTGTCATGCCGGGTCTGTTCGCGGTCGAGGGCAAGACCGTCCTGGTCACCGGGGGATCCCGGGGGATCGGCCTGATGATCGCCGAGGGCTTCGTCCGGGCTGGCGCCCGGGTGATCATCTCCTCCCGGAAGGCGGACGTCTGCGCCGAGGTGGCCGAACGGCTCTCCGCGTTCGGCACCTGCGAGGCGATCCCGGCTGACCTGGCCAGCACGGAGCAGGCGGACCGGCTGGCCCAGGCGGTACGGGAGCGGGCCCCCGCCCTCGACGTGCTTGTCAACAACGCCGGGGCGACCTGGGGCGCACCGCTGGAGGCGTACCCGGAAAGTGCGTTCGACAAGCTGTGGGCGGTAAACGTCAAGGCGGTGTTCCGGCTCACCACGGCGCTGCTGCCGGCGCTGCGGGCGGCGGCCAGCGCGGAGGACCCGGCGCGGGTGATCAACATCGGCTCCATCGACGGCATCCGGGTGCCGTGGATGGAGGTGTACGCGTATTCGGCCACCAAGGCCGCGGTGCACATGCTGACCCGCAGCCTGGCCCACCAACTCGCGCCGGAGCGGATCACCGTCAACGCGATCGCCCCGGGACCGTTCGAGAGCAAGATGATGGCGTTCGCGCTGGACGACCCCTCGACCCGGGCGACCATCGAGCACCAGGTCCCGCTGGGGCGGATCGGCCGGCCGGACGACATGGCCGGTACGGCGATCTTCCTGGCATCGAGGGCCGGCGCCTACCTGACCGGGGCCGTCATTCCGGTCGACGGCGGCGTCACCACCCACGGTTGACCGTCCGATCGTGCGGCGGCGCCGCGCGGATTCGGCAGGTCCACGCGGCGCCGGTGGTCCGTACGTCCGTCCGGCCGGCGGGCCGGTCAGCGTCCGGCCAGCAACCTCGTGACGGCGGTGTCGACGTCGAGATGGTCGCCCTCCCGCCCGCGCGGCACCACCACGTATGTGCGGCGGAGGAACCGGACGAGGACGCTGCGCGGCACCTCGAACAGCGCGTTGCCGTCCGGTGAGGAGAGGGCCAGCGCGACGAAGTCGCCGCGCGGGGTGGCCCAGGGCCAGACCCGGACGTCGCCGATGCCGGCTGGCTCGTCCAGACCGGTGACCAGCAGTTCTCGGGCGAAGGACCAGCTTACCGCCTCGCCTCCGGCCGATTCGGCGTGAAATAGGACATGAACCGCATACGGATCAGCTGGGTCGTAGCGTAGACTTGCCCGCACAGGGAGTGCGGTGGCGTCTGGCGCGACCAAGCGCAACGACGTCTCCACCTCGACAGTTGTCGGTCGGATGACACTCATGGACGTTCTCCCCCCGGCACCGCTGCGGAACGCGCGTGTTCCGCTTTTCCATACTCAGGTGCTAGTCGTAGCTACGCTCCGCCATACGCTGATCTCACCCAGTGGTGGGAAGGAGCTCGGAAACGCCGCTTGAATGGAGGAATTCAGGTAGAGTATCCGGTTCTGCCCACGTTGCCGGTCCCATCCGGCAGCAGATGGGTCAGACGTCGACTCACTCCGGTAACGTCCAGTCGTCCCGTCGAGTGACGGTGGCGGCGGACACTGGGGGTGTAAATGGCCACGAATCCATCCTCATTGGATGAATCCAATGCGGTTTCCCCGCCCCAGGCGGGGGCTCCGGATGGATGGACGGAGCGGGGGAGCGAGGTGCCCGAGAACACGCGCCCGGCGGGACGGACCGCCCGCGCCTGGCTCCGGCTGCACACCACCCTCGACCTGATCCGGGCCAACCCCACCGGCCGGATCGCCCTCAAGATCGTGATTGGCCTGCTCGGTGCGCTCGTCGTCGCGCTGGGCGCGGCCCTGATCCCGCTGCCCGGTCCCGGCTGGCTGATCGTGATCGCCGGCCTCGCCATCTGGGCGATCGAGTTCCACTGGGCACGACGGCTGCTGGCCTTCACCCGACGCAACGTCCGAGCCTGGACCACCTGGGTGGGCCGACGATCCTGGCCGATCAGGGTGCTGCTCGGCACCGTGGGGCTCGTCTTCGTCGGCGTCGTGGTCTGGCTGTCGCTGAAGGTCGGCCTGGGTATCGACGTGTTCGCCATGGCCCGGGACGTGATCGAACCGTACTGACCACTTCCGCTGGACCCGGCACCTCCGTCGGTCGTGGTGCTTTCGTGCGGTCCCGACGCTCCCGCCGCGCCGACCCGGATGTGCGTCGGAGGGACCCGATCGGGTACAGTCATCCGCGCTGAGGGCGATTAGCTCAGCGGGAGAGCGCTTCGTTCACACCGAAGAGGTCACTGGTTCGATCCCAGTATCGCCCACCATAGGTAGCAGTGCGCGAACCGCGTCAGCGGCTTGCGTTTGATCAAGGGCCGGGCCGTTGAGGTCTGGCCCTTGTCCGTCTCTGAGGACGGGAACTCTGAAGATCGGTGTGAGGCTGTCGTCGGAGTTGATCACGATCTCGTGGACGAGAGCTTCGAAGAGGGCTTTTCTGGCGATGTGGTTGCCGCGGTCGAGGACGTCGCGGATGCGTGCGTGGATTTTGGACAGGTCGGCAAGGGTTGGTGCGGCGGGTGGCTGATCCAGGTCGAGTTCGAGCTGTGCCTTGAGGGCGCGAAGGGCTCGTGTCTGGTCGCGTAGGTTGGTCAGTCGGGCTTTGACGTTGTCGTCTTCGTCGAGAGTGCCCTTCTCGAAGGCTGTCAGGTAGCGGTCGACAGCGGCGCCGTTGGCTTTGAGTTGTTCGTTGACCGTGGCGAGTTCGCCCTGGTGGGCGCTGGTCGACTGGGTGTGGCGGGTCTGGAACTCGGCGATGGCTTGGCTGATGACGGGGTAGCCGGTGGAGTAGAAGTCGAGGACGGCTTGACGCATGGCCTGTTCGAGTTCGTCGGCGTTGAAGCGGTGGTTGTCGCAGCCGGCGTCGGTGCCGTAGCGGGCGCGGCTCCAGCACATGTAGTAGCGGTAGCGGTTGTTGCGGCCGTGTGCGGCGGTGCCGATGTAGCGTCGCCCACATTGTGGACAGCGGATCTTGCCGGTGAGTTCGTAGTCGGAGGAGTTGGCGGCACGCTGACCGATGTCGGTGCTGCGCTTGGCGAGGATGCGTTGGGCGAGGTCGAACTGTTCGGTGGTGATGATGGCGGCGTGGGCGTGGGCGTCGGCGACGGCGAGGTCGCGAAAGCGTTTCTCGCCGAGATAGACCCGGTTGGTGATGATTAGCTCGATGGTGTGGGGGGACCAGGACTTACCCATGCGGGTCCGTAGGCCTCGGTCGTTGAGCATGGTGGCGATCGACTTCGTGCCCAGGCGGTCTCTGGTGTGGCTGTCGAAGATGAGCCGAACGGTGGCGGCCTCGACGTCGTTGACTACGAGCCTGTGGGTCTTCTTGTCGATCAGATAACCCAGCGGTCGGGCACCGCCGTTCCACAGGCCCTTCTCGGCCTTCTTCTCCATGCCGGGGGAGTGTGGATCTAACGGCTCTGTCTCACATTCGGCTCTGTCTCACATTCGGTGGTGACGGAGGGTGCTGGTTAGCCGAGCAGGATGCGGTGTCGCAGGAGGGCGAAGCCCGCGCGTCCGTACATTTGTCGCTTGATCAGTTTGGTTTTGGTGTTGACGCCTTCGGTGCCGCCGTTGTGGAAGGGGTGGGTCAGGGCGGCGTTGACGGCGTCGCGGTCGAGGCCGAGACCGCGGGTGAAGGTGTGCAGGTGGGGCAGGTCGATGGTTTGACCTCGGTGATCCACGAGTCGAGGCGGTCGTCGTTGCCGCCTGCGGGAGTGAGTAGCGCGGCGAAGGAGCCGATGAATCCGGTCAGGGCGGTCATCTGTGGGCAGGCGGCGGTGAGGGCGTCGACGAGCTTTCGCTGGTGTTCCTTGAGTTGGTCGGGGGCGGTCAGGAGATAGCGGGTCAGGCGCCTGGGTGACAGAGCCGGGCGGTCGGCTTCGACGCGGCCTTGGGTGATGTAGCGGTAGAGCAGGTTGAGGGTGCCGGTGTAGCCCAGTTCTCTGATCTCGGCGAGGAGTTGGGTGGCGCCGATGGCGGGGTCTTGTTGGCGGCGGCTGCGTAGGTGGTCGCGGTAGGGGTCGACGAGGGTGGGCCGGTACTGGGGTGCGCGAACCAGGCGTTGCGGTTCACTGATCCGCGCATAGCGTTTGACGGTGTTGAGGCCGAGGTTGAGCCGGCGGGCGCATTCCAGCAGCCCGACGCCCTTGTCGATCAGGTCGTGGATTTGCTGCCACCGTTGCCGGGTGGTCACGGCCCGCTTGCCGTCCTGCGGTGGCGGGCCTGCTTTGGCCCAGCATGAGCTGTGCGCGGTGACCTCCTTGCGCACAGCCTCGGTGAGGTTGTGCCACAGGTGCCAGCGGTCCGCGGCGTGTAACGCGCCGGGTAGGGCGCGGCGGACCGCTTCCGCGTAGGCGCCGGAGGAGTCCCGACACACCACCTCAACACCGGGATGCTCGCGCAGCCACGTTTCCAGCGTTGCGGCCTTGCGGTCGGGCAGCACGTCGACGCGTTCACGGTTGACCGCGTCGATCAGGACGGTGGCGTAGCGCTGGCGTCGGCGCAACGCGAAGTCGTCGACACCGAGCACGCGGGGCACCGGCCGTTCGGGCAGCGGTATGCGCAGCAGCGCCCGCAGGGCGGTGTGCCGCGACATGACGACCATCGCCAGGGCTGACGACAGGCGGGCGCCTCCGCGACCGGCCAGCTGGCGCACCACTGCGGCGACCTGGGAGATCAGCCGGGATGTGCGACGTTGGTAACGCTCCAGAACTCCCGGAAGCTGTTCCCGGAACGTCTGATGGCAGCCACGCGTCGGGCATGCCAGACGACGCACGCGCACCCGAAGCACCACTGGCCGGGCATCGACTGGCACGTCCGCGAGAGTCCGCTGGTGATACCCGTGCACCCGGCCCGTCACGGCCGCGCAGCCTGGACAGGCCACCGGCCCTTCAGGAGTCCGAGCCCGCACCAGGATCCGTTCGCCCTCGTCCGTCACGTCCTCGATCACCAGCGGGGACAGGCCTGAGAACACCATCTTCGTAAGATCATCGATCTTGCTCACATGATCTCAAGCGACATCGACTACCTTCGGTCACCACCGAATGTGAGACAGAGCCGTTAGCGAGACAGCCCCCATCCCGGCCTCACGCTGGAGGCCGACTTCGGCTGCTCCCCGTGCACGCGGGGGTGATCCCGTGATGGTCATGCGGGTCTCCCTCGGGTTGGACTGCTCCCCGCGCACGCGGGGGTGCCTAGTCCGAGTGCTGGTGCGGTACGTCGGACGATTCCTGGAGCTTCCTGACGCCGTCGAGCAGTTCGTCCCAAAGGCCCTCCGCAGCCTTGCGAACCTGCGGGTTGAGGTTGCGGTGTACGACCCACTTCGCATCGCCCAAGCCCATGCCGGTCGCGTCGGCAACGGCCTTGATTGCTGAGATCGGGGAATCGGTACGCCGAAGCAGTTCCTGGGCTAGCTGATCCGCGTCGGCACCGGATGCCAGCATCGCCCGCGCTATCTCTGTCAGGAGTCGAATCCGCTCCATCCTGTCGGTCACGCAGTGAGCGTATCGCCAAGCCATCTCGGGGGTCGCATAGCTTCTTGTCACCGGCGACCGCCATTGCGCCGTCGAACAGGCGAGACCGTCAATCTAGGCCCGTGAGCTGCTGGAACGTGGTTCGGATTCTGCCACGTATCGCCCACCACGAATATGTGCAGCTCGTGAGCCCGTTACCGGCCTGGGCCTGGTGCGGCGGGTCTGGTGCTCGCGTCGGTGCCGAACCCGGGTGGCGGTTCCTGGGCGGGGCGGAGGCGCAGGAGGAAGGTATCGCCCGCTTGTCGGCGCTGTACCCAGGTCTACTTGCCGTGCCGGAGTGCCCGTGACCGGGCGGTCGGGTCGCGCGAAATACCGAGCATTGACAGCGCGGATCGTGTCAGGATGCTCGGCATGTCTGGTCGCGCCCTGAGTTTCGGAGTCGTAGCGGAAGCGTACGAACGGTTTCGGCCGGGGTATCCGGCGGAGCTTTTCGACATGGTGGTCACATACGCGGGTCAGCCGCCTCGGACTGCCCTCGAGATCGGCGCTGGGACAGGAAAAGCAACCCGCCTGTTCGCTCAACGGGGGGTCATGGTCACCGCGACCGAGCCTGACGGGGCCATGCTCGCCGAACTGCGTAAGCATGTGCCGGCAAACGTCAAGACCGTGCAGGCCGCGTTCGAGGACCTGCGACCGGGCGAGAGCTACGGGCTGGTTTATGCGGCAGCGGCGCTACATTGGACGAACGCGGAGGGTCGGTGGTCGCGCATGGCCGCGCTGCTGGAGCCGGATGGCGTGTTCGCCTCGTTCGGTGGGCCGGTCCAGCTCGCTGACTCGGCTGTAGAGGAAGCTGTTCGCGCGGCCCAGGCACCGTTCTTGGACAGCGATGGGGTTCCGTCTCCAGACGGGACGCCTGCGGAACAAGACATGCAGTGGCCGGGTACGGAGCTCCAACGGTCCGAGTGGTTCGCCGATGTTCAGCAGTCCGTGGTCGAGCGGCGCTTGACGATGAGCGCTCGCGACTACGTCGACCATCTGTCGACCATCTCGGCTTATCTCGAACTGCCGGCCTCGGAGCAGGAACAGGTATTTAGCCGGATCACGCAGGTCTTGCCGGAGACGGTCGAGATTGCCGCCGACATTACCGTCCATCTCGCGCGCCGGCGCTGCGCCCGTTCGGTCTGAGCCGTGCCGCCGAACAGGTGGGGCCGGCCGGCCTGGAGCATCACGGTGCGCGATGCCGGGAGGCCGGCGACCAGGCCAGGTGTGTGAAGCCGAGTTCGGCGCAGGCCGGCATCATTCCCGGCGTGTTGCCGCCGCGGCAGGTCGCCGGGGTCCCCGACGGGGCTCGCCGCAGCATCGAATGCTGAACCTGGTGGATAACGAGAGGGGCTCGTGCCGACCGTACGGACGATTGTGAGAAGGTTTCTGGTTCGTGACGATGTCGTGCCATGGACTCAGCGCTGACCCTGATCGGACTGCCCGTCGCGCTCGGCATCATCATGCTCGGCCTGGGTCTCGGACTCACCGTCGCCGACTTTCGCCGGGTGGCCCGGCACCCCCGGGCGGCCGTCATCGCGCTGGCCTGCCAGGTGCTGCTGCTGCCGGCCCTGTGCTTCGGCCTGGTCCTCGGGTTCGATCTGCCGCCGGAACTGGCAGTCGGCATGATGCTGCTGGCCGCGTCGCCGGGCGGCACCACCGCCAACCTCTACAGCCACCTGTTCGGCGGGCACGTGGCGCTGAACATCACGCTGACCGCCATCAACTCGGTGCTCGCCGTGTTCACCCTGCCGATCGTGGTGAACCTGTCGGCGGGCTACTTCCTGGCTGACGGGCGGAGCATCGGCCTCCAGTTCGACAAGGTGCTGCAGGTGTTCGCCATCGTTCTCGTGCCGGTCGCGATCGGCATGCTGGTACGCGCCCGGGTGCCCCGTGTCGCCGAACGCCTGGACCGCCCCATCCGTGCCCTGTCGGTCGTGGTGCTCGTCGCGGTGATCGCCGGCGCCGTGCTCGGCGAACGGGAGAACATCGCCGACTACTTCGTCTCGGTCGGCCTGGTCGTGCTGGCGTTCAACATCCTGAGCCTCGCGATCGGCTACGGGGTGCCGCGGCTGGCCGGGGTCGACCGGCGCGCGGCGACGGCGTCCGGTTTCGAGATCGGCATCCACAACAGCACCCTCGCCATCACGATCGCGCTCAGCCCGGCGCTGCTCGACAACACCCGTATGGCCGTTCCGGCGGCCGTCTACGGCATCGTCATGTTCTTCACCGCGGCGGCCTTCGGCTTCCTGGTGACCCACCGGGGCGCCGGCGCGGCGGAGCCGGTCAGCCGCGAGGTGTAGGCCAACCGAGGGAACGGGCGGGATGCCGATCTCCCCGTGGCGTCAGCGAGAGCGGTCCGGGTGGGTGATCACCAGTACGGGCCGAGGTGACTTTTCGATAAGCGCCAACGGCAGGCTGCCGAGCAGACGTTCGGCTACCGCGGGTCGGGTGCTGGACCCCACCACGATCAGATCGGCATGCTGTTGGTCGGCGAAGCCGAGGATCTGTTGCAGGGGCCGGCCGGACAGCACCGTCTGGCTCGCCTCGATCCCGACGGCGGCCAATCGCTGAACCGCCGCCGAAGCGGCCCGTTGAGCCCGTTCGACGAACACGCTGCGCGGCGCCGCAGTCAGGCGCTCAAGCTCCACCTCGTCGACGGCGACCACGGCGACCGACCCGCCGCTCTGCCGGACCAGATCCGCGACGGCGTCGACGACCCACGGCTGGTCGGCCTCGGGGTTGGCGCCTAGCACGATGTGCATGTCGTCCTCCGTTGCGTACGGCAGTGGGTCCACATCTGTCGATGGCGAGTGCGTTGATGCTGCACCGTGCTGTCCGTCCGAACAAGGCTGATGTCGTACCGCGCCTGAGCGGCGGATGGAATACGGTGTGCTCAGAACATCGATGATGTTTACCACGCTTCGCGCCGAGTCAACCATCTCGGAGGCGAACGTCGAGGGGAGCGACTGTGGCGTACGCAGGGGCACCTGAGAAACCCGCCGTGGGTGGTGAGCCGGCTCTCAAACGGGTGATCGGCCCCGGCCTGCTCCTGCTGTTCGTGGTCGGAGACATTCTCGGCACCGGTGTGTACGCGCTCACTGGCAAGGTCGCCGCCGAAGTCGGCGGAGCGGTGTGGCTGCCGTTCCTGGTGGCGTTCCTCGTGGCGATGCTTACCGCCTTCAGCTACCTGGAACTGGTGACGAAGTATCCGCGGGCCGCGGGTGCGGCGCTGTACACGCACAAGGCCTTCGGTATTCACTTCCTGACGTTCATGATCACCTTCGCGGTGATGTCCTCGGGCCTCACCTCGGCGTCCAGCGCGTCGAAGGCGTTCGCCAGCAACTTCGCCGAGGCCTTCGACCTGTCGATCGGCGAGGGCCTCGGGCTCGGCGCGGTGGCCGTCGCCTTCATGACGCTCATCGCCCTGATCAACTTCCGGGGCGTGTCCGAGAGCGTCAAGTTGAACGTGCTCCTGACCTGCGTTGAGCTGACCGGTCTGCTCATCATCATCTTCATCGGGGCCTGGGCGCTGGGCGGCGGTGACGGCGACATGTCCCGTCTGCTGGAGTTCGAGGCACCGCCGGGTGAGCATGCGTTCTTCTCGGTCACCGCGGCCACCGCGCTGGCGTTCTTCGCGATGGTCGGCTTCGAGGACTCCGTGAACATGGCCGAGGAGACCAAGGAGCCGTCCCGAATCTTTCCGAAGGTCATGCTGGCCGGGCTCTGCATCACGGGTCTGATCTACGTCCTGGTGGCGATCTCATCGGTCGCTCTGGTCTCCCCGCAGGACCTCAGTGAGGGCGACGCGCCGCTGCTGAAGGTTGTGGCAGCCGGAGCGCCGGCATTCCCCGTCACCATCTTCGCCTTCATCACCATGTTCGCCGTGGCGAACTCCGCCCTGATCAACATGCTGATGGCCAGCCGGTTGCTCTACGGCATGGCCCACGAGGGCGTGCTGCCACGAATGCTCGGACGGGTCCATCCCACCAGGCGTACGCCCTGGGTCGGCATCGTCTTCACCACCCTGATCGCCTTCGGATTGATCGGGTTCGCCGACCTGACCGCGCTGGGCGGCACGACGTCGCTGCTCCTGCTCAGCGTCTTCACCGTCGTGAACGTCGCTGTCCTGGTGCTGCGTCGCGACCCGGTGCAACACGCCCACTTCCGGGCCCCCACCGCCATCCCCGTGATCGGTGCCATCGCCTGCGCGTACCTGGCCAGCCCGTTGTCCGGCCGGGCGAGCGACGACTACCGGGTGGCCGCCGTGCTGCTCGTCATCGGGGTGGTCCTCTGGGCCGCCACCTATGTCACCAACCGGTTCATCCTGCGGCAGGCCCCCACTTCCGGATCACCGTGATCTAACCACCCCGCGAACGACCAGCAGGTCCCGCGTTCCGCGGAGAGAGCCGGGCGACTCCACTCGCCGTCCGTTACCCGCTGGCACCCGTGTACGCGCGCAGCGAGCGGTGCCAGAAGACGCTCGCCAGCGCGACGGCGGCCACCGCCACCGCGGGGGCTACCAGCAACAGGTACGGGTCGAGCCGGCCGAGCAGCGCCTCGGCGGGGAATGTGGTGAGGAACGCGACGGGCACGATCGTCAAGATGCTCTGTACGGGATCGCGGTACAGCTGCACGGGGAAGCGGGCCAGCTCGACGAAGGAGAAGGACACCTGGCCGAGTTCGTCGGCGGCCATCAGGGTCACCGCGAGCGCCATCAGCACCAGCGTCAGGCCGTATAGCAGCAGCACGGCGGCGAGCAGCAGCAACAGGAACGACGCCAGCGCGGCCGGCGTGACCGCGTGTCCCGACAGACGGAGCCCGATGCCCGCCAGCGTCAGCCCGAGTGGCGCGTCGAGCACGTTGCTGACGTTCAGGTGGCGCAGGCTCACCAGCAGTTGCGCGTCGAACGGCTTGGTGAGCAGGAAGTCGAGGGTGCCCCGGCGCACGTACTCGTTCATTCGTTCGAGGTTGGGCTGTAACAGCAGCTGCCGCAGGCCGTTGAGGGTGAAGAACAGGCCGATGACGACGAGCACCTCGGCCTGGGTCCAGCCGGCCACGTCGTCATCGAAGCGGAAGTAGACGGACGCACCGGCCGTCGCCCACGCCATCCAGAAGACGCTCAGTGCCACGTTGGACGCGAAGTTGAGCCGGTACTCCAGCTCACTGGCCACCGCCGCCCGCCAGCAGATGCCGAGGACACGGACGCCGCGAAGGGCCTGGTTCATCCGGCCACCGCCTGGTAGCGACGCACCCCACGCCGCCAGGTCAGCCGGTAGAGCACGCCGAACAGGGCCAACCAGGCGAGTCCCACGGCGAACCCGTAACCGGTCTGTTCCGCGTCGAGGCGACCCATCAACAGCTCGACGGGGAAACCCACGGTGGTGCGGAACGGCAGCCCGAGAGCGACCGCGCGGAGCCAGTCCGGCATCAGCGGCAGCGGCGCCACCCAGCCGGAGGCGAACGAGCCCAGCCCCCACCACAGCATCCACACGTTCGTCGTCTGGGTGCTCCAGAACCCGATAAGCGCGAAGGTGGACGCCATGAGCAGGCTGACCAGATAGGCCAGCACCACGGCGGCGCCGACCGTGACGGCCCGGACCGGGTCCAGGTCGTAGTCCAGGCCCGGTACCACGAACGCGGCGAGCGCCAGCGAGGGCAGCAGCGCCACCAGGAACACCGCGCGGTGCCCCAGGTCTCCGGCCGTGTACTGATGGAACGGGTGGATCGGCCGCAGCAGCCGGACCGACAGGTCGCCGCTGCGCATGTCGCCGTCCCACTCCCACACCACGTGCTGCCCGGACAGGTTCCACAGCACGATCGCCGCCGCGTAGTACGACAGGAAATCACCGGCCGTCCAACCGGCCGGTGGCCCGTTCTCGGCGACCACGGTCAGCCAGACCCCCATGAGCAACAGCGGGAAGAAACCACCGACGACCGACAACAGCAGCCTGGTCCGGTAGGTAAGCGCCGTCTGGACGGCGCCGCGCACCATGCCGGGGTACGCGGCGAGCACGTCACGCATGGGCGAAGACCTGGCGGATGATGTCCTCCACCGGCGGCTCCTCGATCGCCACGTCGTCCACCGGCAGCGCGGTCAGCAGCCGGGCCGCGAGCGTCGTGGTCTCGGCGCGCGGGACGCGCAACGTGACCACCGCCCCGTCGACGGACAGGACGTCGACACCGGCCCAACTGTCCGCCGGTACCGGGGTGCGCAGCGTGACCCGGACGATGCGGTGCGGTGAGTGCGCCTCGATGAGTGCCGCGAGGTCGCCGTCGAAGCGCAGCGTGCCACCGTCGATGACCAGCACGCGCCGCGCCAGCGCCGTCACGTCACCCATGTAGTGGCTGGTCAGCAGCACCGTGGCGCCGTGCCGGGAGGCGTAGTCGCGGACGAACGTCCGCACCGCCGCCTGTCCGTTGACGTCCAGGCCGAGGGTCGGCTCGTCGAGGAACAGCACGTCCGGGCGGTGCAGCAGGGCCGCGGCCAGCTCGCAGCGCATCCGTTCACCGAGGCTGAGCACCCGTACCTGCTTGGTCAGCAGCGGCTCGATGTCCAGCAGCGCGACCAGTTCGTCGAGCGCCGCCCGGTACGGAGTGGCGGCGATGCCGTAGAGCGACCGGTTGACCTCGAAGGCGTCGGCCGCCGGCAGATCCCAGAACAGCGAGTTGCGCTGCCCCATGACAAGCGATATGCGGCGCAGGAAGGCCGGCTCCCGCCGTTGCGGCGAATGCCCGATGACCTGGACGGTGCCGGCCGTGGGATGCAGCAGACCGGTCAGGCACTTGAGCGTCGTGGTCTTGCCGGCGCCGTTGGGGCCCAGGAAGCCGACCACCTCACCGCCCTGGATGGTGAAACTGACCCCGTCCACCGCTCGGACGACGACGTGCTCGCGGCGCACCATGGACCGCAGTGCGGCGCCGAGACCCGGGTCGCGCCGGTGCACCCGGAAGTGCTTCGCCAGATCCCGCACCTCGATCATGTCGCCACGCTAGCCGCGCCATCGTTACCGTGCGACCGGGATATTCGCGGGATCCAGCAGACGGACTCCCATGTCGAATCCGAAACCACACCCACCCTTCGATAGGTTGCTGACGCACCGGACGCGGTCCCTGGCCCCCCGCTCGCGTGGTGATGCGGTCGCTCATTCACGTAGCCGGGCGTTGAGCCGCGCGGCCCGAAGCAGGAGGTGGTCACGTTCGCGGAGACTCGTCGCAGCCCAGGCGGCGTCGACGTACAGTCGTGCCGCGGTTACCGGGTCACCGACCCGCTCGCGCAGGTACGCCGCCGCGGCGGCGTGGCGGGGCAGGGCGGGGTCGAGTTCGGCCAGGGCCGCCAGACCGGCCCGCGGCCCATCGGACTCGCCTACCGCGACGGCCCGGTTGAGTCGGGCCACCGGGTTGTCGGTCAGGCGCACCAGCTCGTCGTACCATTCCACGATCTGTACCCAGTCGGTCTCCTCGGCCGTGCGGGCGTCCGCGTGCAGCGCGGCGATGGCCGCCTGCGCCTGGAACTCGCCGAGCCGATCGCGGGCGAGGGCCGCCTGCAGTACGTCGACGCCCTCGGCGATCATGCGGGTGTTCCACCGGCCCCGATCCTGCTCGGCGAGCGGCACCAGGCTGCCGTCCGAACGGGTGCGCGCCGGGCGGCGCGCGTGGTGCAGCAGCATCAGCGCGAGCAGGCCCGCCGCCTCCTCGTGCTTGGTCATCACGGCCAGTTGGCGGGTGAGTCGGATCGCCTCGGCGGCGAGGTCGATATCGCCCGAATAGCCCTCGTTGAAGACCAGGTAGAGCACCCGCAACACCGTGGCGAGGTCTCCGGCCTGGTTGAACCGGACGCCGGAGACGGCCCGCTTGGCCCGGCTGATCCGCTGCGCCATCGTCGACTCCGGCACCAGATAGGCCCGCGCGATCTGGCGGGTGGTCAGACCGCCGACCGCGCGTAACGTGAGCGCGACCGCGGACGCCGGGGTCAGGGACGGATGCGCGCACAGGAAGTACAGCCGCAACGTGTCGTCCACCGACGCGCCCGGCTCGGGGGTGGGCCTGGCGCGCGCGAGCACCTCGCGCTGCCGCCGGGAGGAATCGGCGCGCGCGGTGTCGAGAAACTTGCGCCACGCCACGGTGATCAGCCAGCCCCGCGGATCGCGCGGTTGGTCCCGCGGCCACCCGCGTACCGCTTCGACCAGGGCGTCCTGCACGGCGTCCTCGGCCGCCGCGAAGTCCGCTCCGCGACGTACGAGGACGGCGATCACCGTGGGGGTGAGGGCCCGCAGCAGGGACTCATCCACGGGTCGACACGCTGTCGAGGATCCCGGCCAGCATCGTCACTCCGTGATGGTCGGGGGAACGGTCAGGAACGGGCGCACCTCGAGCCACTCGTGGATGGGCTTGCCGCCCGCTCCCGGCGCCGCGGACAATTCGCCCGCCAACTCCAGCGCGCGCGGGTAGCTGTCGACATCGATCACCATCCACCCGGCGATGAGGTCCTTGGTCTCCGCGAACGGGCCGTCGGTGACTGGCGGCCGGCCCTCGCCGTCGTACCGGACGAAGGTGCCATCCGGGGACAGCGCCTGAGCGTCGACGAACTCGCCGGTGGCCGTCAGCCGCGCGGCGAAATCCTCCATGTACCGCATGTGGGCGGACAGCTCCTCCGGCGTCCACTGCTCCATCGGCACGTCGTTGACCGCCGCCGTCGGCCCGCCACGGTAGTGCTTGAGCAGCAAGTACTTGGCCATCTCGGTTCTCCTTGATCCGGTGCGGCCCATTCTGGCCGTCGGCACCCCTGGGACGCCGCCGCGAGCGGGATCTCGACATCCCGCCGCGGGATGTCTCGCCCGTACCAGACATCAGCGGGCGAGCAGCCCGGCCGCAGCGGAGGCCGCGTGCCCAGCCAGCGGCCACAGCTACGTCCCGACGTCAGACTTCGCGGGCCTGGCCTTCTGGGGGTAGATGGTTTCGTGGCGAGCCAGCATGGCGACGAACTCTTTGATCTTCCGTTCCCGGGTCTGCGCCCGCTTGACGGCATTGACCCGGTGGATGAGCGCGAACCGGTTCGTCTTGGTGAGGACGTCGAACATGGCCTGGGCGGCAGGCTCGGCGGCGATGGCGGCGAGGAGGTCGGCCGGCACCTCGGCCTCCGAGGGTGGGGCGTAGGCGCCGGCCCACCGCCCGTCCGCCTTCGCGGCTTCCACAGCGGCACGACCCGGGGGCGTCATCCGCCCCTGCGCCTCCAGCCGGGCCACATGGGCGACGTTGCGTTGTGACCAGGAACTGCGCGGCCGGCGAGGGGTGAACCGGATCCAGGAGGTCTCCTGGTCCCGCTTCCGGGCCTGCCCGTCGATCCAGCCGAAGCACAGGGCCTCGTCGACCGCCTCCTGCCAGGTCAGGCTCGTGACGGTGCCGCCCTTCCTGGTCAGGGCGAGCCAGACGCCGGGCGAGGTCGCGTGGTTGGCCGACAGCCAGGCGCGCAGCGCCTCGGCGTCCGCGACGATCAACTCTTCCAGCTCGGGACTCGGCATGACATCAGGTTAACGAGGGTGAGTCAGCGACGACGCCCCGCCATCCGGCGGTACCGGGACAGCATCGGTGCGCGACGCATAGGAGACCCGGTCCTGGGGAATCCTGCCTGTCATGGCGTCGTACTCGGTGAACCAGGCAGCTGTCACCCGTGCCCGGCGACTCATCGAAGCCCGGCAGTACATCCTCGACAGCGACTGGGGTGCCGCGCAGCCCCGCGCCGCCGAGGAGAACGCATACCTCGAAAGACACTCGTGGGACGAGTACGGCGAGTGGTTCCTCGGCCAGACCGAGGGGGCGACCGAGGGGACGAAGAGCCGCCACGCCTTCGTCTACGGCGACTTCCGCCGGGTCCACCGGGCCGGGCTGGTCGCGTGCGTCTACCGCGCCTCCGAGTGGCGGCACAAGGAGATCGAGTTGGCCGCACACGACCTTCTGCAGCTGCTCGACGACACCAGCGGCTGAGGTCCGTCTCCACGCCGCTCGGGAGCGGTGCGCGGGCGAGCCGCGCCCCTCGGCACACCGGGCACAGGCCCGACGAGGGGTGACTCTCCTGGCGATCATCGACGGGCCTCGCTACGATCCGAGATCGATGCGTCGCTGAGCGTCGATGTTGGTCCGTACCCCCGACGCTGGCGACCGGCGCCGCTACGAAGGACAGCGCCGAGCCGACGATCACGCCGTTCACGAGGGGATCCTGATGACGGAGAGCGCGCAGATCACCGAGGGCCGAACCGTTCCGCCCGCCCGGCCGTACCCGTTCAGCGTCCCCGACCGGCTCGTGGTCGATCCGACCTACCGCGAGTTGCGCGAGACCGAGCCGATGACCCGGGTGAAGCTTCCCTACGGCGAGGAGGCATGGCTCGCCACCCGGTACGAGGACGTCCGTACCGTCCTCGGTGACGTGCGGTTCGGTCGCGCCCCGGCCGTCCAGCGCGACGAGCCCAGGCTCACCTCGCGCCAGCAGGACAGCGGCATGCTGACCATGGACCCGCCCGACCACACCCGACTGCGCCGGCTGGTGGCGAAGGCGTTCACGGTACGCCGGGTCGAGGCGCTGCGGCCCCGCGTCCAGGAGATCGCCGACGGGCTGGTCGACGACATGGTCAGGCTCGGCCCACCAGCGGACCTGGTGCAGCACCTCGCCACGCCGTTGCCGATCCAGGTGATCTGCGAGTTGCTCGGCGTCCCGTACGCCGACCGGGACCGCTTCCACACCTGGTCCGAGGCGATCGTCTCGACCACCTCCCTGCCGGTGGAAACGATCCAGGAGTACCTGAACAACCTCTGGGGCTACATCGGTGAACTGATCGCCGAACGCCGCCGCGAGCCGGGAATCGACGACCTGCTGGGCGCGCTGGTGCGGGCCCGCGACGAGAACCAGGATCGGCTCGGCGAGACCGAGCTGGTGCAGCTGGCCGGGGGGCTGCTCGCGGCCGGCCACGAAACCACGGTGACCCAGATCCCCAACTTCGTCTATGTCCTGCTGCACAACCCTGAGCACCTCGCCCGGCTGCGGGCCGATCCGTCACTGGTGCCGGCCGCCGTCGAGGAGCTGTTGCGGTACGTGCCGCTCGGCGTCGGCTCCTCCTTCGCCCGGTACGCCAAGGAGGACGTCGAGGTCGGCGGGGTGCTGGTCCGGGCCGGTGAACCGGTTCTCGGCTCGCTCTCGTCGGCGAACCGGGACGGCACCGTCTTCGCCGACCCGGACCGGCTCGACTTCGACCGCGAGCACAACCCGCACCTGGGCTTCGGGCACGGCGTCCACCACTGCGTCGGCGCACAGCTGGCGCGGATGGAGTTGCAGGTCGCCGTCGCCACCCTCGTGACCCGCCTGCCCGGATTACGGCTCGCCGTACCGGAACCGGAGCTGGAGTGGAAACGCGGCATGCTGGTGCGGGGCCTGCTCAGCATGCCGGTGGCCTGGTGAGCACCGCATGGCGGATCGGCGTGGACGCGGGTCGCTGCATCGGCACGGGCATCTGCGCCGGTACCGCGCCCGAGCACTTCCGCCTCGTCGACGGGAACTCCGCGCCGTTGGCTGACGTCGTCGTCCCGGCCGACGTGCTCCTCGACGCCGCCGACTCGTGCCCGGTGGAGGCGATCACGGTTCGGGACGCGAGCGACGACCGGCTGATCGCGCCGGAGGATTAGCCCGAGGTCGCTGAGCGGGACGGGTCACCACCGGTGGGCTGGGGTAGCGGACCGTCGGTGCCGACGAGGGAGGGCGGACCTGTCGCGATGCCCTCCTCGGGCACGGGGCTGGAGGCCCGGGCGTCGGCCAACACCTCGGCGGGGACGTGCCGTCCGAGGAACCGCCGCGCCAGCCGGGTCGACGGGTGTATGCCGATGGTGGCCACCACGATGATGCCGGCGATCACCAGCCATCCCACGCCGCCCCAGTTGATGGCGAGGAAGGTGTACAGCGCCGGCGCCCACACCTGCCCCAGGGTGCCGCTCAACTCGGCGGCGCCCTGGTAGGCGCCGCGCTGCCGCGGATCCATCAGATCGGCCTCGAACGACCAACTCGCGGCCGAGAGATAGAGCTCGGCCCCGGTCACGGTGACGTGTCCCACCCAGACCAGCGCGATCGTGATCCAGCCGACGGTCTCGTGGGTGGCCAGCGTGATCAGGCAGGAGATCACGAAGAAGGTGGACGACAACCGGATCGCCTTCAACGCGGTCGGCACATCCTTGACGCCGCGGGCCGCCGCCATCGGCAGGAAGATGCACATCACCGTGTTGGTGGCGAACAGGAAGGCCAGCAGCACCCGCGGCGCGTCGGTCTTCTCCACCAGCCACAGCGGGATCACGACGTTGAGCAACACCTGGTTGGTCCAGAAGACGCCGGTGAAGAAACTCGTCAGCAGCCAGCCGGGGTTGCGCAGCGGTCCGGGCCCGGGGATCTTGACTTTGCGCTCCGCCGGGGTGCGGTTGTCGTGCGAGGCGCGCGGTAGCCGGGTGATCGCGGCGGCGTTGACCAGGAAGGTCGCCGCGGTGAACCAGGGCAGCGCGTGCAGGACGTCGTTGGAGTCGAACGCCAGCGCGATGCCGCCGAGTAGGGAACCGAGAGTGAAGCCGACGTTGAGCGCGGAGTACATGTAGGCACGCGACTTCACCCGCTCACCCGCCGGCAGGACGTCGATCGTGTAAGCGCCGTGCGCCGCACCGCCGAGGGCGCCGATGACCTCCATGCTGGCGGCCATGACCACGTAGCCCGTGAAGTCGGTGATGAACGGCCACACCGAGAACATCGCCGCCTGCCCGATCGCGCTGACGGCCCACATCTTCTTCGGCCCGAACCGGTCGACCAGCTTGCCCATCGGCAGCGCGGCCAGGAAGGCGGCGACGCCGGCGATCGTCAGGCCGAGGCCGACCTGGGCGGCGGACAGTCCGACGATCTTGGTGAAGAACACCGCTGACCCGGTCAGGAAGGTGCCCTGACCGAGGGCGAACAGCAGGGACTGCGCGGCGAGTCGGCCGGCCAGCGGCGACGGCGGGCGCGCTTGGTGGATGAGGGCGGCGAACATCACCCGGGATTGTCGGGAACTCCCCGCCGATTGTCGTGCGATTTTCCCTCGTGGCGCAGGCGTCACCGCCTCCCGGTGGCCACCCCGAGAATCGCCTCGCGTGGTACCGCCCCGAAGTGTCGGGAGTCCTGGCTACGGATGTTGTCCCCGCGTACCGTCACCGCGCCGTCCGGTTCGATCCGGTGCACGCGTTTGACCATCCAGGTCAGGTCCGCGTCCGGGACGACGTCGTGGGCCCGGAAGACGACGATGTCACCGGGCGCCGGTGCCCGCCCGACCCGGACGATCAGCCGGTCGCCGTCGCGCAGCGTCGGTGCCATGCTTCGCCCCCGGACGACCACCAGACGCCACCGGTGACGCAGCCAACCGGTCATGACACCGCCAGTTGGTATCCACCGGCCTGCAGGCGGAACAGCCGGGCGTACTCACCGTCCGACACCATCAACTCGTCGTGCGCACCCGATTCGACGACGCGTCCGGCGTCCAGCACGATGATGCGCTGGGCGTCCCGCAGCGTGCTGAGCCGGTGGGAAATCAGTAGTCCGGTGCGACCGTGGCGGATCCGGGCCAGCGACGCGTGTACGCGGGTTTCGGCGTCCGCGTCCAGCCCCGAACTGGGCTCGTCCAGGATCAGCAGGTCGGCGTCGGCGCGCATCAGCGACCTGGCCAGCGCGACCCGCTGCCACTGGCCGCCGGAAAGCGTCATCCCCGACTGACCGTCCTGGTCGGCGAAGGTGCGGCTGAGCAGCGTGGCGTACCCCCGGGGGAGAGCGCGGAGGCGCTCGTGGATCTCGGCCCGCGCGGCGGCCTCCGCCACCTGCTCGGTCGTGTACGGCAGCCGGCCGATGCCGACGTTCTCCGCGGCGGTGAGGTCGTAGCACATGAAGTCCTGGAAGACCGCGCCCGTCCGGCCGCGCAGCGTTTCGACCCGCAGGTCGCGCAGGTCCACCCCGTCCCAGGTGATCCGGCCGCGATCCGGGTCGTAGAACCGGCAGAGCAGCTTGACGAGGGTGCTCTTGCCGGCTCCGTTGAGGCCGACGAGTCCGACGGCCTCGCCAGCGGTGATCGTGAGGTCGACGCCTCTCAGGACCCAGGGACCATCCTCGTCGTAACGGAACCACACGTCCTCGAACCTGATCCCGGTGCGCAGCGGCGGGGCCGGCAGGCTCCCGTCGGCCAGGTCGGGAGGGCTGTCGAGGACGGCGACGTAGTGCCGGAACAGCCGCACGGCCGCCCCGACCTCGCCGAGCTGGCCGGCGATGCCCGCCAGACCGCTCTGTGCCGCGCCGAACGCGGCCAGCAGGAGGGTGAGGTCGCCGATGCTGAGCCGGCCGCGAACCGCGGCGTTCACCGCGATCACCGTCGTGGCGAGCGTGACGGCGGCGCCGGCCAGCGCCCAGCAGGCCTGCACCACGGTGGCATGCCGCGCGGCGTCCAGCTCGATCCGGCCGGCCGTACGCACGGCACCCGTGAGCCGGTCGTGGAAGAACCGGCCGAGCTGGTAGAGGCGCACCTCCCGGACGGCACGCAGGTCGGTCAACACGCTCTGAAACAGGAAGCGGGCCCGGAACAGGCCGGCGCCGTCCTCGACGGCCCGTGCCGCTCGACGCGCCAGCCGCAGGTGGATGAGGAACTCGGGCACGGCCACGGCGAGCAGGAGCAGGCCCGCCGGCGGCCAGAGGGACGCCAGGATCGCGGCGAAGCCGCCGATGGTGACGACGCTCTGAGCCACGTTGACCGCGAACATCACGACCGCGTACGGCGCCTGGTCGGCGGCCTGCTGTGCCAGCGCCAGCCGGTCGCGCAGGGCCGGCTGTTCGAAGTGCCCCAGACCGAGGAAGCTGTTGAGTTTCCGGTACAGCCGAACGTCGGCGGCGATCGTGATGGCGTGCTGCAACGCCGTGGTGAAGTAGCCGGACAGCCGGTTGGCGATCGCCGCCAGGGCGACCAGGACGGCGATCGCCACCGCGTACCAGGTGGCGGTCGACGGGCTGGCCGAGTCACCCCCACTGACCTCGTCGAACAGCAGTTTCGTGAACCACGCGATGCCGATCGGTGGTGCCGCTGCGACAAGGACGAGGACGACCATCGCGGTGAGCGCCTTCCGGTCCGCGCAGCCCAGCCGCAGGGCGGCTCGCACGGCGGCCACGGTCAGGCCAGGACCGGAAGCTGGTGACTGGAATCGACGACCACGCCGTCGACGACCGACAGCACCGCGGGGAATCCGGTGACCCGGAACTCCTGCTCGGCAAGCTGCTCGGAGATGGTCACGGTGTCGAACCCGGTCAGGCGGGCGGCCATCGACGCCGTCTCCACCGGCGTACCGATCATGAGGACGAGGGCGTCGCGGCGGTGACGTTCGACGTCCGCCGTCAGGGTTTCCAGGAGGGACTGGCACGGTGGGCAGGTCGGAGTCAGCAGCACCACCGTACGCCGGCCGGACCTCAGCTCGGCGTGCGCGAAGCCGCTGACATCCAGGCCCGGGGCGGGCAGCACCTCGGGGACGGACTCGCCGTCGTGGGCGTGGCCGGCCCGCACCTCGCGGATCCGCCGCGCGAGGGTCAGGGTCAGGACGAGGTTGAGCGCGGCGACCGCGCCGATGACAGCGACGGCGGCGTAGGCGAAACCCGGCATGGGAACTCCTCGGCGGGACAGGGGCTGGGACAGGGCGGACGGGGAGGGGACCGTGCCGGCCGGCCGGCACGGTCCCCGGTGCGACTCAGGTCAGCAGGCGCCGACCTTCTTGACGTAACAGACCGGCCGAGACGTCGAGGTCTTGCACGACCCGTAGCAGTTGAAATAGCCCTGCCGGTAGTAGCGGAAGTAGGAACCTCCCGAGCAGTAGCCGTTGGACGCGACGCACGAGCACGCCTGGCCGTTCTCCGGCACGCAGGCGCCGGCCTCCTCCCGGCCGAGCACCTTGCCGAGGACCGCGTCGCCGACGCGGGTGAGAATCCTGGTCATGGGCAGACCTCCCTTTGTGGTGGTTGCCCTCACTGTGCGGCTCGCCGCTGCGCTCGTCCTGCGCATCTACTGCGCGCCGGCTGCGCACCGCCAGCGGGCCAGCCATTCGCGCAGGTCGTCGGCGTACGCGGCGTCGAAATGCTCGAAGATGCGCAGCGCCTCCTCACCCAGCGTGACAGCGGTTTCGGGCATTCCCGAGGTGGCCCGGGCCCGCGCCAGCAGGCTGAGCGAGTTCGCCAGTGGGAACGGTTGCCCGACGCGGCGCAGCATCGCCACCGACGTCTCCAGCTCGGCCACCGCCCGACCCGCGTCACCCTCTTCGAGGTGCACCTTGCCGAGCAGCCGGCGGGAAATCGCCTCCCCCCACTCGTGGCGCAGCTCGCGGAACGCGGGCACCGTACGAGTCAACAACTGGCGAGCGGCAGCGCGATCTCCGGCCGCGAGGTACGTCGCCGCCAGCGCCTGCTCGGCGGTGGTCACGCTCATCCGGTCACCGAGCCGGTGCGCGGCGCTGACCGCCCGCCGCAGGTGGTCCACGGCTCCCGGCCACTGCTCGGCATGCCGACGCAGCAGCCCGAGGCTTTCCCGCGCGAGCGCCTCGCCCCACAGGTCGCCACCGTCCACGAAGAGCCGCAACGCCCCGGAGCAGGCCGCGTGGGCGAACGGGGAGGTGTGCTGGTACTGCCCGTGCTGCATGCCGAGGGTCAACAGCACGTGGCCGCCGACCGGCCCGACCGGCCAATGCGCCGCGCCGAGTCGCACCATCAGCAGCAACGCCGCGTCGGCCTCCCGTAACCGGCCGAGTTGACGGCAGCACAGGGAATAGCCCTGAAGCGCGACGAGCCGGTGCGCCACCAGCGGTCCGCGGCTGTCCCGCTGCGCCGCGCGCAGCAGCGGCACGGCCTCGGCGTGCCGGTTCAGCATCCGGTAGGCCGTTCCCAGGTGGAGCCGCACCGAGGTCCGGGTCGGCGACGGCAGGTCGGCGGGCCGGTCGAGCACGCCGCGCAGGCATTCGACGAACTCGGGCAGGTGTTGGCTTCGCATCATCGCGAAGTTCCCCATCGTGCAGGCCAATCGGCCGGCCAGGTCGACCGCGTCCAGTCCCAGCAGGTCCCGCACCGCCGCGACCAGGTTCTCCCGCTCCGCCTCGAACCAGTCGACGGCGTCCCACGCGTCGATCCGGGACTCCGCGGCAGCCACCGGCAGGGCCTTGCAGGGCAGCGACGCGGCGGCCCGTTCGGCGTACGCGTGCAGCCCGGCGTACCAGGCGATCACCTGGTCCACGGCGACCTGGGTGCGTTCCCGGGCGTGCAACCGGACCAGGTCGTGGATGCGTGCCCGGCCATCGGCGTCCGCGGACAGCAGGTGTGCCCGGCACAACTGTTCCAGCAACGGCTCGGTCGTCTCGTCCCACATGCCGAAGGTGCGCAGCGAGGTCCGGCTCAGCACCGCGAGCAGCCGCGTGGCGGGCGGTGGCAGCCGTTCGATTCCGATGGTGAAGCTGCTGCGCACATCGAGCCCGTCGAGTGACAGCTCATCGAGGCGGCGCCGCTCGTCGCGTAACCGGTCACGCAGCCGTGCCACGGTCATCGACTCCCGCTCGGCCAACCGCACGCCGGCGATGCGCAGCGCCAACGGCAGCCGACCGCACAATTCCACGACACCGGTGGCCGCCACGGCCTCCCGGTTGATCCGGTCGGCGCCGGCGAGCCCGGCGAGCAGATCCAGGCAGTCCTCGACCGGCAGGACGTCGAGCGGGACGACCTCGGTCCCCGGCAGTCCCGACAACGCCACCGTGCTGGTGATGAGGGCGATACTGCCAGCGGGTGGCAGCAGCGGACGCGCCTGCGCCGCGTCGGCCGCGCTGTCCAACAAGACCAACATGGGCTGGTCGGCCAACACGGATCGGTACAGCGCCGCCCGTTCCTCGACGGCCGCCGGGATGGCCTCACCGGCCACCCCGAGAGCCCGGAGGAAGGCGCCGAGCACCGCGCCTGGCCACGCCGGATCCGTGCTGTTGCCGCGCAGGTCCGCGTACAGGCAGCCGGCGGGAAAGCGGTGGCGGCTCTCGTGCGCCGCGCGCAGCGCGAGCGTGGTCTTGCCGGTCCCCGCGAGTCCGGTCACGACGACGACCTGAGCCGCCCCGGCGGCCGGCGGGGTGCGCCCGAGCAGTGACAACAGCAGTCCGAGTTCCTTGTCCCGTCCGACGAAGTCCGGGGTGACGCCGGGGAGTTGGTTGGGCCGCACCCGCGCCGGTGGGGACGCCTCCTCCGCACCGCCGAGGATCATCCGATGCAGCTGCCGCAGTTCCGGCCCCGGGTCGATGCCGTGCTCCTCCGCGAGGATCCGGGCTCCGGCCCGGTAGACGGCGAGCGCCTCCGCCTGCCGGCCGCAGCGATGCAGGGCCACCATGAGCTGGCCGCGTAGCCGTTCCCGCAATGGCCGATCCCGCACCAGCGTGGACAGCTCGGGCACGATCTCCTGGTGCAGGCCGAGGGAGAGCAGCGAATCGACGCGCAGCTCGACCGCGTGCTCACGCAACTCGCGCAGCCGATCACGCTCGAAGTCGACGAGCCTTGAACCGACGTCGACGAACGCGTCGTCACGCCAGCGTGCCAGCGCCCGGTCCAGCAGCTCCACGGCACAGCGGGCGTCGGTGGCGGCCGTCGCGGCCCGCACGTCGGCGGCGAACTCCGCCGCGTCCACGACCACCTCCGGATTGAGCTGGTAGCCGGGCGCGCGGGTGAGGATCAGCTCCGGCGTGGCGCGGCGCCGGACCGAGGCGACGACCGCCTGGACCCGGTTGCGTGCCCCCGTGGGCGGCTCGTTCGACCAGAGCCCGTCGACCAGGCGGTCGACCGAGGCGATGCGGCCGTGATGGGCTGCCAGGCTCGCGACGAGGGCCTTCTCCAGCGGGGCGAGCGGCACAGGCGCCCCGTGCACGTTCAGTTCGGTCCGCCCGAGGACGTCGACCCTGTACCCACGCACGGCCGGCGGGGTCCTCAGGACGCGCTCGGAACGCAGGGGCCCTCGGGCCCGGGCATTCCCGGTGTCTGGCGTCCGTGACGCGGATCAGCGGTCCCAGCCAGCGGCACTGTCTCGAAACTATTGTCGCAAAACATCATGATGTTTTGAGAACCCGGTAGATGGTGGCGCGGGAGACGCCGTACCGATCGGCCAACTCGTCGACGCCGAGCCGGCCGCTCTCCCGCAGGCGGCGTGCCTCCGTCACGTCCGCGGCCGTCAGCGCCGCCGGTCGCCCACCGGCCCGGCGGTGCGTACGCGGTTCGGCCCCGGTGCGCGCGTCTGGCGGTCCGTCGGCGGCGGCCGGGTCTCCCGCCACCAGCAGCGCGCGACTGCCGCCAAGGATCAGCCGGCGGAGTCGCGCGGGTTCCACGTCCCGGAACAGCACCACGGGATCGGTGAGCCCGGCGACCACCTGCGCTGCGCGTACGCGTTGCGCGAGGGTGGGACGGGGGCCGCTGACGAGCGTGTTGGCCAGGGCGATGGCGGCCCGGAACCGGTCGCCGACCGGTGCCTGGGCGAGCAGGGTCAAGTCGCGGACCAGCATCAGCAGTGTGTCCCGATGGCGCAGGAAGACGTCGAGAAACGCCTCGATGGCACGCCAGCGCACCGCCTCCGCGTCCCCGGCGGCCTCTGCTTCGTTCAACGTCTGCTCCAGCTCGTCGAGCACCGGGCCGGTCAGCTCGTGGAGCACGTCCTGCTTGGCTGCGAAGTGGTAGTAGAGCGCGGCCTTCGTGATGCCGATCCGGTCGGCGATCTCCTGCATGGAGGTGGCCCGGTATCCGCGTTCGGCGAACAGGGCCGCCGCGACCGCCAGGATCCGCTGCCTCGTCAACCTCGCTCCTCCCTAACCGTCGGTAAGTAGGATTGCTATCATCCTGACCATGGGTCAGTTTACTGCGGTCGACATCTCCTTCGCGAGCGACGGGGGCCGGCGAGCCGGTCGCATCTACCGGCCGGACGCGCCGCATCCGGTGCCGTGCGTGGTGATGTGCTCGGGGTTCGGCAGCACCATGGATCGTCTCTACACGTGGGCTGAGGTTTTCGCCGCCGCCGGGCTGGCGGCGTTGGTGTTCGACTACGGCAGCTTCGGACGGAGCGAGGGCGATCCGCGCCAGGTTGTCGACATCGACGGCCAACTCGCCGACGTGCGGTCCGCGGTGGCGTGTGCCCGGGCCGACAGCGCCGTCGACGCGGATCACGTCATCCTGTGGGGCAACTCCCTCGGCGGCGCCCACGCGATCACCGTGGCGGCCGACGACCCACGGATCGCCGCCGTGGTGGCGCAGATCCCGTTCAACGGGTTCCCACGCCGCGTCGAAGGCCGATCGACGGCACAGAGCCTGCGGCTCATGGCGGCCATCCTGTGGGACGCGCTACGGGGCAGAGCCGGCCTGACACCGCACTACATCCCCCTCGTCGGCGAACCGGGTGAGATCGCGATCACCAACGCGCCGGCGGCCAAGGAACATGTCCGCACGCTGTCCGGCGGGGACTCGCTGTGGCGTAACCGGGTGGCACCCCGCGCGACCCTGCGGATGATGCGCTACCGCCCGGCGGACGCGGCCGCGCGACTGACCGTGCCGCTGCTGGTCTGCCTCGCCACCGACGACGCGGAGACGCCCGTGGAGTTGAGCGGGCAGCTCGCCGAACGCGCCCCGTACGGGCAGGTCAAGCTCTATCCGGGCACGCACTTCTCCTTCTACACCCAGCCACAGACGCGGCGGACGGTCGCGTCGGATCAGGTCGCCTTCATCCGAGAAGCGCTCCCGCCCCAGTCCGGCCCGCACGTCAGGGCCGGGTGAGGAGGACAAGCCGCTGGGTGGCCCGCGTCATCGCGACGTAGCGGTCCACCGCGCCCTCGATGCCGGGGCCGAACGCCTCCGGGTCGACGAGGACGACCAGGTCGAACTCGAGACCTTTCGCCAGTTCCGGGGTGAGCGACCGGACGCGGGGGGTGTCTCGGAAGGACGGATCCCCGATGACGCAGGCGACCCCGTCGGCGTGCGCGGCGAGCCAGGCGTCGAGGATCGAGCGCAGATCGGCGGTGGATCCGTGGACGACGGGGCCGTCGCCGCCACGGATGGAGGTCGGCACGTTGGCGTCGGGAAGCACGGTCCGGATGACCGGCTCGGCCTCCGCCATGACCTCTTTCGGCGTCCGGTAGTTGATGCTCAGGGTGGCCAGATCGATCCGGTCGAGCCCGATCCGCGTCAGCCGTTCCCGCCACGACTCCGTGAACCCGTGCCGGGCCTGGGCACGGTCGCCGACGATGGTGAAGCTGCGGGACGGGCAGCGCAGCAGCAACATCTGCCACTCGGCGTCGGTAAGTTCCTGCGCCTCGTCCACGACGATGTGCGCGAACGGGCCGGCGAGCCGGTCCGGCTCCGCGGTCGGCAGGGCGGCGTCGTCGACCAACGCGTCCTGGAGGTCCAGTTGACGCAGGCTGGCCAGCACGCCCTCGCCGTCGTCGTAGGAGTGCGCCTCGATCAGGTCATCGATCACCGTGGACATCCGGGCGCGTTCCACGGCGACCTGGGCCGCGCGCCGCCGCTCGCGCCCCGCCGCCGCCGCGTCGCCGAGTCGCTGCCGGGCCGCGTCCAGCAGCGGCAGGTCCGACACCGTCCAGGCCCGAGGGTCGGCGCGCCGTAACCTCCGGATCTCGTCGGCGCCGAGCCAGGGAGCGCATCTGCGCAGGTACGCGGGGACCGACCACAGGTCCGCGACCACGTCGGTCGGGTCGAGCAGCGGCCAGGCCCGGTTGACGGCGGCGAGTAGGTCCCGGTTGCGGCGCAGCGCCGCCCGGACGAGGTCGTCCGGCTCGTCCCCGTCGTACCTGCTGACCAGAATGGTCAGCAACTCCTCCAGGATCTCCTCACGTGCCTCGTTGTGCGGGGTGCCGGGCCCCGGCGCGTCGAACGCCTCGGCCCAGTCCGCGGCGGTCAGCCGGATCTCGGACTGGTCGGTCGTGACTGTCATCCCCCGGGTGGGAGGATCCTCGTAGAACCTGACGGCCGCGTCGATCGCCGTCACCAGATCCGCGGACGACTTCAACCTGGCCACCTCCGGGTCGGTCTCCCTCGTCGCCGTGGCCCCCTCTGCCACCAGGTCCCGCAGCGTGCAGATCTGCACGTCCTCCTCGCCGAGGCTGGGCAGGACGTCGGCGACGTACGACAGATAGGGCTGGTGTGGGCCGACGAACAGCACGCCGCCCCGGCGGTGTCCGAGGCGGGGATCGGAGTAGAGGAGGTACGCGGTGCGGTGCAGCGCGACCACCGTCTTCCCTGTACCCGGGCCGCCGTCCACGACGAGAGCGCCGCGCGATCCGGCTCGGATGATGGCGTCCTGGTCGGCCTGGATGGTGCTGAGCACGTCCCGCATCCGGGACGAGCGGCTGCCGCCCAGGCTGGCGATGAAGGCGGACTGGTCGTCGAGCGCGGCGTGCCCGTCCAGTCCGTCCGGGGTGAACACCTCGTCCCAGTAGTCGGCGACCCGGCCGCGGGTCCAGCGGTACCGGCGGCGGCTCGCCAGGCCCATCGGATTTCCGTGGGTGGCCCCGAAGAACGGCTCGGCCGCCGGGGAACGCCAGTCCACAAGCAGTCGCCGTCCCGCGTCGTCGGTGAGGCCCTGCCGTCCCACGTACACGGGCTCGGTGCCGTCCGCCGCCACCATCCGGCCGAGGCACAGGTCGACGCCGAAGCGGCGCAGGGTACGCAGGCGAGCGGTCAGCCGGCGGATCTCCTGGTCCCGGTCCAGGGCCCGCTGACCCTTGCCACCGGGCGCCTGGCGCGCGGCGTCGAGACGGTCGGACAGGTCCGAGGACACCTGCTCGAGACGCTGCGCGATGGCGGCGAAGTGTTCCTCGTCTCGGGCGATCAACGTCGGCTCGGCCTTGGCGGAGAGGCGGTCGGGAAGGGCGAAAACGCCATTCCGGCGCGCCCCGATATTCGATGGAGATATTCGCATTCTTTCGCCACTCCAATGTCATGGATTCGCTACGGCCGGCAATTCTGCGGCACGACCCGGGTCTTGCGGCAAGTCCCCGGGTGCGATATATCTTGAAAGTGGCGGGGGATGGGTCACCCGCTGATCCGCATCCCCGACGCGGGCGACCTGTCGATAAAAGCGCAGTGGACGCGAATCAGGCGTTCAGCACGGTGAGCCAGTCGGCTGTCCGGACGCGATAGCCATGCCGGTCGGCGAGTCCTCGCACGATCGCGGGAACATGGCCGGCGCCGTAGACGACCGCGACGTCGATCCGTTCAGAGGACCGGGTGCGGATCAGCTCGCCCAGCGCGGCGAGCAACCGCTCGTCCCGGGTGTCACGGAAAACGTGGTCGAAGTGCTCGGTGAACTCGTCGTCGGCGCCCATTTCGTCCCTCTCGCTGGGCAGGTCGTTCACCTCGACATCGGGCGCGAGCAGCCGTCGAGTGCCACCGAAGAACTGCGCGACGACCACGATCGGAACGATGGACCACATCAGTGCCCGGTATCGTAGCGGCATCGTCCGCCAACCCTGGGTGAACTCCGCGGCCGTCACATCCGGGTTTAGCAGTTCGACGCCCAGCGACCGGTACGGGATGTTGTCGGCCACCAGGCCGGAGCGCCTGTTACGAGGGATGACCCGGTAGGTCAGCGTGATGGCCCATGTCAGTACCGAGCGGCCGCTGACACCTTCGACGACGAGCAGGTCACACTGGCGGAGCCGCCGCGCGACGGCCGCATAGAAGTCCGGGCTTGCCACATGGAGCATGGGGAACAGCACGAACTCCAATTGGCTGCCGGGGCGACGAAGACGCAGCACAGCAGAACGGGTGCCGATGATGCTGTGCTCGATGATCTGCATGGTCGTCCGCCTGAGGTGCGCCGGTGCGGGTCTCACACGGTAGGGGCGGGCGGCAAGTCGGGCGGCGGATACGGGTGGTCCGGGCTCAGGAACGGTCAGCAGGTACGCGGCGGGAGACGGTGGCGAGCTACGACGCACCCGGGCGCAGTGGCAGCCAGGCCAACACGTCCTGGATCCTGGCGTCCCAGTACGCCCAGTCGTGCGCGCCGGGGGAGAAGTCGACGGTCAGCGGCACCCCGCGCTGGCGGGCCACCTCGACGAAGTGCTGGTTGTCGTCGTACAGGAAATCCTCGGTGCCGCAGGCGACGTAGAGCGCGGGCCGCTCGGCGCCGGCCGCGCCGTACCGGTCGAGCAGCGCCACCGTGTCATCGTCGGTGCCGATCACCGGCCGCTCGCCGAATACGGTGTGCCAGACCGCCGGATCCACGGGGTTGTCGGGATGCCGGCGGCGGGTGGCGAGGTTCAGGGCGCCGGAAAGGCTCGCCGCCGCCGCGAACCGAGCCGGGTCGCGCAGCGCCCACTTCACGGCGCCGTAGCCGCCCATGGACAGGCCGGCGACGAAGGTGTCGGCTCGGTCGCCGGAGAGACGGAAGAAGTCGTGGCAGACCCGGGGCAGCTCGTCGCTGAGGAAGCTCCAGTAACGGTTGCCGTGCTCCTCGTCGCTGTAGAAGCTGCGACCGACCTGGGGCATCACCACGGCCAGGCCGAGCGGTGCGACGTACCGCTCGATGGAGGTCCGGCGCAGCCAGATGGTGTCGTCGTCGGTGAGGCCGTGCAGCAGGTAGAGCACCGGCGGGGCGGCGACGCTGGAACTGCTCGCCATGCCGATCTGTGACGTGGTGCGCTGCGGCAGGATCACCGTCATCGACGTGCTGAGACCGAGCACGTCAGAGTAGAAGTCGCACCGCATCAGGGCCACGATGATCGATCCTACGACACGCTTCGGGTGCGGCCAGCCGATCGGTCCGGGGTTCCCGCCGCCTGGCGGCGGGAACCCTTCGGACATGTCAGCGGCCGGTCAGCGGAGCCGGCCCCGGGCGTCGCCGTTGTCCTGGTCGGCGACGAACGCCGCGATCCAGGCCAGTGGCGCGTTCCAGTTGATGGTCAGCTCGTTGGTCGACCACGACTCGATGTCGTCGAGGTAGCAGAACTGCGGCGCGCAGCCCCGCAGCTTCTGCTGGGCGACCGGGTCCTGGATGGACGAGTTCGGCCCGCCGGAGAGGGTGCCCCGCGGCGGGTTCGGCAGGTTCGGGTTGAGCTGGTTGGCGTACCACCGGCTGTGCTGGTTCTTCGACGCGACCTCGCCGTACCCGGTGACGTAGGACTGGTTGAGGGCGTTGCGGCCGAAGATGTAGTCCATCGTTTCCAGCACGCCGGCGCGGTAGCGGTCGTTGCCGGTGATGTCGAACGCGGTCGCCATGACGATCGCGTTGTTGAGGATCAGGTTGTTCGACCCCCAGTCGTAGGTGTTCTCGGCCGGGTCGTACGGGATGCCGTACGGGTGGGCGCGCAGCGTGGCGAGGTAGCGGTCGGCGCCCTCGACCACCGACGCGCGTACCCGCTGCCGGTCGGGCAGCAGGTTCGGCAGGGTCGCCAACTGGAGCCGGCCGAGCTGGGCGGTGTGCCCCCAGTCCATGCCCCGGTCGCGCCAGATGTCACCGGTGTGGTGCGGCGAGGCGAGCAGGAAGTCCTTGTACTCCTTGCCACCGGTGCTGATGAACAGTTCCGCCGCGGCCCAGTAGAACTCGTCGCTGACGTCCGCGTCGTCGTAGGCGCCGCCGCCGGTGCCGTCCGCCGGGCTCGCGTAGATCTCCGGGTTGGCCTTCGCGGCGTCCCACGCCCGCTTGGCCGCGGCCAGGTTTCTCGCCGCGAAGCGCCTGTCGTACGGGAGGAACACCCGGGCCGCCTGGGCGGCGGTGGCCGCCAGGTTGAGGGTCGCGGCGGTGGACACCGGGTGCAGCTCGCGCAGCTTCGGGTCCAGGTGCGGCAGTAGCGGCAGGCCGGTCCACTCGTTGTCGTGGATCTTGTGGTGCGCCATGCCGGCGTACGGCTGGCCGGCGGGGACCTGCATCTTCAGCAGGAACTCCTGCTCCCAGCGCGCCTCGTCGAGGATGTCCGGCACCCGGTTGCCGCTCTCCGGCAGGGCCAGTGTGCCGTCCCGCAACTGCCACAGCTCACCGGTGCGGGCCAGCACCGAGCGTTCGTAGGTGCTCATCAGCTGGTGCACCGAGATGCCGCCGTTCACCACGTACTTGCCGTGATCGCCGGCGTCGTACCAGCCGCCGGAGACGTCCAGCGTGTAGTCGCAGACGCCGGGCTGGCACGGCACGGCGGTGTCGCCCTGGTTGGGCGCGACCCCGACGTGGCCCGCCGGCCGGCCGTAACCGGGCCGCAGGTCATCGCGGATCTCCACGCCGCTGCGCTGGGTGTAGTAGAACTTCAGCGCGTCCAGCCGGAGCCGCTCGTAGAAGTCGGCGCCGATGTCGAACGGTCGGCTGGTCTCGCCGTCGGCGCTCAGCGTGTAACCGGTGCCGGCGCGCTGGTAGCGGCCGAAGTCGACGCTGTGCACCTGCTGCCCGGAGGACTCGTCGAGGCCGCGCGGGGTGGTGGTGCCGTTGGCCACCACGGTGCCGGTCGCGTTCCGGAGCTGCCACGGCAGCGGATCGGTGGCGTCGGTGACCACGGTGGCATTCTTCGGCCCCTTGGGCAGGTAACCGACCTGGTTGACGCGTACCCGAGGCCCGGTGTCCGGCTCGTACACCGGCGGCTCGGCACCGCCGCGCAGGCTGACGTCGTCCAGGCAGATTCGCCAGGGTTCGGCGCTGCCGCCGAGCTGGAACGCCACCTGCGCGTTCGGCAGGTCCACCGGGGAGGTGAACGTGTAGGTGTAGCTGTCGCCGGAGACGCTGAGCTGGGGATTGGCCGCCAGGTACTGCGTGTACGGGTCGACCGGGAGCTGGATCAGCGCCTTGGCGACCCGGGCGGGGGTGGCGGTGCCGAAGAACCGGAACTCGTACGACTCGCCGGCGACCAGGGCGATGTTGTCCTGGCCGATGATGGCGTCCCACGGGTTGACGGTGCCACCGGGCACGTCCGTGCAGAGCCGTCCACTGCTGGAGTCGAGGGTGAGGTTGGCGGTGCCCCACCACGGGGCGTGCCCGTCGTCGAAGGTGCCGTTGACGATCTGTTCCGGCCCTTCGGCGTACGCGGTGGAGCTGGCCAGGGTGGTGGCGGCGAGCGCGGCGACGGTGGCGGCGGCGAGCGTGGCCGCCGTTCGGCGCCGGGCCCCGGCGCGGGGCGGGGGAGGTGCGGACACGGGGGATCCTTCCGACGGAGGTCGACCGGCGGGCGCGCGCAAACGATCATGGGAGCGCTCCCAGGTCATCGATCATCGTCACATCGAGCATCTGCCGTGTCAATGGATCCGGCCCCGCGCCGGGCCGGTGCGGGGCCGTCCATCGTGCTGTACGGGTCCGGTGGGCCGGGCCTGCCGGTCCTTCCGGCCCGTCCTCGGGTCGCGAGGTCAGGACGCGGCGCAGGTGAAGCCGCCACCGACGACGGTGCTGCTTCCGGCCGGCCGGTTGACCTGGAGTCCGAAGGTGGCGCTCGCGCCGGGCGCCAGGCTGCCGTTGTAGCCCACGTTGCGGGCGGTGACCGTCTGCCCGCTGCTTGTCACGTTCGCGTTCCAGGACCCGGCCAGCGTCTGCCCGGACGGCAGCGTGAAGGTGACCGTCCAGCCGTTGAGGGCCGAACTGCCGGTGTTGGTGACCCGCACCGGCTCCACCACGTACCCGCCGTTCCACTGGGTCTGCACGGTCGGTGTGGCCGAGCAGCCCCCGGGGCCTGGGCCGGGGCCCGGCCCGGGGTCGCCGCTACCCGGCACGACGTCGGCGGAGAAGCTGTTGACCGCCAGTCCGACACCGCCCGACCAGGGCTCGAAGCCGGCCTGGATGCTGGTCAGGTACCAGGAGGTGGTGACCTGGGTGCGGGCGTCCACGTCCCGGACGAAGTCCATGACGTTGAACGACCAACTGCTGATGGCTGACGGTGCGACGTACGAGACGACGTCGTTGCCGCCGTTGTTGCCCTGCCAGACCTCCCAGCTACGGCCGCCCACCGAGGTGGTGCCGACCCGGCTGCCGATCGGCTGGATGGGACCCTGCCGGTTGAACCAGATCATGATCTCCATCTGGTTGACGCCGTTCGTCTTCGGCGTCGGGTCCAACCAGATGTCGTACGAGGCGTTGTAGGTGCCGCCGACGTAGCTGTACGAGATGGACGAGTTCACGCTGGCGATCTGGCTGAGCTGGCGCGGCAGGTTGGTGCCCGGCGAGCAGTTCGTGTAGTGGCAGCCCGCGAAGACCGAGGGGTACGACAACGGGGCGCCGTTGGTGGGGGCGCTGCCCTGCTGGGAGACGATCTGGAAGCCGGTGCTGGTGACGTTTATGCACTGCTCGGCGTTGCTGCCCCAGCGGTTGTTCTGGACGACGTACCGGTTCTGGATGGTGGTCGAGCCGTACTGTTCGCAGATCCGTGTGTCGGCCTGGGCCGGCGTGGCGCCGGCGATCGGCGCGACCAGGCCGGCCGCGGCGATCAGCAGCGCCGCGGCCAGCGAGCGTCTGAAGCTCATCGCTTCTCCCTGTTCCGGCGCTCCCTCGGAGGATGGGAGCGCTCCAACGAGACTCGTCGATGTAACCACACGGCAATCGAACAGGGAAGTGTTTCGACGCGCACGAGGCGGCACCCGCCGGCGGGACGCAGCCGGTATGCTCCGGCGGATCGCGTGCTGGCGACGCCGGGTCGTCCATCATGTAGTCGGGGCCGTTCCTCATGGATGTGTGGTCGGCGCACGGCCGATGGTCCGGTTTCGCTGCGAGGCAACCGACATGCCGACGAGTGACGTCTCTATGGCGCGGGGTCCGGCCGGGACGGGGTTACGCCGGGACGGGGTTACGCCGGGACGGTTCAGCCGGAGCGGGGTTCAGTCAAAGCGGGGAGCGGCGGTGCGAGGGCAACAACTGGGCAGGGTGGGCGTGGTCACCGCGACCCTGCTGATCATGGCCACCGGCTGTAGCGGCGGAGGAGGCCCGGTGGAGGCGCCCGGGCTCGCCGCCCGGGGGACCACGATGACCACGACGAAACCCGTCCGGCAGGACCTCGACAACCGGCTCAGCCTGACCGGCAAGGTGACCCTGAACCCGGTGTTCGGCCTCCCGGCGCCGGTGGCCGGGGAGATCCGCTACCTGAACGTGACGCCGCCCCGGACAGCTCCGAGTCGGGCGACCCGGGTGGCGACCATCCGGGCCGGCGGCAAGACGCACCGCATCGAGGTGCCGGCCGGCTCGGCGTTCGCCGGCCGCCTCGTCGACAACCGGTCCACCGTGACCGCCGGGATGCCGGTCGTCTCCGCGAAGCGGGGCGGGTACGGGATCGTCGCCGACATCGGCGGGGAACAGGCATACCAGATCTCCGACTCGGTGAAGACCGTGCAGGCCCAGATCAAGAATGGCCCCGGCCCCTTCTCCTGCACGGTGCTCGGCACCATAGCCGCCCTGCCCGCCGGGACCCTTCCCGAGCCGGAGCCGCAGACGGGCGACAGCGCGGCTGACGGTCAGGGGCCCGGGGACAAGCCGACCGCGCCGAGCGGCCTGGCGGCCTCCCCGCCGCAACAGGAGGACCGCCCCGAAGCGTCCGAGGCGACCGGCATGCGGCTGGTGTGTGTCGCCCCCGGTGACATCAAGATGATCAATGGAGCGAGCGTCACCATCCAGGTGGTGACGGCCCGGGCGAAGAACGTGCTGGTGCTCCCCGTGGAGGCGGTGGCCGGTGGACAGGGCCGCGGCAAGGTGGACATCGTCGGACCGGACGGCAACCGGGAAACCAGGGACGTCGTTCTCGGCCTCACCGACGGCAAGGTCGTGGAGATCAGAACCGGCCTCACCGGCGACGAGAACATCGCGGTCCCCGGGCCCAACCTGCCACCCGGCGCCCCGGCCGACGGCAAGGACCAGGGCGGGCCCGCCGTGATCGGGAAATGAACCCGCTGCTGGAGCTGACCGGCATCACCAAGACGTTGAAGGGTCAGCAGGCCCCCCGGACCATTCTGGACGGTGTCGACCTGACCGTGCACGGCGGGGAGAGTGTCGCCATTCTCGGCCGCTCGGGTTCCGGCAAGTCCACCCTGCTCAGCCTCATCGGCCTGTTCGACCGGCCGGACGGCGGGCGCTATCTGCTCGGTGGGCGGGACATCACCCGGCTGCCCGAACGTCGGGCCGCCGCACTGCGCAGCGCCGAGTTCGGCTTCGTGTTCCAACGGTTCTTTCTCCTCAAACACCTGACCGCCGCGCAGAACGTGGCGATGGCCCTGGTGAACGGGCAGGGCTGGCTGCCGCGTCGCAAGCGGCGGGCCCGCACCATGGCGGCCCTGGACCAGGTGGGCATCGCCCACCTCGCGAAGAACCGGCCGGCCCGGCTCTCCGGCGGCGAACAGCAACGCGTCGCGGTCGCCCGGGCGTTGGTCCGGGAGCCCCGGTTGCTGCTGGCCGACGAACCGACCGGCGCGCTGGACACCGACACCGGCAACCTGGTGATCGACGTGATGCGCGCAGCCACCGAACGGGGCTGCGGGCTGATCCTGGTCACCCACGACTGGGACCACGCCAGGAAGATGGGACGAGTGCTGCGGCTCAGCGACGGCGTGCTGCACCCCGTGGACGACTCGGAGTCCACCGGAACCGGTGACCCCCGAGCCGCCGGCGACGCCGCCACGGCCGGTGACGGGCGCACCGCCGGCCCAGACCGGGCACCCGCCGGGGTCGGCGCGTGATCCGGCTCTCCGGGCGCTTCCGCTCGGCGCTCATCATCGGGACGCAGGGCATCCGGTCCCGCAAGACCCGCACCTTCCTGTCCATGGTCAGCCTGTTCCTGGGCGTCCTGGCCGTGGTGGTTGTCCAGGTGGGCGCGGAGGTCGCCCGCAGCGCGCAACTGGCCGACCTGGAACTTCAGGCTGGTAAGGACGGCACCCGGCAGGCGTACCTCCCCGGCGGCGGCGACGTCATGCGGATTACCGAGGAGACCCTGCGCGGGCGGGACGACGGCGTCGCGGCCATCAACCAGATGGCGATCATCGGAGAGCCCGACGTCCGGCCGATCAACCCGGGAGCCATGCCGTTCGAGGACGGCAGCATGGCGTACGACCCGGGAGGCGGCGCGATGGTCTGCGACGAGCGCGGTTGCCGGCCGATGGAGCAGTTCACTCCCCAGGTGCCGGGTCAGGCGATCGAGGTGCAGATCGTCGCGTTGACCGGAGACGTCCGGCAGTTCCGCCCGTTCCGCCCGGTGGCCGGCGAATGGCTGGACTTCACCGGAGATCCGTCGCTGTCCCCCCGAATCGTGATCAACGAGGAGGCGGCCGAGGGTTTCCGGCGCCACCAGGTGCCGGCCGAGATGCGGGTCACCGGCACCACCGCGAACCCGACGCCGCGCATCATCGGCGTGGTGGACGACGGCAGCCCGCAGCCCACCGCCTATCTGCGCGCCGACGAACTCGATACCTGGCGCGCCCCGGGCGGCGCCGACGACCAGGGAGCCGGGATCCAGGTGATGCTGGCGCCCACCGCCGGCGACCTCGAACAACTGCTCCGGGCCCGATTGGTCGCCGCCGGCGTCCCGGCGGACAACCTCCAGTTCAGCACCATCGACATACGTAAATCGATTGCCCGAGAGTTGGCGCTGGTGCGCTGGATCTTCCTGGGCATGGCCGGGCTGGTGCTGCTCATCGGTGTCGCCGGCATCCTCAACGTCGGGCTCGCCACGGTCGGCGAACGGGTCGAGGAGTTCGCTCTCCGCCGTGCCGTGGGCACGCCACGCTCCCTGCTCGCCGGCATCGTGCTCGCCGAGACGCTGCTGACCGGGCTGTTCACCGCAGTCGCCGCCATCGGGCTGTCGGCGCTCGGACTGACCGCGATCAGCACGGTGCTCGGCGGCCGGGAGGAGTTCCTGCGGGATCTCGCCTTCCCCTGGCAGGCGGGTGTCGCCGGAGTCATCGCCGGACTGGTCGCCGGGCTGCTCGGTGGCCTCATCCCGGCCATCCGGGCGGCCCGCATCCCGATCGCCACCGTCATGCGGGCCTGAGCTGGCCGTGCGGGCCTGAGCTGGCCCGTGCGAGCCTGAGCTGGCCCGTGCGAGCCTGAGCTGGCCGTGCGGGTGTGAGCTGGCCGTGCGGTCAGCCGACCCCGGCCAGCAAGCCGGCCGGCAACCGGACGTGAACGTGGCAACCCGGCGTACCGTCGTCCTCGGCCGGGTCGACCACGGCGATCGTGCCGCGGTGCAACTGCACCACCCAACGGGCTATGGCCAGCCCGAGCCCGGTGCCACCACCGGTGGCCCGTTCGCCCCGCGCGAACCGCTCGAAGACCCGATCCCGCTCGGCGGCCGGAATGCCGTCACCCGAGTCGGCGACCGCGAACAGCACCTCGTCCCCCCGCCGCTCCACCCGCACCCGGACGGTGCCGCCCGCTGGGCTGTGCCGGACGGCGTTGTCCAGCAGGTTGGCGAAGACCTGGTGCAGTCGTTCCGGATCGCCGGGCACGGTGAGCGGCCCCGCCGGAACGTCGACAGTGAACCCCACCCGCCGGCCGGCCCCCGCCGCGGTCACCTCCGCCTCGGCCACCACCCGGGACAGGAAGTCGGCCACCTCCACGTCCTCCCGGTTTAGCGGCACCACGCCCGCGTCCAACCGGGACAGGTCGAGCAGTTCGGCGACGAGCCGCCCCAGGCGCTCGGTCTGCGCGAGCGCCGTTCGCATCGTCGCCGGCTCCGGCCGGGCCACCCCGTCCACAATGTTCTCCAGCACGGCACGTAGCGCGGCGATCGGCGTACGCAACTCGTGCGAGACGTTCGCGATCAGCTCCCGGCGTTGCCGGTCGGCCGCCGCCAGATCGGCTGCCATCTGGTTGAACGCCGTCGCCAGCTCACCGACCTCGTCCCGGGACCGGGTGCGCACCCGGCGGGTGTAGTCACCCCGGGCCATCGCCTGGGCGGCCACCGTCATCTGACGCAGCGGCACCGTCGCGCCGTGCGCCATCACCTGGAGGGTGACAAGTGCCAGCGCGACCGCGATGGCGACGAAGGTGGCGCGCAACGGCATCCACTCCAGGCTGTACCAGAGCACCAGCAGCCCGACGCCGCCCGCGAAACCCAGCGCCAGCGACAGCTTCGCCTTGATCGACCGCACCGGGTCCAGCGGTCGGGGCAGCCAGCCGAGCAGACGGGCGACGACGGCGGTCACCGGCCGACCTCCAGCGCGTACCCGACGCCGTGCACCGTGCGGATCAGGTCCGCGCCGAGCTTGCGGCGCAACCCCTTGATGTGGCTGTCGACGGTCCGAGTGCCGGAGGCGTCGGCCCAACCCCAGACGTCGGCCAGCAACCGCTCCCGGGGCAGCACCGCCCGGGGGCGCGCGGCGAGGTGCACCAGCAGGTCGAACTCGGTGGGCGTCAGGTGTGCCTCGACGCCGGCCCGGCTGACCCGCCGCTCAGCCTGGTTGATCTCCAGATCGCCGATCACGATCCGTGGCTCACCCGCGGCCAACTTCGCCATCCGGCGCAGCAGGGCGTGCACCCGGGCCGCCAACTCCCGCATCGAGAACGGCTTGGTGAGGTAGTCGTCGGCGCCCACCGCGAGCCCGATCAGCAGGTCGGTCTCGTCGTCCCGGGCGGTGAGCATGAGCACCGGCACCGGCCGCTCGGCCTGCAACCGGCGGCACACCTCCAACCCGTCGAAGCCGGGCAGCATGACGTCCAGCACCACCACGTCGGGGCGTACCCGGCGGGCCGCCTCGACCGCCGCCGGCCCGTCCCCCGCGACGTGGACCACGAACCCCTCGGCCCGCAGCCGCGCCGCGACCGCGTCGGCGATCGTCCGCTCGTCCTCGACGACAAGCACCGTCCGTTCACCGGCCACGCGTACCTCCCCGTCCCGCCACTGTGACAGACCCTAAGGGTCCCGTGTGCACCACCGGCGGTGACGATGTGAACGACTTGTGGAGCGGGATCTCCCGTCGGCAGGATGTCGGCCGGCCGGGCCCGATGCCAGACTCCCTGACATGCGACGCACCCTCGTCGGCCGGGACGAGGAGTTCGACACGTGCTGGCGCGCTCTCCTCGGTCGGGGGTCGGCGCTGGTGGCGGGCCCGACGGGGATCGGTAAGACGGCACTGCGGCGGGAAGTGGTCGCCGAGGCGACAACCGCCGGATGGCTCGTGCTGACCTGTGCGCCCACCGAATCCGAGACCACCCTGCCGTACGCGGCCCTGGCGGACCTGTTGCGCGCACTCGCCGACCGGGCGGCCGGCCTGCCCCGACCGCGACGCGTCGCGGCCGAGGCTGTGCTGCTGGCCCGGACGAACGGGCCCGCCACCTGGTGACCGAAAGGACGTGGGACGGCGCCGGCTGTCGGCGGCCCGGTGCCGGTTCGACAGCGGGGCCTACGCGGCCGCCCGAGCCGCCGCCCGTCGGATCCGCCCTCGGCGCGCCGATCGAGCTGTGTCGCAGCACACGGCTAGGGTTGTGGTTGTCCTACGGCGTCGGTTACTCGATTCCGCCCAGCCTCGTCAAGGTTGTCAACGCCTTCCTTGAGCTGGTCAACGTGAGGCCGATCGAGGCGAAGGCCGGCGTGGGCGCTGTGACGAACGTCTTCAACCGCTACGTGGTGCATCCAGACGTCAAGATCTGCCGAAGTTGAGATAGCGGCCTTCCGACTGAACCCCTGGGGCGCGCGCTGCGTGCGTACTCCCGGAAGACGTGCGAAGGAGGCCCGGTTGCGAAACGACGCTGCGTCACGGTCCCGGCTCTGGCCGTGGCTCCGGCCCCTGGCCGGGGTCGGTCTGCTGGGTGTCCTGGTGTGGTGGGTGGGCACCCGGTCCGTCCTGGACGGGTTGCGCATGATCGACAGCGGTGCGGTCGTCGGGGCGCTCGCCATCGGCGCGATGACGACCGTGTGCACCGCCTGGCGTTGGCGGCTGGTCGCGGAGGGGCTCGGCGTCCGGCTACCACTGGCCGCCGCGGTGGCGCACTGCTACCGGGCCGTCTTCCTGAACGCGACGCTGCCTGGCGGAGTGGTGGGGGACGTGCACCGCGCCGTGCGGCACGGGCGGGACGCTGGCGACGTCCGGCGCGGCATCCGGGCCGTGTTGTGGGAGCGGACCGCCGGGCAACTGGTGATGGTGGTGGTGGCGGTGATCCTGCTGGTCGCGCTGCCGTCTCCGGTACGACCGTTCCTGCCGACCGCGATCGCGGTGTTGGCCGTGGGTGCCCTCGGCGCCGTACTGCTGGCCCGGCTGCTGCCCACGTCCGGGCCGTCCCGGGTGGCACGGGCGTTGCGCACGGCGGTGGCCGATGTGCGGGCCGGGTTACTGGCCCGCCGGACCTGGGCGGCCGTACTGCTGGTGTCGACGCTGGCCGTGGCGGGTCACCTGGCCACGTTCGTGCTGGCCGCGCGGACCGCCGGCAGCACGGCGCCGGTGACCCGGCTGGTACCGCTGACGCTGCTGGCGCTGCTGGCGATGGCACTGCCGCTCAACGTCGGAGGGTTCGGTCCGCGCGAGGGGGTGGCCGCGTGGGCGTTCGCCGCCGCCGGTCTGACCGCCGCCGAGGGCGTCGCCACCGCCCTGGTGTACGGGACGCTGGTGCTGGTGGCGAGCCTGCCCGGGGCCGTGGTGCTGCTGTTCCGCCGGGTCGGCACGGCCGGTCCCCGCACACTGGACGCCTCGCTGGGCGCGCCCGTGAACTCCCCCGGGAACGCCTCGCTGGGCGCTCCCGTGGAGATCAGCCGTCGAAGGACCGCACAACCGTGCGTAGCAACGCGTTGAGCTGACGCAACTCCTCGGGTGTCAGGGCGGACAGCAGCGCCCGTTCCCGGTCCATCGCCTCGTGTACATGCCGCTCCCAGACGGCCCGGCCGGCCGCGGTCGGCCGTACCACGACCCGGCGCCGGTCGCCGGCGTCCACCTCGCGGGTCACCAGTCCGGCGGCGAGCAGCCGGTCGAGCCGGCTGGTCATCGCGGCCCGGGTCACATGAGTGGCCTCGGCGAGCTGCGCCGGGGTGGCCTCGGTCGGGTACGGCTGCACCATCAGCGCGTGCAGCGTCCCGTAGTCCTCCAGGGTGAAGTCCGACTCGGCGAAGGCCGCCGCGTCACCCCGTCGCATCCGCTTCAGGATGTGCTGCATCCGGGTGAGCGCGCCCTCCACCTCGCCGTACGCCGGGTCCTTCTCCCAGAACCCCGCCCACCGGGTGACGTGGTCGTCGACGACGTCCCTGGGCTGGCGCTCTCCGGCGTCCGTGGGCTGCTCCGTCATGCCGCCATTCTGCCCGGCCGGCGACGTGGTTGATAATCAGATAGCTAATAGTTAGACGTCGTACTAAAGTGGCCGCATGACAGCTTCCCTCGGCGCGGCTCCCCTCGGCACAGCTCTCCTTGGCGGCGACTTCCGCCGACTGCTCGCCGGGCAGTCGCTTTCGTGGCTGGGCAACGGCTTCCAGGTGGTGGCGCTCGCCGTGGCGGTGTTGACCGCCGGTGGCGGCCCCGGTGATCTCGGCCTGGTCCTGGCGACGGCGATGGTGGCAACGCTGGGCTGCACCCTGTTCGGCGGCGTGTGGGCCGATCGCCTCCAGCCGCAACGCATCATGGTGCTCTCCGACGCGGTGCGGTGCGTCGCCACGGCCGGCATGGCCGTCATGTTCGGCGCCGATCGCTACTCACTTCCGCTGCTGTGTGGGCTGGCCGCCGTCTCCGCCGGTGCCGGCGCGTTCTTCGGTCCCGCCTTCGCCGCGCTGAAACCGATGCTTGTCCCGGTCGCCCACCGGCAGTCGGCCAACGCCACCCTCAACCTTTCCCAGACCGGCTGCCTGGTGGTCGGGCCGGCGGTCGGAGGTGTGGTCGTCGCGGCGTACGGCGCTCCGGTCGGCTTCGCCGTCAACTCGGCGAGCTTCCTGGCCGCGATGGTGGCGATCATGCTGATCCGGACCCGGGTCGGCCGGGCACCCCGAGCCGGCATGCGGCGCGAGATGGGCGAGGGTTGGCGGGAGATCCGTACCCGGGACTGGCTCTTCGTCGGGGTGCTCAGCGCCGCCGCTTTCCACGTGGCCAACGGAGTCGTGCTGGTGCTCGTCCAGGTGGTCGCAATCGAACGGCTCGGCGGTGCTCGGGCGGTCGGCTTCATCGCCGCCGCCGAAGGGTTCGGGGGAGTGCTGGGAGCCCTGGCCGCGATGCGCTGGCGACCGGTCCGGCTGCTGCGCGCGGGATGGTGGGCGCTGCTGCTGATGCCGGTGTGGGTGATCGCGTACGTGTGGCCCGGCGTGCTCACGGCGGTGCTGTTCGGCGCCGTGGTCGCGTACGCTGGGCTGTCGTTCTTCTCGGTCGCCTGGGACACCGCGCTGCAGGACCACATCCCGCACCGGGTGTTGGCCCGCGTTTCCTCGTGGGACCAACTCACGTCGTTCGCCGCGATGCCGGTCGGCAACGCGCTCGCCGGTCCGCTCGCCGCCGCCTTCGGCATCGACCCGGTGCTTGTCGCCTGCGCCGCGGTGTTCCTGGTGGCCGTCACCGTGCCACTGTTCGTGCCCGGCTCCCGCCGGCTCACCCGGGCCAGCGACGACGGGCTGCACGCGGGCCGAACAGAACCGGTGGCGGCATAGCGGCGCTGTCTACGGCGGCGTGGTGTACGGCGGCGTGGTGTGTAAGGCCGTTGGATGGCCTTGTGGCATGGCGCCGCGGCCGATTCAGCATCGTCGGTGGTAGGTGTTGTGTCGGGGTTGTTGTTGGGGGTCGATCCAGGGTGGTGGGATGAAGGTTGGTCGTCCGGCTGGGGTGGCCCGGACCTGCCAGCCGTCGTGGTGAATCATCCGGTGGTGGTGTCCGCAGAGCAGGACTCCGTTGGCCACGGAGGTGTCGCCGCCGTCGGCCCAGTGGGTGATGTGGTGGGCGGTGCACCAGCGGGGTCGTCGGTCGCAGCCAGGGAAGGCGCAGCCGCCGTCGCGCAGCATCAGGGCGCGGCGGACGGGGCCGGTGAACAGGCGGCGTTGTCGGCCGAGGTCGAGGACCTGACCGTCGCCGTCGAGCACTGCCGGGAGGATGGTGGCGTCGCAGGCGAGTCGGCGTACCGCTTCGGCGGTCAGGGTGTCGCCGGTGTCGAGCAGGCCGGGACTGAGTTGCCGGGTGAGGGTGTCGTAGTCGGTGGTGACCACCACCTGGGCGGGTACGCCACCCGAGTCGGGCAGACCACCGGCGCGCAGGGCGAGGCGACACACCTCGGCGAGGGCGTCGTGGCGGCGTTGTCCGGGGTTGCGGGTGTCGTCGCGGCCGTGTGGCTTGGTCAGCGGCTCCAGTGTCGTGCGTAGCATCGCCGACGTTTCGACGTCGAGGAGTCCGGTCAGTCGGATGCGGCCGTCACCGACCGGGGACAGGTTGAGGTAGCGGTCGCGGTGGTGCCGTTTCGCCTCCGCTTCCAGGGCGCGTCGCTGGGCGTCCTCGGCGATGTGCGGGGCGACGTGCTCCAGGATGCGGTGGGCGAGCTTGCGGATCTGGTCGGGGTCGAACTGGTCGGCCCAGTCCAGCAGGATCCCGACGGCCTTGTCGGCGGCCACCGCTCCGGCCTGCTTGTGCACGGTGGCGACGGTGTCGACGATGACCCGGGCCTGCTCGCCGCTGATCGTCCCGGCGGCCGTCGCGTCGCGGACCGCATCGGGTGTGGTGGCCAGTCGGTCGGCGTCGGCGACCGCGAGTCGGGCCGCCCGGCCGGTGAGCCGGTGCCGATGCCGCAACCACGCCGTCGTCGACGTCGCACCCTCACGACGCGGCAGATCCCGGCCGTGCACCTCGTGCAGCAGGCCCGACACGACCCCCGCGATGCGGCGTTGGGCCACCACCGCGGCGTCCAACACGGCCAGCAGTTCAGCGTCGGACAACGCCCACACAGCCGCGTCGAGGCAGTCTCCGACCGCCTCGTCCAACCGCGCCAACGCCTCCCGCACGACCGCAGATTCGCACACAGGTACGACATGATCACGAGTAGTAAGGATCCGGCTAACGGCATTCGTCACTTGCCGCAAAACGCCTCAACCGGCCCGGCCGTGACATTCGCCCACGGGCCTGATGCCGAGCACCTCAGGAGTCATCAGGGCTGGACCAGGTGCGGCGGCGGCTGGCCGGCACCGACGGGCTGCCCGGCCGCGGCTTCACCACCGGCAACCTGTGGCGGGTCATGTTCGGCAACCGGGTGTACGGCGGTGAGCTGGTCCGCGACGACCTGGTCGAGCTGTGTACGGCCCGACCGGCCGGCGTCGCCTCGGACGGCACCCCGGTCGACCTGACGCCCGCCTGCCACGCCCTGCGCGGTTGGGACCTGCGGGTAGACCTGGACAGCCGGGGCGCCCACGTGTTCCGCGAGTTCGCGCTGGCCGGGGGCTGCGGTTCGCCGACGGCTTCGATCCGGCCGACCCGGTGAGCACGCCGCGCCGGCTCGCGGTCGCCGATCCCCAGGTGCACACCGCGCTGGCCGACGCCGTACGCAAGCTGGCCGGTGTCCCGCTCGACGCGCGGCTCGGCGACATCCAGACCGAATCACGCGGGGCGGCGCGCATTCCGATACATGGTGGACGCGGCGAGACCGGCACCTTCAACGTGATCACCGCCCCGCTGGTGCCCGGCGTCGGCTACCCGAAGATCGTGCACGGCGCGTCGTACGTGCTCGCCGTCGAGCTGGGCCGCAACGGTCCGTCCGGTCGGCAGATCCTCACCTACGCGCAGTCGAGCAACCCGAACTCGCCCTGGTACGCCGACCAGACCCGGCTGTATTCGGGCAAGGGCTGGGATTCGGTGAAGTTCACCGAGCGGCAGATCAGGTCCGACCCGAACCTGCGCACCTACTGGGTGGGTGCGCGGCGCTGAGTCGGCCGGGCCCGGGTGCGGCACGACCCGCACCCGGGCCCGGCGCAGAGCTGTCCCCGGCGGCGGACAATCTCAGATCTGCTCGGTGCGCTCGCGTAGCGAGTTGAAGACCTTCTGCGGAACGCGTAACCGTTCGTCGGCAAACAGCCCGCGCAGTTCCTCGAAGGAACCATCCGGGTCGCGGGTCACCGCGGCGATCCGGTCGAAGAACGCGAGCTGCTCGTCGTCGAGCTTCTCGTCCGGGCGCGGCTGGGCGCCCCAAACGTCCCACGGCAGCATCTCCACCTTGTTCAAGGCGGCCAGGTCGCGCATCAGGTCACCCGCGACGAACCACAGCCCGCGCATGCCACCGAAGTCGATGCCGAAGAGTTCCGGATCGGCGGCACCGCGCCGGCAACGGTCCCAGGCGTCCGCGGCGACCAGGAACGCGTCGCGCGGGACGTCCAGGTTGTCGTGCGGGAAGGAAAGCTTCTCCCGCCACACCTCGTCGAGTTGGGCGTCGACGAGCACCCACCGTTCCTGGTCGGCGTTCCAGTATTCACAGACCCAGTGGTCCTCGTACTTGCCCGGAATGAAGTAGGTGCCGAACCCGCAGCGGGCCCGGGCCGGCACGCCGTTGGCCCGCAACAGCGACACGAGCAGCACCGTGTAGTGGTGACACCGGCCGGCCAACCGCCGCTGCGGCGGACGCTCGGCGGTCAGTGGCCGGCTGTCCAGGGCCAGGATCTGGTCCAGCTTGCGCTGCACCGGGCGGATGTGGATCTCCTCGCCCCGATCCTTCGGGAGTTTCACCCCGTAGAAGTCCTCCGCCACCATGTCGTACACCACGAGGTGCTGGATGGTGCGAACGAGCGCCTCGATGTCCGTGGGCAGCCCGTCGAACGTCGCCAGGTGGCGCCCGACCGAACTCATCTCCGTTGGTCGCGAGTAGAACTCGAGAATGTGCCGTTCCATGAACCCGACTCCTTGCCTTCTCGAGGGCGCGCCGCGGGTCCCCGGGCCGGATGCGCTGAGCCGGATCGAACCAGAACCGAACCGGACTGGACCGGAGCGCGGGCACGAGCTGAATCGTACCAAAATCTGATTTTACGCCCGGTCGGCGCGTCCCGCGCGGATTCGGTGCCGCACCGCGCGTCCGCCGCGCCCGCGCGACAGCATCACGGTCCCCAGCACGGCGATCAGGGTCAGGTCCACCGCGAGGATCACCAGCGTCAGCGGGTCCTTGCCATGGTGTTGATGCCCGGACGCGCCGCCCCCCGCCGACGGAGGTTGGGCCGGTGGGCCGCCCGCGGCGACGGAGAAGCGACTGGTCCCGGAGAGTTGCCGACCGTCGTCCAGCACCACATGGTAGGCGGCGACGTAGCTACCGACGGTGCTTATCGACACCGGCACGGTGAGGGACGACCCCGTCCGGCGAACCGGTCCACTGGGGACGGAACCGCCGTCGGTGCGGGCCACCGTCAGGTGCGCCACGGCCGGCCGCAGGCTCCCGCTGAACGACACCGACACCTCCGCCGGTGGCGCCGGCAGCACGGCGCCGTCAGCCGGCGAGGTGGACTGGAAGCGGGCCGGCCGGGCGGCGGTGCTGAGAGCCAGCCCGAGGACGCCGACGATCACCGCCGCGACCAGCCACCCGGCGCGCCGCCGCCACGGCGGCCCGCTCCGGTTCAGGGACCCGCTCCGGTCCGGCGACCCGCTCCGGTCCGGGGACCCGCTCCGGTCCGGCGACCCGCTCCGGTCCGGTAGTCCAGCGTGGTCCGGTAGGCCGGGGCGGTCCGGCATCGTCGGCGCGGTCACGTGCCGACCTCGGCCGGCCGGCCGGCGCAGGCGCACCGCATGGCCCGGGCCTCCGCCGGGTTGGGCCGCACATGGTGGAGCACCGCGACCACCATCGGGACGAACACCACCGTGTTGTAGAACAGATGCAGCTCGACCCGCGGCACGACCAGTTGCAGCAGGCTGGTCGGCGCGGAGCGACCGAAGAAGGCCGTGCCGGCCTGGGCCTGGACGAGTAGCAACAGGTGCTCGATGTGGTGCCAGAACTGGATGCCGAAGGCGATCAGCCACCAGGTGCGGGCCCGCCCCACGAAGCCGCCGCGGAGGAACCACAACCCGATCAGCATGACCACCGCGTAGCCGTAGTGCAGCCACTCGGAACTGACCAGCCAGGGGAACGGCATGCCGAGCACGCCGCGAGCCTGCGGGACCGGCCAGCCCAGGGCCCAGATCTGGTACGCCTGGGCGATGTGCTCCGCCCAGTGAGCGATCACCACAAGCATGAACGCGTTGAGCGCCATGCGGTGATGCTCCCCGTTGAGTCTCGCCTGCCACCCGGTCCGGCGCGTCGAAACCGTCTGAGTCACCTCGTCCACCTCCCTGGTTCCCGCCAGTATTCGCCGACGTACCGGCGGGTCGGCAAGGCCGGGACGGCAGCACCGCACGTTGCGAGACGTCGCCTGCCGAGGCGCGCAGCGACGATGGGCGCAGAAGATCCGATCCGGGAGGTGGCGATGGGTACCACGGTCAACCGGGCGACCCGGACGCACTACCGGCACGTCCGGCCGGCGTCAGCGGACGCCGCGACCGGCCTGGTGGCGCGGGTGTACGAGCAACTGGACCGGGACTTCGGCATGCTCGCGCCGCCGGTCGCGTTGCACGCGGCAGCGCCGCCGACACTCGCCTCGGCCTGGCTGATGCTGCGGGAGACGCTGCTCGTCAACGGCCGGGTCGACCGCGCGGCCAAGGAGGCGGTAGCGGTGGCCGTGTCGCTGGCCAACGCCTGCCCGTACTGCGTCGACGTGCACGGGACCACGCTGCACGGTCTGATCCGGGGCCGGGACGCGGCGGCCGTGGCGGACGACCGGTTCGACGCGGTCGGCGATCCCCGGTTGCGCGCACTCGCCCGGTGGGCGCGTGACGGCGGCGTCCGCCCCCGCGCAACGGGCGGGCCATCACCAACGGACGGACCTCCAGCAACGGGCGGGCCATCACCAACGGACGGACATCCGTTGGCAGGCGGGCCGCCGCCGACCGCGCCGTTCCCGGCGGCACAGGCGCCGGAACTGATCGGGGTGGCCGTCACGTTCCACTACCTGAACCGGATGGTGCACGTGTTCCTGCGGGAATCACCACTGCCAGCGGGACTGCCGGCGGTGGTTCGCCGTGGACTCGGGCGGCTCGTCGGGCGGCTCGTCCGGCCGGCCGTCCAACGCGGCCGGGAACCCGGGACGGCGCACGCCCTGCTGCCCGCCGCGGCACCGCCGGTCGACATCACCTGGGGGACCGGATACCGGCGGATCGAGGACGCGTTCGGCAGGGCGATCGGAGCGGTAGCCGCGGCCGGTGAACGTTCCGTGCCGGAACCGGTCCGCGATCTCGTCACGGCGGAGCTGGCTGACTGGGACGGCCGATCGATGCCGCCCAGCCGGGCCTGGGTGACCGACGCGGTGGCGACGCTGCCCACCCGGCTGCGCCCGTCCGGCCGGCTGGCGCTGCTCACGGCGCTCGCGCCGTACCAGGTAGGGGACGCCGTCGTGGCGGACTTCCGGCACGCCGGTGCCGCCCGACCGGCGGGCACCGAACCGTCGGCGGGCACCGAACCGTCGGCGGGCACCGAGGAGTTGGTGGGCGGCGAGCAGTTGGTGGGTGGCGATCGGGACGCCCGGGCCCTGGTGGAGACCACGGCGTGGGCCAGCCTCGCCGCCGCCCGCCGGATCGGCGGCTGGCTCGCCGACACCGTGCCGGCGCAACGGCGCAATTCGCAAGATGCCTCGCCCGCTGTCCCAATGGGACGGTGAGCACAGCTCCACCACGACGGGAGGCCACCGGCAATGCACGCGATCGTCCTGGTTGGCGGGAAGGCAACCCGCCTCTGGCCACGTACCCGGTGGCAGCCGAAGGCACTGGTCAAGATCGGTCACTACTCGATCCTGGAAATCATCATCCGGCGGCTGCGGGACTGCGGGTTCGACCGGATCACCCTGTGCATCGCCCATCTCGGCGACATGATCAAGGATGAGTTCGGCGACGGGCGGCACCTCGGTGTCGCCGTGGACTACTGCGCCGAGGAGCGCCCGCTGGGCACCGCCGCGCCGCTGCACCTCGTACCGGACTGGACGTCACCCGCGGTGGTGATGAACGGCGACATCCTCACCACCATCGACTTCGCCGACCTGCACCGGCAGCACACGACGAGCGGGAACCTGCTCACCGTCGCGTTCCACAAGAGCCTGCTGCACGCCGGCGTCGGCGTGCTGCGCGTGCGCGACGGGCGGGTCCAGCAGATCTGGGAGAAACCGAACGTCGAATGGAACATCAACGCCGGGATCTACGTGGCCGACCCCCGGGTCCGCGACCACATCCCGCGCAGCGACGCCGCCGACATGCCGGGCCTCATCAACGCGCTGCTCGCCGACGGCCAGCAGGTCACCGGGTACGGATTCAGCGGCCAGTGGTACGACATCGGCACCCCGTTCCGCTACCAGAAGGCGATGAAGGAGTTCCTCACCCATCCGGACCGGTACCTGCGGCCGGACGCGCCGTCGAATGGCAACGGCCGCCGCAACGAGGTAGCCCTGGAACCCGACGGGGACCGGCTCTCCGTCGCCGACCTGTCGCCCTGGAGCTGACCGGCGATGGCACTGGACCCGTACACCGAGGGCGTCCGGCGGTTGATGTCGGCCGCGTACCCGGACGTGGGAGGGGCCGTGACGGACGCGGCCGAGGCCCGCCGCCGGCACCGCCGCGCCCGGTTTCCCAGCGGCCCGGATCTCGGTGACGTCCGGGACATCGTCATCCCCGGTGCGCCCGACATCCCGGCCCGCGTCTACCGGCCCCGGACGGCCGGCCCCAACCTGCCGGTCGTGGTCTACCTGCACGGTGGCGGCTTCGTGCTCTGCGACCTCGACTCGCACGACGGCATCTGCCGCATCCTGTCCGACGGGACACCGGCGATCGTCGTCTCGGTTGACTACCGGCGGGCCCCCGAACACCCGTACCCGGCGGCCGTCGACGACGCCTACGCCGCGCTCCGCTGGGTGTACGCGGACGGCGCGGCGGCCCTCGGCGGTGACCCGGACCGGATCGCCGTCGCCGGGGACAGCGCGGGCGGGAACCTCGCCACGGTCTGCTGCCTGCGCTCGCGCGACGAGGACGGCCCACCGGTCCGGTTCCAACTCCTCGTCTACCCGGTGACCGACTGCCTCGCGGACTGGCCCGACGACCCGCGGGGGCAGTTGATGACCAGCCGGCACATGCGCTGGTACGTCGACCAGTACCTGACCGACCGGACGCACGGCGAGCAGGCGTACGCGTCGCCGCTGCGCGCCGAGAGCCTGGCCGGTCTGCCGCCGGCGTTCGTGCTGACCGTCGAGCACGACCCGCTCCGGCCCGAGGGCGAGGCGTACGCCGCCCGGCTCGCCGCCGCCGGTGTCGCGGTGCGGACGCACCGGGTGGCCGGGCTGTTCCACGGCGCGTTCGGCCTTGGCGCGGTGCTGCCGGCGGCGCGGCGGAGCGAGGAACTCGCGTGCGAGGCCCTGCGGACGGCGCTGACCGGTCCGGGGTCGGCGGGACCGGGGTCGGCGGGACCGGCACCGGCGTCGACCAGGTCCGCCGCGGTAACCACGTCGGACATGTCGATCGACCCCCGGGTGGGGCGAAGGAGCGAGGTGGCGAGATGAACACGCACAACGATCCGGGACCCGTCGCCGTCGTCGGGCTCGGCTATGTCGGGCTGACGCTGGCGGTGTCGCTCGCCCGGGAGGGCACCTCGGTCATCGGCGTCGAGGCGGATCCGGCGGTCCGCGCCGCCCTCGCTGACCGTCGCCCCACCCTGTTCGAGCCCGGCGTCGGGGCGCTGCTCGCCGCGCTGCCGGCGGACCGGTTCACGGTCACCGACCGGCTGCCGGACACACCCGTCCGGGCGATCGTCATCTGTGTCGGCACGGCCGTCGACCCGCGGACCCACCTGCCCGACCTGGGACACCTGACGGCCGCCGTCGACCACGTGGCCACGCACCTGACGGAGGACACGCTTGTGGTGCTGCGCAGCACCGTGCCGGTCGGCACCACCCGCGGTTTCATCCTCGCCCGGCTACGCGAACGGGGCGTCGCCCGGCCGCTGCTCGCCGTCTGCCCCGAGCGCACCATCCAGGGTCGCGCCCTCGCCGAGCTGGCCGCGCTGCCCCAGGTGATCGGGGGAGTCGACGAGCGCTCCGCGCGGCGGGCCGCCGACCTGCTCGCGCCGGTCGCTCCCGACCAGGTCCTGGTGTCCAGTGTGGAGGCGGCCGAGATGGTGAAGCTGGTGTGCAACGCGCACACCGACCTGATCTACGGCTTCGGCAACGAGGTGGCCCTGATGGCCCGCTCGTTGGGGGTCGACGCGAGCGAGGTCATCGACGCGGCGAACCTGCGTTATCCCCGGCCCGACCTGTCCCGCCCCGGCTTCGTCGGCGGCAGCTGCCTCACCAAGGACCCGTACCTGCTGATGCACGCGGCCCGCCAGGCCGGCTACCACCCGCCGATGGTGGCGGCGGCGCGGACGGTCAACGAGCGGGTGCCCCGGCTCGCCGTGGAACAGGTCCTCGACGGGCTGGCCGCGGCCGGCCGTCCCGTCGCCGAGGCCCGGGTCCTGGTCTGCGGCATCGCGTACAAGGGCCGCCCGGCCACCGACGACATCCGCGGCTCGGCGTCCGTCGAGGTGGCCCGGGCGCTGCGCGGCCGGGTGGCGGAGTTGCGCGGGCACGACTTCGTGGTGGCCCCCGAGCGGATCTGCCGGGCCGGCTTCAGCCCGGTCGGTGTCGAGGAGGGACTCGACGGCGCGGACGCCGTGGTGCTGCTCGTTGACCACCCCGGCTACCGCACGGTGCTGGGCCACCCGGTGCTGCGGGAGCGGATGCGCCTGCCTTCGGTCGTCTTCGACATGTGGGGCGTGCTCGCCGAGGACCTGGCCGGCGCCGACGACATCGACTACCGGCGCCTGGGCGTAGCGGAACGGCCGGCCGGCGTGCCGGTCCCGGCCTGAGGCGACGAGCACGGCCCGGGGCCGCCGAGAACGGCCCCAGGCACGCCGAGCACGGCCCGACGGAGGAGGAGGGCGGAACATGACGGCACTGGAAGCGGTCTCCAGCTACCTGCCGCCGGAGGCGACGCCGGTCGCGCGGATCCTGGCCGACCTCGACTTCAGCGCCGCGCAGATCGGCCTCTACCAGCGCTACTACGGATTCGCCGAGGTCCGGCGGGAGCCCGGTGCCGGCGTGGCCGAGTTGTTGCTGGCCGCCGCGAGCAAGCTCGACCAGTTGCGGGGCCGGGAGGACCAGGTGCGCTACCTGGTGTACGCCCCGACGATCCAACTCGCCACGCCGTACCCGGCCGACGTCCTGGACCGGGTGCGGGACGCGCTGGGGCTGACCCGGGCCGCCGCGTTCTCGCTCACCCAGCACGCCTGTGCGTCGGCCCTGCTGGCCGTCGACGTCTGCGGGAAGCTGCTGGCGGCCGACGACGATCCGGACGGGCTGGCCCTGGTGCTGGCCGGGGAGAAGACGTTCACCCGGGTCACCAAGGTGATGCCCAACTCGGCGGTGATGGGCGAGGCGACCGCGGCGGTCCTGGTCCGCCCCGGCGGGGGGCGCGACCGCGTGGTGGGGTACGCGACCCGCACCCACAGTGACTTCCACGTCGCACCGTTCGAGCCGCCCGAGTTGGCGGCCCGGTTCGACGAGCTCTACCCGGCCGCGCTCGCCGAGGTGATCGAGGCGGCGCTGGCGGCGTCCGGGCTGACCGCCCCGGATCTCGCGCTCGTGCTGCCGCACAACGTGAACAAGATGTCCTGGTACCGGGTGGCCCGGAGCATCGGGCTGCCGGTGGGCCGGATCCTGCTCGACAACGTGCCGGTGCTGGGGCACTGCTTCGGCGCCGACCCGTTCATCAACTACCAGACCGCCCAGCACCTGGGCCGGTTGCGACCCGGAGACCACTACCTGATGACGTCGGTCGGCCTCGGCGCGACCTTCTCGGCGATGGTGTTCCGGCGATGACGATGGCCGGGGACTTCCGCGCGAAGCTGCGTACCGCGTTGACCGGCGCGGCCGACACTCCGTTGGTGCTGCTCGGCAACTTCGAGGTCGAGGACGAGTGGGCGGGTGCCGAGCGCGGCCTGCCCCGGCTCACCGTCGGCGGCTCGGGCCGGGCTCTGGTGAACCGGATGGACGAGTTCGCCCTGCTGCTCGCGGCGGAGGGCGACCGGGTGGTGCTCAAGGCTTCTCCCGACCCGGACCACCTGACCCACCTCGCGGAGCTGGGACTGACCGTGCCTCGGCTGCTGCTGCCGCGCGAGCAGCAGCCAGACCGGACGGTAAGCGCCGACGCGCTCGCCGACGACACGTTGACGGCGGAGCTGGCCGCGCTCGGCGGCGCCGGGTTCCGGCTGGCGCCGCACGGCGTGTCCACCGTCGAGGAGGAGCTGGCCGCCCGCTCGGGACTGCCGCTGGCGGCACCGTCCGCGGCGGTCTGCAAGGCGGTGAACAGCAAGATCTACAGCCGCCTGCTGGCCACCGACCTCGGGCTGCGGCAACCGCCGGGTCGCACCTGCGCCACCCTCGACGAGTTGGCGGACGCGGTCGCCTGGGCCGGCCGGGTGGTCGACGGCGGCGGCCGGGTGGTGGTCAAGGACGCGTTCGGGGTCTCCGGCAAGGGCATCACGGTCGTCGAGAGCCGGCACCGGCTGGACCGACTGCACCGCATGATCGAGTCCCGCGCCGCCCGGGCGGGGCGATCCGACGTGGCCCTCGTCGTCGAGGAATGGGTGGCCAAGCGCACCGACCTGAACTACCACTTCGTCGTGGGCCGGGACGGTTCGATGAGCTTCGACTTCGTCAAGGAGGCGCTCACCGAAGACGGCGTCCACAAGGGACACCGGTTCCCGCCGCGCCTCACCGGTGCGCAGCTCGACGAGCTTGTCACCGTCGCCGAGGCCCTCGCCGCACCGCTGGCGCGGGACGGGTACGCCGGAGTCGTCGGCGTGGACGCCATGGTCGACCCGGACGGCGGCATCTACCCGATCGTCGAGATCAACGCCAGGAACAACATGTCGACGTACCAGACGGTGGTGCAGGAACGGCTCGTCCCGCCGGGCGCCGAGGTGCTGGCCCGGCACTACCCGGTACGGCTGCCCGAGCCGCTGCCGTTCGCGACGCTGCGGCGGTTGCTGGACGACGCGCTGCTCCGCCCCGGCGGCCGGACCGGCCTGGTGGTGACCGCGTTCGCCACGGTAAACGCGGCTCCGCCGGACGGCCGGCTGTACACCCTGCTAATGGCCGAGACGGCGGCCCGCCTGGCGGCGTTGGACGACGAGGTCACCCGCCGCCTGAGCACCCTCACCGAGGAGGCGAGATGATCGACTACGCCGCGCTGGCCGACGAGTTCGGCACCCCGCTGTTCGTCTACGAGGCCGACACGCTCGCCGCCCAGTACGCGGGCCTGCGGGACCGGCTGCACCCGGCGGTGGACATCTTCTATTCGCTGAAGGCCAACCCGAACGTCGCGATCTGTGGCTTGCTGCACTCGCTCGGCGCCGGAGCCGAGGTCTCCTCGCTGCTGGAGCTGCGCACCGCCCGACAGGCCGGGGTGCCGGCCCGGGACATCGTCTTTCCCGGCCCGGGCAAGAGCCGGGAGGAACTCGCCGCCTGCCTGGACGAGGAGATCTACGCGATCATCTGCGAGTCGTTCGAGGAGCTGGAGATCGTCGACGAGCTGGCGCGGGAACGGGGCGTCCGGGCTCGGGTGGCGGTGCGGGTCAACCCGGCATTCGCCGTCAAGGGATCCGGCCTCACCATGGGCGGCAAGCCCCGGCAGTTCGGCATCGACGAGGAACAGCTGTTCGGCCTGCCCGGGCTGCGCTTCGAGCACCTGCGAGTGGTCGGCACGCACGTCTATCTCGGCACCCGGATCCTCGACGAGACCGTGATCGCCGAGAACACCCGCCGCATCCTGGACCTGGCCGAGCGACTCGCCGCCCGGCTGGACTTCCCCCTGGAGTTCGTGGACGTCGGCGGCGGGCTCGGGGTGTCCTACTTCGACGGCGAGCGGGACCTGTCGGTGGACCGCCTCACCGACCTGGTCAACCCGGTGTTCGCGGCGTTCCACGACCGGCACCCCGGCACCCGCCTGGTCACCGAACTCGGCAGGTATCTCGTCGCCCCGGCCGGCACCTACCTGGTCCGGGTGCGGTACGTGAAGACCTCGGTGGGGGAGCGCTTCGCCATCACCGACGGCGGCACCCACCACCACATGGCGGCGGTGGGCATCGGGTCATTCGTCAAACGCGACTTCCCGCTGCGGGTGTTCGGCCGGCCCACCAGCGGTCCCACGACCCGGTGGACGGTCACCGGACCGCTGTGCACGCCCAACGACACCCTGGCCCGGGGGGTGGAACTGCCCGTCCTGCGCCGGGGCGACCTGCTCGGCGTGCTCCGCTCCGGCGCATACGGGCCGACGGCCTCACCGACGCTGTTCCTCGGCCACGGCTATCCCGCCGAGGTGCTGGTGTCGGGAGGGGTCGGGCACCTCGTCCGGCGCCGGGACCGGGTGGCGGACCTGCTCCGCCAACAGACAAACGCCATGACGACGGGAGGAGACCAACGATGACCACCACCGATCTGGACCGGAAGCAGTTGACCGAGCGGACCATCGGGGTGCTGGCCGACGTGGTGCGGCGCGAACCGGAGTCGCTGCGCCAGGACACCCGGCTCTTCGCCGACCTCGGAATGGACTCGACGAACGCGCTCGAACTGCTGATGACGCTGGAGGACGAGTTCGGTTTCGAGTTCGACGCCGAGACCCTCGAAGCTCGGCATCTGGAGACGGTCGGTTCGCTCACCGACTACATCGCCGAGCAGGCGGGCGGTTGAGCGGATGTTCGTCACCGGAGTCCACGCCGGCCCGACGGCACCGATCCAACACACCGACCGCCCGACCGCGCCGACCGGGCAAACCGGCGGTGCGACCGCGTCCGGCCGGGTGGACGGGCCGGCGCGGGCCGGGCCGCTACGGTTGGCGCGCGTCGTCGTCGACCCGGGCGTACCCCCGACCTCCGGCCACGGGTACGCGCCGGCCGTCGCCGGCTACCTCGCCGATCTGGCCGGGCTGCACGGCCTGCCGGACCGGCCGGCCGATTTCGCGGGTGCCGCGCGGACCACCTTCACTGACCTGGTCCGCCCCCTGGTGGCAGAGGTGGCCGGGAAACCCACCGAGCTGGTGGTGCTCGCGCACGTCACCCCCGACGCCGAACCCGGCTGGCCGGCGAGCTTCCTGACCGGCGCGTTGCCGGGCGCCCCGCTGGCGTTCGCCGTCGCCGACCAGGGCGTGGCCGCGCCGTTCACGGCACTGCGGATCGCCCAGGCGTACGCCGGCGCCGAGGACTTCGACCGGGCCCTGGTGGTGCTGCTGGACCAGGGCACCTTCCTCACCGCGGGCGCCCCGCCGCCGGTCCGGACCGGGCTGGTCGCGGTGTTGCTGGAGCGCGCCGGCGAACTCGGCGCGGTGTCCACCCGGGTGCTGTCCGGGGTGGCACCGCACGAGGTGCGACCGGCCCTCGCGACCGCGCTGGCGGAGTTCCCCGGCGCCGTCGTGACCGGCCCCGCCGCCGCGCCGCCGGCCGGCCGGCCGGCGACCGGTGGCTGGCGGCGACTCGCGCGACGGCTGCCGACCGGACCATCGAGCGGGGCGGCCGGCGCGAAGCACCCGGTGGCGCTCGCCGAATACGACGTGACCGCCCGGTGCCTCGGCGTCTGCGTGGTGACGCCGGCCGCCGCCGGCGGAACGGCTGGACACGAGGCAGCCGAACGTCCGGAGGCACCGTCGTGACCGCCCGCTGGGCCCGGTGCCGGCGGGTGGCGCGCACCGAGGGCGCCGGCGCGGCCCTGCGCGAGCTGGGCATCACCGGACCCGGCCGGTACGCGATCGTCCCGGCCGGTCCGGACGCGCCGGCCGCCGCGACCGACCCGCTGCTCACCGCCGAGGGACTAGCCCTGGTACGCCGACCGGACGGCACCCCGGAGCCGGACCGGGCCAGCGATCCGGAGGCCGGCGATCCAGAAGCCGGCGATCCGGAAACTGGCGCGCGGGCCACCGCGCTCGCGCTGGCCTGGCTGCGGTTGGGGCTGTCCGAGCGGCTGCTCGACGACTGTCTCGGCTACCTCGACGGGCGGACCACCGGCGGCGAACCGCTGCTGGGGCAGCAACTGGTAAAGGGTGAACTCGCCGAGATCCGGATGGACCACCTGGAAGTGGCCGCCGTGCTCGACGGCGCGGCACCGGGCGACGCCCACGTCCAGGACGCGCACCGCCGGATCACCACCACCGACCGGACGCTGTTGCGGCTGCTCGGCGCCAGCGGCTTCGTCCACGATGGACCCGGCCGCACCGCGTACGCCTCGGAACTGCTGGCCGACACGTTGGCCGCCGCATCCGGACCGGCGGGGGGCGGTGGTCGCGATGTTTGAGCTGGACGGACGGCTGACCGCGCTGCGCGCCCGCGCCGCGGAGTGGGGCGGCGACCTCGCCGCCCTCGCGATGGACCTCGACCGCGACCCGGACGCCGTGCACGGCGCGCTGGACACCCCCGTCATGCGCCATCTCGCCACCGCGCGGTACGCGCCGAACGGCGAGCCGCTGACCGCCGGCGGCCACACGTTCCATCTCGACACCGCGCTGGAGCAGGTGGTGTTCTTCGAGGAACTGGCCGCGGCCGATGTCGGCGCCATCCTGGCCGCGCCGGGGGCGCCGATGGCCGGCCCGCTGGTGGACCTGCTCGGCGACGACGCGCAGCGGGAGTGGTTCTTCGGCGCGCTGGCCGAGCGACCCACCTGGGTCTTCTTCGCGCTCACCGAGCCGGGACACGGTTCCGACGCCGGCGGCCTGGAGACGAGACTGGACCCGGACGGCGACGACTTCCGGCTGACCGGCGCCAAGCGCTACGTCGGCAACGCGCCGCGGGCCCGGCTCGGTGTGGTCTTCGCGCGGGTCCGCTCCGGGCCGCTGGGTGTGCGGGCGGTGCTCGTGGAGGCCCCGACGCCCGGGTTGACGGTCGAGCCCCTGACCACCATCGGCCTGCGCGGCGCGGCACTCGGCTCGATCTCCATGTCGGCGGTCGCCGTGGGCGCGGACCGGATGCTCGGCCGGCACCTGCCGGCCACCCGGCGCGGCGTGCTGAGCTGGGTCCGCGTATTCAACCGGATCCGGCCCCGGGTGGCCGCCATGGGGATCGGGATGGCCCGCGCCGCCTGCGACTACGTGCGCGCTCACCGGCGTGACCTGCGGCCGGCCGAACGTGACCGGCTGGACGCGCTGGACCGGCGCGTCGAGGGAGTCCGGCAACTCAACCTGGCCGCCGCCCGGGCCGTGGACGCCGACCCGGCGGACGGCGCGCTGGCGTCGGCGGCGAAGGCGCGGGCGGCCCGGCTCGCGGAGGAGGCCACGCTGGCCGCCCCGGAGTTCTTCGGTCCCGGCGCCCGGCTCGACCATCCGTACCTCGGCAAGCTGGCCCGCGACGCCAGGGGCGTGGAGTTCATGGAGGGGGCATCCAACGTGCAGAAGCTGATCGTCTCCCAACACCTGACCCGAGGGGGTAACCGACATGACAACTGAGACATGGGACGTACCCGGTCCGGGCGGCGGTCCGGTCCGGCGGGCGATCGTCCGGCTCGCCGTTCCGATGGCGTTCGCCGAGGTGGTCGGCCTGCTGGTGCTGGTCGGCGTGGTGGCGCTGATGGGCCGGATGGGCGACGAGGCGCTCTACGTGCGGGCGCTCTACCTGCCCATCGGCCATCTGTTCATCGCGGTCTACGTCGCGTTCGGATTCAGCAACCAGGTCGCCGCGGCGATCAGCCGCGGCCGGGGGCGACCCGAGGACGTCGCGCCGATCGCGATGAGCTTCGTCCGCATGTGGGGGGTGGCGGCGGTGGTGCTCGTGGTCGCCACCCTGCTTGCCGCCCCGCTGCTGGCGGACGCGTTCAGCGTGCCCGACGCCTCCCGCGCCGACTTCATGACGTTCCTCCGCTGGATGGCGGTCGCCGAACTGCTCCAGGTCGCGTCGATCCTCTGCTCGTCCAGCCTGCGTGGCTTCGGCCACGCCGGCGCCGGAGCGGCCGTGGTGCTGGCGGGCGCCGCCGTGCAGTTCGGCGGGGTGGCCCTGCTCGGCCTGGCCGGCGGCATGGGGGCGCTGAGCGTACCGCTGTCCATCGCGGTCGGCGCGGCCGTCGGGGCGCTGCTCGGGGTGTGGCTGATGCGCCGGCACGGACTGATCCGGCCGGGTACCGACCTCACCCGGTGGCGCCCGGAGTCGCTGGGGCACATCCGCGCCGTCGGCCTCCCGGTGGCGACCACCCAGCTCATCCTGTTCGGAGCCAACTTCGGGCTGTTGTGGGTGCTCGGCGACTTCGGCCCGCGGGTGATCGCCGGCTTCTCCAGCGCGGTGACCCTGCAGTTCCTGGTCCTGATGCCGGCCATCGTGCTGGGATCGGCGACGGCGATCGTGCTCAACCAGCAACGCGGCGCCGGGCACCTCGACTGGATGCCGGCCACCATGCGCAACGGGCTCGCCATCACGGTCGGCGTCTACCTGCTCGTCTCGGTCGTCATGTGGGCCGGCAGCGACCTGTTCGGCCGGATGATGACCCCGTCGCCAAGCATCGCCGACCAGACGGCGCTGTACCTGAGCACGGTCGGCCTCACCTATGTCCTGATGGGACCGGTGCTCACCTCGCTGACCGTGATGGAGCAGATCGGCTCTGGCCTGCTCGCCGTGGTGCTGAACCTGGTGTACTTCGCCGCCATCGTGCTGATCGGCGCGATCGTGGTGGCGGCCGTGGCGGAACCGGTGGCGCTGTACCGCACGATCGCCTGGTGCAACCTGGCCGGGGTGGTCGTGGTGCTCGCCGGCCTGCACGCGGTGCGCCGGGCCAGCCGGCAACCGGCGCCGGCACCGGCGCCCGCACCGGCAGCCTCGGGCGGGTAGTCCGGCGTGCTAACCGGGACCGGGATGTCCGACGGGCCGCCGCCGTGGCTTGCCGGGCATCCCGGGCTGTCCGTGCCGCCCGACGGCGTGGTCCACCTCTGGCCGATCGGGCTCGACCAACCGGGGCCGGTGGTGGCGGCGCTGTACCCGGTCCTGGACCGGGCCGAGCGGCACCGGGCCGCTGACCACGGCCCCGTGCCGGCCCGGCGGTTCGTCGTCGCACGCGGCGCGGTGCGGGTCCTGCTGGGCCGCTACCTCGGCCGACCGCCGGCGGCGTTGCGCTGGCGGACCGGCCGCTGGGGAAAGCCGGCGCTTGTCGATCCGGAGGCGCCGCGCTTCAACCTCACGCACACCGCGGGCGTCGCGCTGCTCGCCGTGAGCCGGACCCGGGCGGTGGGCGTGGACCTCGACCGCCGGCGGGCCGGTCTGCCCGCCGCGGCCCTCGCCGGCCGGTACTTCCCGGCCGGCGAGCGGGGCCTCGTGCGCTCCGGCGGGCCAGACGCCTTCCTGCGCCTGTGGGTACGCAAGGAGGCCTGGGTCAAGGCGGCCGGCGACCGGATGACGCGCGGGCTCGTACTGCCCGTCGCCGGGCCCGGACCGGTGCTGGCGGTCCGTGACCCGGCCGGCCGGATTCCCGGGGACTGGACGCTGCGCGACCTGCCCGCCCCGCCGGGTTACGCGGCCTGCGTGGCACTCGCCGGATCCCGGCCATTCGATCCACTGTGGCCGGCCGGCGAGGAGTTGTCCGCATCCGCACGACAATTCTGTGGATCAGCGTTTCTTCGACGTTGCTGAACCCCTCCGCCGGGCGTGACGACGCCTTGCCGGCCCGGCAGAATCGGCCTCATGGCGCTTCGTTATCTCGGCAACGGCCCCTATTGCACGGCGAACTCGCTGTCCATCATCTTCGGCGATGACGGACCCGGGCCCGCGACAATTGAGGTCCTCACCGGATCGCCGTACGGCATCTCCATTCACGGCGACGACGAGTACACGTACTTCACGCCGGACCGATGGAACCCGGAATTCGGCATCACGTCGGCCCTCGATCTGCTCGGGTGGGAGTGCGACCGGACCGCCGGCTCGGCCGACGCCGCGGTCGCCGTGCTCCGCGGGGCCAGCCGGGAGGCGCCGGTGCTGGTGGGACCGGTCGAGATGGGCCTGCTGCCGTACATTCCCGGGCTCGGCCGGGCCATCGGCGCGGACCACAACGTGGTGGTCGTCGGCATGGAGGGCGACCTGGTCCGGGCGCACGACGTGCAGGGCTGGCCGTTCGTCACGATGCCCCTGGAGAGCCTGCTGAAGGCGTGGCAGGCGGACACCTTCGCATACCGGGTGGACGCCTACGCGGTGCGCTCGAACTTCCGGCGGACCCGGATGGTCGACCCGCACACCGCCGTACGCCGGTCGCTGCCGACCGCGATCGAACTGCTGGACGGGCCGGAATCGGCCGCCGCCGCGGAACGGTCGGCGCGGATCGTCGAGGCCGGCCTGACCAACATGCAGTACAAGTACCTGGTCGAATACCAGGTGCAGGCCGGCGCCCGCCGGTTCGCCGACGCCACCGCGCAACTCGACGCGATCGGGTGCCGGCGGGCCGCCGCCGTCGCCGACCGGCAGGCCCTGCTGATCGGCTCGCTGCAACTGCTCCTGGTGACGCACGAGGCAGCCCGTGCCGCGGCCACCTTCCGCGAACTGGCGCCGACCTACGGGCAGCTCCGGCAGGCGCTTGTCGACGACCTCGGCCAGCGGATCCCGGACTCCGGTGTCGCTGCCGCACGAATTCGGTGAGAAACACTCCACGGTGAAGGGTTGGTCTCATGTCCACGTCCACGGCGCAACAGTCCGCCGATCTGTCAGCGTCCATCGGAAAGGTGATGGGTGACGTTCTCCAGCGCGCCGCGCTCACCGCCGACGAAGACTTCTTCGACAGCGGTGGCGACTCCCTGCGCGCCATTGAGGTACTGCAACAACTGCCCACCGCGGAAGGCGTTTCGTCGGCCGTCGGTTCGACCGACATGCAGGCGATCCTGCTGGAGGAAATATTCGAGAAGCCGACGCCTTCCGCATTGGCCACGGTGATTTCCGAACACCTGCGCTGAACAACTTCACCGGGAAACGCACCGCCGGCCGGGCCGCTCCGGCCGGCCCGGACCGAGGGAGGCTGGATGCTCACCGTACTGCGCCACGCGCGGCCCGCCGGCACGCCGGCCATCCGGGCGTACGCGGCCGGCGGCTGGGTCGACACGAGCTGGGCCGCCCTCACCGACGCCGCCGCGTCGGTGGCGGACCGGGCCCGGACCCTGCGCCGGGACGTTCCGGTCATCGTGGTGCTCGACGGCACGGCGGCGAGCGTCGCCACCGTGCTCGGGCTGGTCGACGCCGGCGTGGATGTCCTCCTGCTGGAGGAGCGGACGTCGCAACTGGCCGACCCGCGATCTCCGGTGTACGCGCTCGGGGCCCCCGTTATCGTCGGACCGGCCAGGACCCTGGACGAGTCAGTCCCGGACGGCGCGGTGCACGGCGGTCCGGCGCGGCTGACGTACGAGGCATTCCGGGACTCGCCGTCCGCCGCGGCCATCGGCGCGGCGGCGGGTGTCCCGGTTCCGGCCCGGCCCGGCGAGATCCTGCAACTGACCTCGGGTTCCACCGGCCGGCCCCGGATCGCCCGCCAGACGCTCGACAACGTGCTGGCCGGCGCCCGCGCGTACCGCGACCTCTTCGAGATCACCGCGGCGGACGTCGTGCTGGTCGCAGTGCCGGTGGCGCACTCGTACGGGCTCGCCGGGACGTTCGCCGCGCTCATCTCGGGAGCCACCCTGGTGACGCTGCCGAGGTTCGGCATCCGCGCCCTGGTGGCTGGGCTGGAGCAGGGCGCCACCGTGCTACTCGGCACCCCGCTGCTCTACCGGCTGCTGGCACCGGTGCTGGCCGCCCGACTGCGACCGACCCGGGTGCGGACGGCGCTGTCCGCCGGCGGACCACTCGGCGCCGAAGCCGGCGCCCGGATCGGCGCCGCGCTCGGCGCCCCGGTCCGGCAGATCTACGGCATCACCGAGGCGGGGCTGGTCGCCTGCGTGCCGCAGGCGCTCACCGACTGGCCGGCCGGCTCGGTCGGGTTCGCCGCACCGGGCGTCACCCTGCGGATCGACGGCCCGGACGCGTCCGGGGCGGCCGACGCGGACCGGACCGGCCGGCTGCTCGTGCGGACGCCGGCCCTGTTCCTCGGCTACCGGGGCGAGGAGCGCCGGGGACTGACGGCCGATGGCTACTACGACACCGGGGACCTGGTCCGGCTCGACCGCACCGGGCACCTGTTCGTGCTCGGCCGTAACGACAGCTTCGTCAACGTCGGCGGGCGGAAGGTGAACCCGCGCCGGACCGAGCAGGTGCTCGCCGACCATCCGGGCGTCCGCGAGGTCGTCGTCTACGGAGCCGAACGATCCGACGGCGAGCAGGAGATCCACGCCGCGGTGGTGCTCGACCCGGCCACCACGCCCGGGGAGGTGCTGGCGCACTGCCGCGCCGCCGCCCTGCTGCCGTACGAGACACCGCACCACCTGCATGTACTCAACCGGCTGCCGCGCAGCGGGCTGGGAAAGGTCGACCGCCAGCGGCTGCTCGCCCTGGTGGGGCAGCCCGCACCCGGGCGGCCCGACACGTCCACAACCGACACACACACACCTACCTGGGGGTGACCCGATGACCACCACCGTTTCCCGCGAGCCGCGCGGCATCGACGGAGTCGGCGAGACCGCGCTCTGGATGGCCGCGGCACGGGCCCGCGAGAGCCGCCGCCCGGACCGGCTCTTCGAGGATCCGTACGCCGAACGGCTCGCCGGCCCACGCGGCCCCGATCTGTTGACCTACTACCACACCTCGCGCGGCGCCGACGACGGCAACCCGTACCTGGCCATCCGGCACCGGTGGTTCGACCAGTTCCTGATGGAGTCGGCGACGCCCGGCTGTCAGGTGGTCGGCCTCGGCGCCGGACTGGACACCCGGGCGTACCGCCTGGACTGGCCCGCCGACACCGTGGTGTACGAGGTGGACCAGGCCGCCGTGCTGGCGTACAAGGCGGACAACCTCGCGGCGAGCGAGGAGTCGGCGAAGTGTGAACGCCGGGTGGTCCCGGCCAACCTGGGCGACGACTGGCCGGCCGCGCTGCTGGCGGCCGGCTTCGACCCGGAGCGTCCGTCGGTGTGGTTCGCCGAAGGGGTGTTCTTCTACCTGCCCGAGGAACTGGCCGGCCAGGTCCTGGCCGACGTGGCGCGGCTGTCGGCGCCGGGCAGCCGGATCGCCATCGACGTGATCGGGACCGGGATCTTCCGGTTCCCGTACATGCGGGACTTCCTCCAGAAGCTCGCCGATGCCGACGCTCCGTGGCGGTGGGGGACCGACGACCCCGCCTCCTGGATGCGGGAGCGCGGCTGGACCGCGGACTCCGTCCTCGAACCGGGCAACCGGGGAGCCAGCTACGGCCGGTGGAGCGAGGACGCCTCGCCGCCCGACGTGCCGAACCTGCCGCGGATCTACCTGATCAGCGCCCGGCCGGGCACCGACTGACCGGGACCGTGGTGGCCAACCAGGGCCGGTCGACGCTCCCCGCCCTCGCCTGCGTGGACGACCTCGGCCGGCTCGCCCGCCCGAACCTTCCCGGTCCCGTCTGGGACTACGTGACCGGCGGCGCCGGGGAGGAACGGACGGTACGGGCCAACCGGGCGGCGTTCCGGCGGCTGTCGCTGACCCCCCGGGTGCTCGTCGACGTGGCCACCCGGGATCCGCGTACCACGGTGCTCGGCACCGAGGTCGCCGCCCCGCTGGGCATCGCACCCACGTCGTACCAGACGCTGGCGCATCCGGACGGGGAACTGGCGACCGCCCGGGCCGCCGGCTCGCGTGGCCTGCTCGACGTGGTAAGCGTCTTCTCCAGCGTGTCGCTGGAGGACGTGGCGAAGGCCGCCACCGGTCCACTGTGGTTCCAGCTCTACTGCCTGCGGGACCGGGCGGTGACCCGGGACCTGATCGACCGGGCCGCCGCGGCCGGCTACCGGGCCCTGGTGCTCGGCGTCGACCTGCCGGTGATCGGATACCGCGATCGGGACATCCGCAACCGGTTCCGGCTGCCGCCGTCGACGGCCCCGGTCAACCTGCCACGCAGCGTCGCACCGGGCGGCAGCGTCCTCGTGGAGCTGAACCGGGCGCTCGTCGACCCGGCGCTGACCTGGCGGGACGTCGAGTGGATCCGGGAGGTCAGCCCACTGCCGGTGGTGGTGAAGGGCGTCGTGGCGGCGGGCGACGCCGACCGGGCCGCCCGGATCGGCGCCGACGCGGTGCTGGTCTCCAACCACGGCGGGCGCCAACTCGACGGCGCCCCGCCGACCATCTCGGCACTGCCCGCCGTCGTCGACGCGGTGGCCGACCGGTGCGAGGTGTATCTGGACAGCGGCGTTCGACGGGGCACCGACGTGCTCGCCGCGCTGGCCCGCGGTGCCCGGATGGCGTTCGTCGGCCGCCCGGTGATGTGGGGACTGGCCGTCGCTGGCGAGGACGGGGTACGCGCCGCACTCGACCTGTATCTGACCGAACTCGACCTGGCCATGGCGGTGTGCGGATGTCCCGACGTACCGAGCGTCGGACCGCACCTGCTCGGCACCGATTGCGAGGGGTGACCGGTGGACCCGTTCGTCCGTACGGCGGCCAAGGTGCCGTACCACCATCTGTGGACCGAGCAGAACCAGGACCAGCCGCCGGAGACGGCCATCGACAGTCCGCTGCTCACCCTGGAACACACCTCCGATGTCAACCCGCTGGAGCCCGAGCAGGTCGTCGACGCCCGGCGGGTGCTGCGGCAGCGCCGCGCGCTCGTCGACGAGTGCCGCACCGAGCTGCGCGACCCGGTGATCCAGGGCCAACGGCGGATCGTCGAACGGTTCCTCGCCGGCCGGCGGGCCCGCTTCGGCACCGAGCAGAGCCGCCCGCTGGACGACATCCCGGCGCTGGTACGGGAGGGCCGGGACACGTTCATCGTCGTCAAGTTCATGGACGAACGGCCCCACCTGGCGGCCACCCTGGCGTCGCTGGCGCGTCAGCGGGACATCGACCTCGGCCGGGTGGTGATCCTGGCGGTCGACGGCAACTCGACCGACGGGTCCGACGCCGTCGTCGCCGACGCCATCGCGAACAATCCCAGCGCCGCGCGCATCGAGTACCGCAACCAGAGCATGCCGGGCGCCGGGAACGCCGCCCGGCTCGGCGTCGACACCTGCGTCGCCACCGCGTACGAGATGTGCCGGGCCGACGGCCGGTGGGAGCGGCTGCAGACCGCGACGATCGCCGTGTCGGACGGCGACACCGTCTACCACCCGACGACGGTGGGCACCATCCGGCGGCTCCTCGACGAGGATCCGACGGTCGACGGGGTGATGCCCTTCCTGACGTACAAGTTCACGGCCGCCCTCCGGCTGTTCCAGGACTACCGGCCGGCGTACCCGGAGGAACTGCGTCGGTTGGCCGGCACCGTCGAGCCGACGCCGGTGACGGTGGACCTGTCCGGGATGGACGCGCACCGGTCGCTGCCGCGCGGCGGGCGGCGCCGCGGCCCGGACGGGATGCGGCTCACCCACGCCGACGGCACCACGGTCACCGTCCCGTTGTCCGCGGTGGACGCGCACGGTCGGGCGTACGGCGTGCTGACCGACCCCGCCGGCCGGCCCGGGTACGTCTTCGAGGACCGCACCCTGGTGCTCGCCGAGGCTCCGGTGTCCGGCTTCGACGCGGCCCTGGTGTTCCTGGAGAACGGTGGGGTGCGGCCCGACGAGAAGTGGCGCTGGCACGCCGTGATCGGCCACGACCTGTTCCTGTACTGGTCGTTCGCCGGCATGGGGCTGCCCGAAACGATGATCTTCCCGGACACCAGCGACGCGCTCAAGACCGCCCGGGTGTGGAGCCTGGCGATCGGCGGGCAGCATCAGCTCCGCCGGCCCGGACTGCGGATCGCCACCGGCAGCGACTACCAGTCGGGGCGGGTGCTCCAGGCGATCGGCTGCACCGTGCGGCTCGGACCGGCCGAGGTGTTCACCGAGACGGAGACCGACCGGCTGATCAAGATGATCCGCAACTTCGTCCGCCGCCAGTCGGTGTTCTACGGCGAGACGCGCAGCGCCGCCCTGGAGCGCGCCACCGGGCTGTACGTGCACATGACCCGCATCCAGAACGAGATCGAGCGGGAGTTGCGGGACGACTACGACGACGAGGTCTTCGCTCAGACGGCGTTCCCGGAACGGGTGATCTTCCCGCTGCGGTGGATGTTGCAGAACGCGATCCGGTACGCCGCGCACGGGGAGGCGGAACACGAGTTCGTCCGGGCCCGGGCGCTGCGGGTGATGTTCTCCGCCGAGACGGCCGCCCGGATCGACCGCGAGCTGCTCACCCCGGACGCCCTGGCGACGATCGTCGACGCGCCGTTCCACCGGAAGCAGGAACTGGCCGAACGGGTCGCCGAGACCGTCATCGCCGACCACTACGGCGAGATCATGGGTTTCTACGCGGCCACCCTGCGCGGCTTCTTCGCCGCCCACGAGGTGCCGGCTGACCGCTGGTCGTGGCTGCTCGACGGGATCACCGAATCCCGCAACGCGCTGCGCGAACAACCGCCCACGGTGGATCCGGCGGCGGTCTGGGACGGTGCCGAGTTCGACATCGACATCGAGCGCGGCCAGGTCGTCGGGCTGCGCGGATCGCGCTGACGTGACGACACGACAGGAGGAGCCATGAAGGCGGTAGTCATCACCGGTCTCGACGGCACCTGGGAGGTCCGCGACGTGCCGACCCCCAGCCCGGCGCCGGGTCAAGTGCTGGTCAGGGTACGGGCCTGCGGAATATGTCACAACGACGTGCTCGCCACCCGCGGAGTCATCCCGTTCCCCTCGGTCGATCCGCCCGTACCGGGGCACGAGGCGGTCGGCGAGATCGTCGAGGTCGGCGCGGGCGTACGGACCCGGGCGGTCGGCGACCGGGTGGGCGTTCCCTGGATCCAGGGCGGCTGCGGGTCGTGCGACCACTGCCGGCGCGGCCTGCCGCTCACCGGGCAGACGGCGTTCCTCTGTGCCGCGCCGGCGACCACCGGCTTTACCGTCCCTGGTGGACAGTCCGAGTACCTGGTCGCCGACGCGGCCGGAACCGTGCCGCTGCCGGCCGGCGTGCCGGACGAACTCGCCGCGCCGGTGCTCTGCGCCGGCTACACGGCGTGGAGCGCGTTGCGGACCGCCGAACCCCGACCGCACGACCGGATCGCCGTGGTCGGGATCGGTGGGGTCGGCCACCTGGCCGTACAGTTCGCCCACGCCACCGGGGCGGAAACCGTCGCCGTCACCCACTCACCGGACAAACACGCGGCGGCCCGGGAGCTGGGTGCGGACCTCGTCGTGGGTACGGGCGCCGAACTGGCCGCCGCCGGCGGCGCCGACGTCATCCTGATGACCGGCAACTCGCACCGGGCCGCGGCCGACACCCTGCCGGCGCTGCGGCCGGGTGGCCGGCTGGTGCTGGCCGGGATCGACCTCGCCGAGCCGTTCGCCATCCCGCCTGGTCCGCTCCCGTTCTTCGCGCTCGGGCAGCGGGTGCTGGGCGCCACCCACGCCGGGCCGTCCTACCTGGCCGAGGCACTCGACCTCGTCGCCCGCGGGCTGGTCACCCCCCGGGTCGAGGTGTTCGACGCCGACCGGGTCGCCGACGCGGTGCGGCGGGTGGCGAAGGGTGAGGTCCGGTTCCGGGCGGTCGTCAGCTACCCCGGACGGGGGTGATCGGCATGTCCGTCCGCTACGTCGGCGACGGCCCGTACTGCTACGCCGACGCGCTCACCATGGCCCTCGGGCCGACAAGTCCCGGCCCGGCCGCCATCGAGGTGCTCACCGGATCCCCGTACGGGTTGGCGCTGCACGGCCCGGACCTGCCGTTCTTCTCACCCGCGGGATGGAACCCGGAACTCGGCATCCCAGCCGCCCTGGACCTGCTCGGCTGGACGTGCGAGCGGACCAGCGGATCGGCCGACGAGGCGGTGACCCGCATCGCGCGGGCCACGCCGGCCGATCCGGTGGTCACCGGCCCGATCGAGATGGGCCTGCTGCCGCATCACCCCGGGCTCGGGCAGGCCATCGGCGCCGAGCATTACATCCTGGTCATCGGGCTGGAGGGGGAGACGGTCCGGATGCACGACCCGCGCGGCTTCCCGTACGCGACGCTGCCGCTGGACTCGTTCCTGGCCGCCTGGCAGACCGACGCGTTCGTCTATCCGGTGGAACCGTTCATCACGCGCAGCGCGTTCCGCCGGGTTCACGAGGTCGAGCTGGCGACCGCGGTACGCGCCTCGCTGCCGGCCGCCGTACGCTGGCTCGACGGCGCGGACGCGGCGGCCGCCGCCGAACGGATCGCCCGGATCGTCGAGGATGGGCTCACCAACTCGCAGTACAAGTACCTCGTGGAGTACACGGTCAGCGGTGGCGCCCGCCGGCTGAGTGACGCGGCCCTGCTGCTCGGCGGGATCGGCTGCGCCGGCCCGGCGCAGATCCTGGAGCACCAGGCCCGGCTGGTCGGGGCCTTGCAGCATCCGCTGGTCGCCGGGGACCGGGCCGCCGCGGCGACGCTGTGCCGCACGCTGGCGCCCACGTACGCGTGCCTGCGTGACGAACTGCGGCGGGTGCTGGCGGACGACGCGCCGACGATCGCGCCGGACGACGCGCCGACGATCGCGCCGGACGACGCGCCGACGACCGCGCCGACGACCGCGCCGACGACCGCGCCGACGACCGCGCCGACGACCGCGACGTCGCCGGCGATGTCGGCCTGAGAACCGTCGGCCTGGGGCCGGTTCGGGTGAACCCGCTCGCCGCCCGTTGATCGACTCGATGTCGGCGTACTAGGGGTGTCTTCGGGCTCCGGACACCCCTACTACGCCTACATCGAGTCGATCATGCCCATCGTGCCCTTTGTCCGATGTGGTCGGCGTTGTCGTCGACCCGCACCCCTTGATCGACTCGATGTGCGGCATGTCGCGGGGTTGGCTGCCGTCCAACCCCCGACATACCGCACATCGAGTTGATCGTGGCCAGATCTCGCCGCGCCCGTCCGGCCGGACTGAGTTCGGGGGTCGGCGGTGCCGGGTGCGCCGATGGCGGAACCGGACCACATGCGGCGGTGTCGGGTGCGCCGATGGCGGAACCGGACCACATGCGGCGGTGCCGGGTGCGCCGATGGAGGGCCGCGACCCGGGTAGGGGCCGCGATCCGGGTAGGGGCCGCGACCCGGGTAGAGGGCCGCGACCCCTGGTGCGGTTAGCGACTCAGGTCGAGACGCTCGCGGGCCGGGCCACGGCGCTCCTCCCGGTCCGCCGCGACAGCCGCAGCACGCGCCAGACGAACCCCGGTCGCAGGATCGACTGCGGTGGCGAGACCAGGCCGGCCGTGCTGAGGAAGGCGGCGGTTATCCGGGAGTCGCGGGTGGCGGCGGCCTGGATCCGGGCCAGGTACGCATGATTGATCTTGGTTTTCAGGGAACGCCGTCCAGGCACGTCCGGGAAGGTCAGGCTCATGCTTGTGGTCATCTCCCAGGCGGGGTCGATGACCCGGCCGACATCGCGGGCGAAGGCACGCGGATCGGGGGTGCTGCCCCGGTTGAGGTGCTTACGCAGGGCGAGCGCCTCCAGCGCGGCGAGTGTCTGGCCCTGGGCGAAGACCGGGTTCGGCGAACACACCGCGTCCCCCAGGACGAGCAGCCGGTCCGGGAACCGGTTGAGCCACTCGTACCGCCGCCGCAGCGTCGTCGGGAAGCGGAACTGCACGGGATCGTCAAGCGGCTCGGCGTCCCGGATCAGCTCGTAGATGTCCTGGGTGGCCAACGACCGGACGAACTCGGTGTAGCCCTCCGGGTCGGTCGGCGGATGGTCACCGAGGATGCCGTACGTGGTCAGCTCTATCCGGCCGCCGTCGGTCTTGGTGCAGATGGCACCGCGGGGCAACTCCGGTGAGGCGACCGAGACGATCGACACGTCGTCGCCCAGCGGATCGTTCCGCAGCCGGTAGTGCCGGGTGCCGTAGCCGAGCCCGATCTTGGTGCCCTCCTCCTTGACCTCCGGATAACCCCATTCGGCCAACCAGAGGTGGGTACGCGAACCACGGCCACAGGCGTCGACGACCAGATCGGCGTTGAGGACCTCGTCGCCCCGCCCGATCGCCTTGTGGTGCACCCGGACCCCGGTCACCCGCTTGCGGTCCGGCGTGGTCGCCAGGCCCGTGATGTCGCATCCGCCGACGAACTCCACGTTCGGCAGCGCCGCCACCCGGCGGTAGATGTGCGCCTCCATCACCGGCCGGGTGGCCGCCACGCTTGTCAGCCCGGCCCGCTTCTGGCGCAGTTGCCGGCCGTTGAAGTACCAGCGCACCGTCCCGGACAGGTCGGACAGCGGCACGCCATCGGCGACCAGCTCGTCCGTGATGCCCGGGAACAGTTCCTCCAGGGCCTGATGGCCACGGGCCAGCAGGCCGTTGATGTGCCGGCCCTGCGGCGCGCCGCGTCGCCACGCGCTCTCGCCGGTGAGGTGGTCACGGTCGACCACCAGCACCTCCGTGTACGCCTCCGCGAGCACGTTGGCGGCGGTCAACCCGGCGATCCCGCCGCCGAGCACGATCGCCCGGTCACCGATGTGCGTACCCATGCTGCTCGTCCCTTCCCTCCTGTCGGATGCCGGCTCAGCGGGGCGTCAGCCGGCCGGTGGTGTCCATCCGCGACAACACCTCGGTCAGTCCGGCCGCCGCGCGACCGACCTGCCGCTCGTCGATGACGAGCGGCGGAGACAGGGTGATGACGTTTCCGTAGTCGCGGGCGATCACGCCGTGGTTGCGGTGCAGGTCGAGGACGGCGTTGCGGGCCACCGGTGGCATCAGCGGTTCATGTGTCTCCCGGTTGGCCACCAGCTCGATGCCGGCGGTCGCGCCGACCACCCGCACGTCGCCCACGGCGGGCAGGTCGCGCAGCGGGGCGAGGCCGGACCGCAGCCAGTCGGCGATGTGGTGCGCCCGGCCCGGCAGCGCCTCCTTCTCCAGCACGTCGAGGTTGGCCAGGCCGACCGCGCAGGCGACCGGGTGACCGAAGTACGTGTGACCGTGGTAGAAGCCCTCCGCGCTGACCAGCGTCTCGCCGACCTCGTCCCGGGTGAGCACGGCGCCCAGTGGCGCGTACCCGCTGGTGAGGCCCTTGGCGGTGACGATGATGTCCGGGGAGAGGCCGCGCTGCGGCGAGTCGAACCAGGCGCCGGTGCGGCCGAACGCGGTGACCACCTCGTCGGCGATGAGCAGGATGCCGTGCCGGTGGAGCACCTCGCTGACCCGTGGCCAGTAGTCGGCCATCGGCGCGTGCACCCCGCCGCCGGCCATCACCGGTTCACCGATCATCGCGGCGATCTTGTCAGCGCCGATCCGTTCGATCGTCTGCTCCAGCTCGGCGACCAGAAAGTCGGTCGGGTCCTGCCCGCCGTACAACTCGGTGTGGTAGGGCCAGGCGGGGGTGAGCCGCTCGATGTGCGGCAGCAGCGGTCCGATGGCGACGTGCAGGTGCTCGAAGCCGGTGGCCGTGCCGCTGCCGTAGGTGGCGCCGTGGTACGCGAACTGGCGGGAGATGACCCAGGTCCGGTCGGACTCGCCCCGGCGGTGGTGGTAGAGCCGGGCCGCCTTGATGGCGCTGTCCACGCCCTCCGAACCGCCGTTTGTGAAGAACACCCGGTCGAAGCCGGCCGGGGACAGATCCACCAGGCGAGTCGCGAGTTCGATCGAGCGGTCGTTTGTGAACTCGTAGAAGCTGGTGAAGTAGCCGAGCCGGGCCGCCTGTTCGGCGGCGACCTCGGCGATCTCCGGTCGGCCGTGCCCGATCTGGCACAGCCAGTTGCCGCCGCCCGTCACGTCCAGAAACTCGGTGCCGTGCGCGTCCCACACCGCGCAGCCCTTGCCGCGCACGATGACGGAACGGTCGGCGCGGTCGGCGCTCAGGTGCGGGTGGATCAGGTGCCGTCGGTCCAGCGCCTCCAGCTCGGTCGAGGCCGCCGATCCGGTGGCCGTCGTGGGCGAGATCGTCACAGTCGGCTCCTATCGTGAGTACGTGTTGACGGGGGGTCGCGGCTGTCCGGCCGCCGGCGCCGCAGCGCGCCCGCCGTTGCGCAGCACGCGCCAGGCCATCGCGGGCCGCATCAGCGCCGGCGGCGGGTCGACCAGGCCGGTCACCCGCATGAAGGCCGCGGTGATGCCGGCGTCGCGGGTCGCGGCCAACTGCAACCGGCCCATGTACGCGTTGGCCAGCCGAACCTTCGGGGTCCGGCGACCCTCGACGGCCGGGAAGCTCAGGTCACCGCCGGCGGCGATGTCCCAGGGCGTGTCGATGACCCGAGCGATGTCGCGCAGGAAGTCACGCGGGTTCGGCTCGGCGCCGCCGGACAGGTGGTCGCGCAGGATCCGCGCCTCCATCGCCGAGACGATCATTCCTTGGCCGTACACCGGGTTGAAGCTGCACACCGCGTCGCCGAGCACGAGCAGACCGCTCGGCATGGCCGGCAGGTGCTCGTACCGCCGGCGCACGCTGGCCGGGAAGCGGAAACACACCGGTTCGTCGAGGGGCTCGGCGTCGCGGATGGCGTCGGCGATGTCCGGGATGGGCAGCGAGCGGGCGTACGCCTCGAAGCCCGCCGGATCGGTCGGCGGCTGGTCGCCGAGGACGCCGGTGAGCGACAGGATGCACCGGTCGGGACCGACCCGGCCGAAGAACGCGCCGCGTGGGTGGGCGGGGGTGGCGACCGGGTTGATCGACTGGTCGCCGTGGAAGTGGTCGACGAGCGGGCGGTAATGCCGGGTCGTGTAGGCCAGGCCGATCTTGACCCGTTCCTCCGTCGGCCGGCGGTAGCCCAGTTCTTCAAGCCAGACCGGGGTACGCGAGCCGCGGCCGGTGGCGTCGACCACCAGGTCGGCGTCGATCACCTCCGGGGTGCCGTCCGCCCGGTCCTGGACCCGCACGCCGGTCACCCGGTCGGTGCCGGTCGTGACGAGGCCGAGGATGTCGCGGCCCCCGACGAAGCGGACGTTGCCGAGTGCGGACACCCGATCCCGGACGTGGCTCTCCAGCACCGGCCGGTCGGCGGTGATGGACGTCAGTCCGGAGTCGGCGGGCAGCATCCGGCGCCCGTCGACGTACCAGCGCATCCGGGCCAGGTCGCCGGTCGGCACGCCGGCGGCCCGGACCTCCTCGGTGAAGCCCGGAAACAGCTCCTCGACGATCTGCTGGCCCCGACCGTGCAGCGAGTGCGCGTGGTTGCCCTGCGGGACACCACGCCGCGGCAGGCCGTGCCGGGTCAGCTCGTCGCGGTCCACCACGCACACCCGCGGGTACGCTTCGGCGAGCACCCGGGCGGCGAGCAGCCCGGCCATGCTCCCGCCGAGCACCACCGCGCTGTTTCCGAGGTGTGTGCTCACGCGATCCTCCTTCGGGCCGGCAACTCTCCTGGTTGGGAATAGCGGTCGACACGTCAATCGGCCGCTTGATGAAAACTATCCGGCCGCGCGGCACCGAGAGAAGGTGAAAGCGTGCGGTGATATGTGCTCCGCAATTTCGGAGAATGCTGTCGAGAAAGCGGAAGCTCCCCGGTGGACGGTCGTCCACCGGGGAGCGTCGCGGAACGTGTCGAACTAGCCCTCGATCACGGACAGGATGTTGCCGGCCGGGTCCTTGAACCACGCCTGTTTCGGCCCGGGCTGGGCGATGCCCTTCGCGTCGGTCTTCAGCGGACCGGAGTCGTACTGCTCGAAGGTGACCCCGGCGGCGGTCATCCGGTCGACGGTGGTCTCGATGTCGTCCACCGGGAAGTTGAGCACCGTGTGCTCGGCGGGGCGGTGCCCCGGCTTCTCGTAGACCAGCACCGAATATCCGTTGGCGGCCCGCAGGATCATCAGGCCCTCGTCTATCTCGATGACCTCGACGCCGAGTGTCGAACCGTAGAAATCCTTTGCCCTGCTGAGGTCCTCGAACGCGACGCCCGCGTAGAACGGCGAATTCTTCAACATCGCGGCTCCTTGTGTCGACGGTTCATTCCGGGCCCGATTCTACGGCCCGGAAATTCACCCGGCCGGGCTGTTCTGGTACGCGGCGAGTCGCCACTGGCCGTCCTGCCGCACCACCACCCAGGTGGCCCGGATGGCGCGCTCGTCGGCGACCTCGGCCTCACCGGGTGCCAGCACACCGCCCTGGGTGACCACCACGCCAGCGTCCGATCCGAGGAACCGCAGGTCGAGTGGCTGCCCGGTGACCCGGGTGCCCTGGTAGCGGTCGGCGAAGGCCTGCGCCATGAACGAGCGGATCTCGTCGCGCCCCTTGCGGTAGAGCCCAGGCAGGATCATGGTGCCGTCCGGGGTGAACACGTCGGCGAAGGCGTCGGCGTCGTGCGCGGCCCACGCCTCCACGATGCGCTGGGGTACGGCGGCGACGGCCGCCTGGTCGGCGTCGACGCCGCTGACGGGCAGATTCGTGGCGGTCATGTCTGTCGTCCCTCTCTGTCGAATGCGACGAATGGATTCGCGATGACGAAACGGATCCGGCGATCAGAGATAAAGCGTGTTCGGCTCCAGCCCGCAGAGCACCCGGCCGTACAGCTCGATGTTGGTGCTGGGGTGCATCAGGGCGTGCAGGTTGACCGCCTGGATGTCCCGGGCGACGCGCTGGATCGGCTTGTCCCGGTAGATCGACGAACCGCCACTGGCCAGCGCGAGGATGTCCACCGACTCCTTGGCCAGCCGGCACGCCGCCCCCAGGTCGGCCCGCGCCCGGACGCGTTCCTCGACGCTCCACGGCTCGCCGGTGCGGCACTTGCCGTCCACCTGGTCCGCCAGCCGGTACGCGTGGAACTCGGCCTCGTCGAGCTTGAGCGCCGCCTCGGCGGTTTCCAGGTGCGTGATCGGGGCCTCGCGCTGGCTCTCGTAGTTCGTGTAGGTGATCTTCCGATCGGGCAGCCGCTCGGCGAAGGCGTCCCGGGCCGCCCGGGCCAGGCCGAGCACGGTGCCGATGGACGAGGCGGAGGCGACGGGCAGCAGCGGCGCCCGGTAGATGGCGGCGTCGGCGTTAGCCTTCGACGCGCCCTGGCCCTGCAGCACGGCACCCAGTGGAAGGACCCGCTCGGCCGGCACGAAGACGTCCTGCGCGGCGGTGCTGACGCTGCCGGTGCCGCTCAACCCGGACGTGTGCCAGTCGTCGATGATCTGCAGATCGGACATCGGCACGAGGGCCATGACCGGCATCGGCTCGCCCTCGGGGCCGGGCTGGATGGCGATGATCTCCTGCCAGTGGCTGTGCAGCGCGCCGGTGATGAAGCCCCACCTGCCGTTGACGACAACGCCGCCGTCGGCCGGCGCGGCCATCCCGCCGGGACTCAACGTCCCGCAGATCCGGACGTCCGGCGTGGCGAACACCTCGTCCTGGACGTGGTCGGGGAACAGGCAGGTCATCCAGGTCGGGATCCAGTACACCGACGCGGTCCACGCAGTGGAGCCGTCGGCCCGGCCGAGTTCCGCGCCGATGTCGACGAGGGTACGTGTGTCGCACTCGTACCCGCCGTACCGAGTGGGTGCCCGCAGCCGGAAGACGCCCGCCTCGGCCAGCGCGTTTACCGACTCGTCGGACAACCGTCGGTTCTCCTCCGACCAGGCGGCCTGTTCCCGCAGGGCGGGCGCGGCTTCGGATACGCGGCGGACGAGCTGGTCCCGGGTGGGAACCTGGCCGGGAGCTTCGGTGGTCAGCACCATTTCCTCCTTGTACGACGACGTGTCCGGCGAACGACAGGTGACGGAAAAACGTCCGAAGTGGACCGCTGCCGTGCCTCCGCCGGACGGTCGGGGGTCCGTGGGCCGCGCCCGAGCGCGGTCGGGCACCGCTACCGTGGCTCGATTCCGACTCTACGAGTGGTCGCCCGCGACGGTCTTCTTCAAGGATGCGCATCGCCAGCGCCACCCCGGAAGCCGGTCCCGTCGCGGTGCGGCGCAGAGTCGCGGTGCGGCGCAGAGTCGCGGTGCGGCGCAGAGTCGCGGTGCGGCGCAGGCGGACCCGCGCCGGGAACGGTCACGCCTTGGGGATGTCGAACAGGCTGGGGAACTTGGCGGTGAGGCCGAGATCTCCGGACGTCTTCAGCTTGCCCTTCATGCTCAGCATGACCGGATGGGCGTTGCCGGTGACCATGCGCAGGAAGTCCACCGCGTCCAGGGTGAGGGTGAGCGCCGGTTCCCGGTCGGCGCTCGCCGACGGTTCACACCGGCCGTCGGCGATGACCACCTGGTAGACGTCCGTCCCGTGGTCGGCGCGGCCCTGGATGCGCCAGTGGATGACGGCGCCCAGGGAACCGGCGCGGTCGGATCGGAAGACCTCCGGCATCCGGGCGACCATCTCGTCCAGGATCCCGCGACCCTGGTCGCCGCGCAGCACCTCCCGGAGGTCGTCGGGGGGCGTCTCCTTCACCAGTTGGGCGAAGCTGCGGCTGTCCATCGTGGTCGGGTCGAGCTGTCGTGCGGCCATCGTGCTGCCTCCTTCCACCGTCGGTCTCCTCGCAGTCTTGGCGGCCGGCGGGCGGCCGGCCCACTTCCACCGTGCGCATGAGACCGAACGGTCGGATCGAACGCGGCAATGACGAAGATGACTGCCTGCGGGAGAACCACCGATTCTGGACCTGATCGGATGAGCCGACTCCCGGGAGGACAGACGCGTGACACAGCAGCCGAACGTGATCGCCGACCTGGTCGCCGATGGCGACGAGCTCGACGGCCTGATCAGTGGCCTGGCCGCCGCGGACTGGGCGACACCCACCCCCGCGCCCGGGTGGAGCATCCACCATCAGGTCGCGCATCTGGCCGCGACGTTCCGCCTGGCCGCCCTGGCGGCCGCGAAACCCGACGCGTTCCGCGCCGTCGCCAGCAAACTGGGTCCCGACTTCGACGCCAACGTGCGGGCGGCCATGGCCGAGTTCGTCGCCGAGCCGCCGGAGTCGCTGCTGGAGCGCTGGCGGACCGAGCGGAGGACCGCAGAGCGGGCCCTCGGATCGGTGCCGTTGGACCAGGAGGTGCCCTGGCTGGTCCGTCCGCTGCCGGCGGGAGTGCTGGCCGCGGCGGGCATGATGGAACTGTTCGGCCACGGGCAGGACATCGCGGACGCGCTTGGCGTCCAGCGGGAATACACCGACCGGATCGGCCACCTCGTCGGGTTCGCCGTCCGCACCTGGGACTTCGGGTACCTCGCCCGCGGTCGCACGCCGCCGGACACGCCGTTCCGGTTCGAACTGGTCGCCCCCTCGGGGGCGTTGTGGACGTTCGGGGCGAGTGACGCGGTCCAGCGGATCACCGGGCCGGCGGCCGACTTCTGCCTGCTCGTCACGCGCCGGCGGCACCGCGACGACCTGTCGCTGGAGGCTGCCGGGGCGGAGGCGGACGCCTGGTTGGACATCGCCCAGGCGTACCGCGGACCGGCCGGTCCCGGCCGGCGGCCGGGTCAGTTCGCGCCGGCCCGGCGCTGACCGGTCGGGCGGAAGGGGCCCTTGGCGACAAGGGCCCCTTCCGCGCGCGGTGTTACCGCGAGATCGCCCGCAACGACCACCGGCGGATCGTCCGGCCGGCGCGGTTCGGACGGTCCGGCTGGTTCGGGCGGACCGGGACGTTGCGCGACGGCGGCCTGGACCGCAGCGGCGTGCCGGGCTCAGGGCGGCCGTCCTCGGCCTCGACGCGGGCCAGGGCCATGCGCCGGGCGTCGACGAGGGCGAGCAGGACCGGTGGGTCGAGGTCCCGGACCGGCTGGAGCATCACGTCGGCGCGGACCACCGAGTCGTGCCGGATGGTGTGCGGCCCGTGGGTGGCGACGGACAGGCTCGCGTGGGCGCCGTCCGGTTGGGTGGTGGCCACCGCGGCGTCCCCCACGACACACTGGGCCAGCAGGTAGTAGGTGCCGGTGGGGACCCGCTCGAAGCGGAACGTGCCGGCCTCCGGCAGCACCGCGCACCGGACCGGGCGTCCCTCCGGTATGCAGTGCGGAAAGAGGCCGAGGAACACCTGGCCGCAGGGTTGGCCCGGGTCCTGCCAGATCCGGCCGCAGACCCGCGCGTTCGACGGGTTGGGCTGGTGCCGCTCCGAATCGGTGGCGATGCGCGTGGCGAGGCCGGCGCGGCGCCGGAACGTCGTGGGTGACATCCCGACGCTGCGGCTGAACCGCGAGCTGAAGGTGCCGACGCTGTTGTAGCCGACCTGAAGGCTGATGTCGGCGACGTTCATCGATGTCGACACGAGGAGATGCTTCGCCCGCTGCAATCGCAGCGCCGACAGGAAACGCCCCGGGGAGACCCCGGTCGCCTGTTGGAAGATGCGGGTGAAGTGAAACTTGCTGAACATCGCCGCGCGCGCCATGTCGTCGACGGTGATCGGCTCGCCGAGATGGTCCCGCATGGTGACGATCGCCCGTTGCACGGCTGTTTCGATGGCCTGTTCCACGATACCTCCGAGTGTCCCGACGGCCATCAATACCCAATGCGGGCAGCGAGCGAAGCGCGGCCCGGCTCCGCGCATTACGTATTGGCTAACCACGATTTCTGTGACCATTGACAGCCAGACCCCGACATCCAACCCGGTGGAATCGGGATCCCCCCTTCGGCTGATTCTGACTGGTCCTACGGATGAGGCTAGCGGACTGGTTGTCCACCGGCAACCTGATGGATCGGCTCGCCTGGTCCACCGCAAACCAGAAGATGGAACGGCTCTGAGCTGGCCTTTCTCGCCGTAGTCGGGCTGGTCCGGCGAGTCCAGCACGTCGGACATGGGTGGTCATTGTCCGGTATGGACGGTGCAATATGCGGCTAAACAATTTGCGCGAACAACAGTTGTCAATGAGACGTATCCGATGTCGACGGCTATTCTTGAACCATTCAAGAGAATGTCGCCCGGGAATACCGGGGCGCCCCGGGAGGAAACATCCCGGGGCGCCCGTCGCGGTTCGAACCCGGTCAGGTCGACCGGGCCACCGCCCGCCGTGCCGCGGTCTCGCCGTCCGGCGACGGGGCCCCGTACCGCACCGGCACCCCGCGCTCGCGGGCGGCCCGGACGATCCCCGGCATCGCGCGCTCCGCGAGCGCCGCGATGGTCGACGCCGGGTTCACCGTCAGCGCACCGGGCACGGCCGAGCCGTCGGTGACGAAGATTCCCGGGTGACCACGCAGTTCGTGGCGGTCGTCCAGGGCCGACGTCGCCGGGTCGTCCCCGATCCGGCAGGACGCGAGCGGGTGCACCGTGTACGCGCCGACCAGATCGTTGGTCCACGGCGCCACCCGGGCCAGGCCGTCGCGTTCGAGGATGTCCTTGATGGCGGCGTCGGCGAGCGACCAGCCGTGCCGGGTGTTCCCCGTGGGCCGGTACCGCAGCGGACCATGCCCCAGCATCTGCTGGGAGAACCGGTGCGCGTTGCCGGTCTCCGGAGGCGGTCCGAACACGCCCTCGTTGTCGTCCTCGGACATGATGAAGATCGTCAGCCAGGACCGCCAGCGCCGGAGCATCTCCTTCTTCGCCACGCCGTACCAGCTCGGGCCGGTCGCGTCGGGCACCTGGGCGAGGATCGTGCCCAGCCCTGGCGGGAAGTACAGCTGCTCCAGGGAGAACCGCTCGAATTCGGGCAGCCGTCCGTCCAGCCGGTCCCAGCTCGCGACCGTCGGCCCGCGGCCGATCTGGTAACCCTCGTACGCCCGACCGTCGCCGCGGTCGAGCCCGAGCACCTCGCGCACCCGGTCCTCGTCGAACACGGCCGTGTTCAGGCGTTCCCCGTTACCCGAGAAGTACCGGCCGACCGCATGCGGCATCGGCCCCAACTCGTCCGCCGAGCGTTGCAGGATCACCGGGGTGGCCCCGGCCCCGGCCGCCAGAATGACGATCTTCGCGTCGATCACGGCGGAGTCGTGCAGCACCCGGTAGTCCTCCCCGTCGACGATCCGGTAGTGCACCCGGTAGCCGCCGTCGGCGGTGCGGGACAGTCGCTGCACCTCGTGCAGCGGGCGGATCTCCGCGCCGTGGGCGAGCGCCGCCGGCAGGTAGTTGAGCAGCAGCGACCGCTTCGCGTCGAAGCGGCAGCCCGCCATCATCCAGTTGCAGTTCGTGCACCTGTCGACATCGACGGCCGACGGCGCCGGGTTCGCGGTGTGGCCGGCGTGCGCGCACGCGGCGGCGAACAAACCGCCGGCGTACGGCACCCGGTCCCACGACTGTTGGGTGATCGGCAACGCCTCGGCCACCCGGTCGTACCACGGCTCCAGCGCGTCCCGGTCGATGGACGCCGGCCACATCCGACGGCCGATGCTCCCGTGGCGGTCGAAGACGAACCGTGGCGCGCGCGGCATGGTGGCGAAGTAGACGACGCTGCCGCCGCCGACGCAGTTGCCGCCCAGCACGCTCATCCCGTCGCCCACGGTGAAGTCGAAGATCCGGGTGTACGACGAGCCGAGCAGGAAGTCGTGGTCGAACTCGTCGCTGCTGAGCCACGGCCCGCGCTCCAGTACGGTCACCTGGGCGCCGCCGGCGGCCAGGTGGTACGCGGCGATGGCGCCGCCGAAACCGCTGCCGATCACCAGAACGTCTGTCGATTCGATGGAGTTCATGCCAGGCTGCCCGTCGGTGAGGTGTCGGGATGGACGTCGGCGAGTTGCCGGCCGTACGAGAACGACGGAAACCGGTACAGGCCGTCGTCGTCCGGGCGCGCGTACCCGATCGACAACAACCCCGGATGTCCGGCGGCCAGCGCCTCCGGCGTGCTGAGGTGCGCGGCGCTGTCGAAGGCCATGTTGCTGAACAGGGCGAGACCCACCCACATCTGCTTCTCCGGGTGGTCCGGGGCGGTCAGCTCGCCCACCAGGGCGGAGCGGTGCTCGAACGGCAACGCGACAAAGGGCGGCAGGTCGTCGTCCAGTGGCACCCCGCGGTCGGCGGCGTAGTCGGCCGCGTACGCGTTCAAGGACATGGCCAGGGCGTCCAGGCCCTCGGCCAGTCCGCCGGCCGGGTCCTCCAACAGGTCGATCGCACCCGAGGCGACCGCGCCGCCGCCCGAGGCCGCGCCCGCGACCGCCCGGTCGTCCGGGCCGCGTCGCTCGCCGGGAATGATCGTGTCGGCGAACGCCTCCAGGGTCGCCGTCCGCACCGGGTCCCGTCCGGAATCGTCGGATCGCATACGTCACCCCTTTCCCAGGAATTGCCGTCTGGTTCCGAGGTTCATCGTGACGGTATCCCCCGAAGTCACACATCTTCGTCATTGCGGTCGTGCGTCCCGCCCGGTCGTCTGGCCTTTCCGTTTCTCGCAGCTTGCGCTGTCGGCGTCCGGGGATTGCCACATCGAAAACAGATTCAATACTGAATGACATGAGCATTCCTCTTACCAACTCCCGGGGTCGGAGCCCAGTGCGGGAACGGCGATGATCGGCGGTCGGATGGCGTCGTCGGTGCTGCGCCGCCAGGTCAGGTATCTGCGGCCGGTGCCGGCCGTCGGCGCCACCGGCCTGGTGGCCCGGGTGTACCGGCAGATCGCCGACGAGATGCTCGTCGTGGTGCCACCGGCCCTGATGCACTCGCCGGCACCGACCGTTCTCGCGGCGTACTGGACGCTGGTCCGGGAACCGATGATCGGCGGCCGGCTGAACCGGACGACAAAGGAGGCCGCCGCGGCGGCCGTCTCGGTGGCCAACCGGTGCCCGTACTGCGCCGAGATGCACACCCTCGGCCTCTACGATCTGTCCACCGAGAACAATGCCGAGGCGGTGGCCGACGAGCGGGTCGCCGACATCACCGACGACCACCTGCGGGAGGTGGTGTCCTGGGCCCGGGACGCGCACCGTCCCGTCGCGGACCCGGCCGGATCGACCCGGGCCGACCCGGGCGGATCGACGCGGACCGAGCCCGCCGGGTTGACACCCGCCAGTCTGGCCGAACCCGCCGCCCGGGCCGAACTGATCGGCGTGGTGGTGGGATTCCACTACCTGACCCGCATGGTCAACGTGTTCCTGCCGGGATACCTGCTCCCGCCCGGGCTCGCCGCCCGGCCGAAGCGGCGGCTGAAGCAGGGGATCAGCCGAGCCCTGCGGCCGACCCTGCGGGACCACCGGGTGCCGGGCCGGTCCCTGAGCCTGCTGCCGCCCGCGGAGTTGCCGCTGGGGGCCGGCTGGGCCGCTGGCGACCCGGCCGTCGCCGGCGCGGTGGCACGGGCCACCCGGGCGTTCGAGGGCGCGGGGGAGCGGTCGCTGTCCACTGACGTCCGGGGCATCGTGCGGGACCGGCTCGCGGACTGGCATGGCGAGCCCCCCGGGCTCGGCGCAGCGTGGTCCGAGGAGCCGTTCACCAACCTGTCCCCGGCGGACCGGGCCGCCGGCCGGCTCGCCATGCTTACCGCGCTGGCCTCCTACCGCGTCGACGCCCGGGTGGTGGACGACTTCCGGCGCCACCACCCCGGCGACACCGCCCTGGTCGAGGCGACAGCGTGGGCCAGTTTCGCGGCGGCCACGGCCATCGGGGCCCGGCTGGCGGATGGTGACCGGACAGCCGCACACCCGTCCGCCGCCGGCTAGGAACCAGGCACCGACCGGTCACCTCGACCCCGGTGCCGCCGAATCGACGCGTCGGCCGACCGGCCGGCCTTACGGAGGAAGACCATGCCGACCGTCCTGGGCTCGCTGCGCCGGCTGGCGTTGACCCCGCCGCTGACCGAGACGACGTTCGCCCGGCGCGGCTTCCCCGGGCCGCCCGGCGGGGCCACCGCACGCCTGGAGGCCATTCCACAGGCGGTCGTCTGCGGCTTCGAATGGGCCATCGACCTGCGCGACCAGTGGGAGCTGGAGCGCCGGTTGGAACTGGTCGAGGCCGAGTTGCGCGGCTTCGCGTACGAGGGCGCCGCGATGGCGCTCACCATCCTGGACGCGATGGGTCCGGGCCGCCGGCACCGGGCCCGGAACCTGCTGCGCGGCCCGGGCGTGCCGCACACCTTCCTGACCTACATCGGCATCGGTTTCGCCATGGCGAAGCTCCCGCGTCGACTGTGGACGAAGATGTTGCCGGACCTCACCGGCGTCCCGTACTACCCGACGATGAGTTGGTTGGCGGTGGACGGGTACGGCTTCGACCTCGCCTACTTCCACACCGACGCGTGGGTCACCCGCCAGAACCGCCCCGAGCCGTACCCCTGGCTGGGCCGGCCCGACTACTTCCCGCGAGCGGTGGACCAGGGCATCGGCCGCGCGCTGTGGTTCATCCACCGGGCCCGGCCGGCGGACGTGACCGCCGCGGTCGACCGGTTCGCCGACCGGCGCCGGGCGGACCTGTGGAGCGGAGTGGGGCTCGCGGCCACCGTGGCCGGCGGGTGCGACGCCGACGGCCTCGCCGGCCTGCGCGAGGGCGCCGGGGAACACGCCCGGCACCTGGGGCAGGGAGCGGTGTTCGGCGCCAAGGCACGGGTCTTCTCCGGCGTCCGACCGGCGCACACCCCGACGGCGGTGGCGGCGCTGGCCGGCATGTCGGTCGACGCGGCGGTGGCGCTGGCCGACGCCGCCGCCGTACCCGAACCCGGGACGGCGGCCGAGCCGGCGTACGAGACGTGGCGCCGCAACATCCGGGAGGCGCTCCCGGCGCCGGTCGGCCGGTCGTAGCGCCCGGCCGGCGAGCCGGCAACTGCCTGACCGATCGGTCAGAGCGGGACGCCGCAACGACGAAGAAGCCCTGATCAGGCTTCAGGGGAGACAATTTAGTCGTACATATCGATCTTTAGGAGGCCGATCCGTGATGAGGGCATGGCGAGCACTGCGGCGGCGCATCCTGACCCCAGACGTGCGGCAGACCGAGCCGGAGGTTCGCGGGTTCCACGGCAAGACCCCGGCGTCCCGGGACCGGCTGGCCACCGTTGGCAGGTCGTTCCTCGCCGGGTACGCGGTGGCCGCCGAGGCACGTCAGGCCCCGGACGCCGAACCGCACCTGGAGCGGATCCCCACCGGGTTCCGCGGCTTCGCGTACGAGGGTGCCGCGATGGCGTTCGCCATGCGGGACGGCCTGTCGGTCCGCCGGGGCCGCCACGTCGCGGACTTCCTCGCCGGCCGCGGTGACCGGCACGTCTACATGGCGTACGTCGGGGTGGGCTGGGCGATGGCCCGGCTGCCCCGCCCGCGCTGGACCCGGCTGCACGCGCCGGACCCGCTGCTGCGCTGGCTCGTCCTCGACGGGTACGGCTTCCACCAGGCGTACTTCCACACCGACACGTACGTCCACCGCCGGCACCGCGACGAACGGTTCCGGTGGCCGCCGGACGCGTCGCCGGACTACGCCCCCCGGGTCATCGACCAGGGCATCGGCCGGGCGAGCTGGTTCGTCGCCGGCACCGACCCCCGGGAACTGGTGCGGATCTTCGACCGGTTCCCGGCGCACCGGCGGGCCGACCTGTACGCCGGTGCGGGGCTGGCCGCCACCTACGCGGGCGGCGCCGCGGAAGACGAACTCGAGTGGTTGCGGGCCGCGGCCGGAGCACACCGGGCCGAACTGGCGCAGGGGGCGGCCTTCGCGGCCGGCGCGCGGGTGCGCGCCGGGCTGGTGGTGCCGCACAACGAGACGGCGACCCGGGTGTTCTGCGGTACGTCGGTCGACGCCGCGGCGCGGGCGACCGACGAGGCACGGATCGGGCTACCCGACGACGGGGACCTCCCGGCCTTCGAGATCTGGCGACGGCGCATCTCGGACGCCTTCGTCGGGGCGGTGCGCAGCTAGCGACGCCCGGCCTGCGATCGCGCGGGCCGAGGACGATCCCGGCCGCGCCGGGACTGTGGAGAGCGAGGGACAATGAGCAGAATCGCTGTGGTTGGCATGGCGTGCCGGTACCCGGACGCCACCTCCCCGCGTGAGCTGTGGGAGAACGCGGTCGCCGGTCGGCGCGCGTTCCGGCGGCTGCCCGACGTCCGCATGCGCGCGGCGGACTACTGGGATCCGGATCCGGCCACGCCCGACCGGTTCTACGCCCGCAAGGCGGCGGTCATCGACGGGTACGAGTTCGACCGGGTGACCTACAAGATCGGTGGCCGGGCGTTCCGGTCCACCGACATGACGCACTGGCTCGCCCTGGACGTCGCCGCGAACGCGCTGGCTGACGCGGGTTTCCCGATGGGGGAGGGGCTGCCGCGGGAGCGGGTCGGCGTCGTGGTGGGCAACAGCCTGACCGGCGAGTTCTCCCGGGCCAACCAGTTGCGCCTGCGGTGGCCGTACGTCCGGCGGATGGTCGGCGCGGCGCTCAAGGACCGGGACTGGGGTGACGACGAACTGGCCGCCTTCCTCGACGAACTGGAGGCGACCTACAAGGCGCCGTTCCCGGCGATCGACGAGGACACCCTCGCCGGCGCGCTGTCGAACACCATCGCCGGCCGGATCTGCAACCACTTCGACCTCAAGGGCGGTGGCTACACGGTCGACGGCGCCTGCTCGTCGTCGTTGCTGTCGGTGGCCACGGCCTGCAAGGCGCTGCGGGACGGCGACGTGGACGTCGCCGTCGCGGGCGGCGTCGACCTCTCCATCGACCCGTTCGAGATCATCGGCTTCGCCAAGACCGGCGCGCTGGCGACCGGGGAGATGCGCGTCTACGACCGCGCCTCCAACGGCTTCTGGCCCGGCGAGGGCTGCGGCATGGTCGTGCTGATGCGCGAACCCGACGCGGTGGAGGCCGGTCACCGGGTGTACGCCTCCGTCGCCGGCTGGGGAATATCTTCCGACGGCCGGGGCGGTATCACCCGTCCCGAGATCACCGGATACCAGCTCGCCCTGCGCCGCGCGTACGACCGCACCGGCTTCGGCATCGACACGATCGGCCTGTTCGAGGGCCACGGAACGGGCACCAAGGTCGGCGACGCCACCGAACTCGGCGCGCTGTCGCAGGCCCGGACGACGGCGAACCCGGACGCGCCACCCGCCGCCATCGGCTCGATCAAGGGGATGATCGGCCACACCAAGGCGGCGGCCGGCGTGGCCGGACTGATCAAGGCGACCCTGGCCGTGCACCACGAGGTGCTGCCGCCCACCATCGGCTGCGTCGACCCGCACGAACTGCTGACCGAGGAGTCAGCCGCGCTGCGCACGCTGCCGGTGGCGGAGCGGTGGCCGGCCGACGTGCCGGTGCGAGCTGCGGTGACCGCCATGGGATTCGGCGGCATCAACACGCACGTCGTGCTGGACAGCCCGCGCCCGCACCGGCGCGGCCGGCTGGACGACCGGACCCGGCTGCTCGCCTCGTCCAAACAGGACGTCGAACTGCTCGCGGTCGACGCGGCGACGGCGTCGGACCTCGCCGAGCGGCTCACCGAACTGATCGAATTCGTTCCCGCCCTGTCGTACGCGCAGCTCGCCGACCTGGCCGCGACGCTGCACGGCGAGCTGCGGGACCGGCCGTGGCGGGCGGCGGTCGTGGCCGCCGCACCGGAGGACGCCGAGGAACGGCTGCGGCAGGTGCGCGACGCCGTCGCCGGGGGTGAGACGTCCCTGTTCACCGCCGACGGTCGCGCCATGCTCGGACACGTCACCGGGCCCGGCCGGATCGGGTTCCTCTTCCCCGGCCAGGGATCCGGGCGCGGCACCAGCGGCGGCGCCCTGCGACGCCGGTTCACCGAGGTCGACGAGGCGTACCTGCGGGCGAACCTGCCGACCGGCGGAGACGTGGTGGCCACCGAGGTCGCCCAGCCCCGCATCGTGACCGGCTCGATCGCCGGTCTGCGCGCGCTGACCGAGCTGGGCGTCGAGGCCGTCGTCGCGGCCGGGCACAGCCTCGGCGAGTTGACCGCCCTGCACTGGGCCGGCGCCGTCGACGACGCGGACCTCCTGGGCATCGCCGCCGTGCGCGGGCGCACCATGGCCGAGCACAGCGACTCCGGGACGATGGCGAGCATCGCCGCGCCCCCCGAGGACCTGGCCGGACTCACCACCGAGCTTCCGGTGGTCATCGCCGCGTACAACGGTCCGGGCAACACCGTCATCGCCGGTCCGGCGGACGCCGTCGAGGAGGCCTGCCGGCGGCAGGCGGCCGCCGGTGTCACCGCCACCCCGCTGAACGTCTCGCACGCCTTCCACTCCCCGCAGGTGGCCCCGGCGGCCGACGCGTTCGGCGCGGCGCTGACGGAGTACACCTTCGGTCCGCTGCGCAGGCGCGTCGTCTCGACGGTCACCGGGGAACCGCTCGCCCCCGACACCGACCTGCCCGCCCTGCTGCGCCGGCAGATCACCGATCCGGTGCTGTTCAGCCAGGCCGTCGCCGAGGCGGCGACCGGCGTGGACCTGTTCGTCGAGGTCGGTCCGGGCCGGGTGCTGACCGGGCTGGCCGGCCGGAGCGCCGACGTGCCGGCGGTTGCCCTGGACACCGACGACGAGTCGCTGACCGGCCTGCTGCGGGTGATCGGCGCCGCGTACGTGGTGGGAGCGGCCGGCGTCGACCCGGCGCTGTTCCACGGGCGACTGGTCCGCCCGCTGGCCGTCGGTGCGGAGTTCCGGTTCCTGACCAGCCCGTGCGAGGCGGCCCCCGCCCCGGCGCTGCCGGCGGCGGGCACCACCACCACCGACGCCACCGACGAGCGCGACTCGACCGGCGGGACCGAGGCCACGTCCGGTTCCGGTGGCGCCGCCGAGGCCGGTGGCGGCGCCGACGGGTCCGACGAGTCGAGCGAGGATCTGCTGCGGCGGCTGGCCGCCGAGCGGGCGGAACTGCCGCTGGAGTTGGTCCGGCCGGAGAGCCGGCTGCTCGACGACCTGCACATGAGCTCGATCACGGTCGGTCAGGTGGTCGCCGAACTGGCCCAACGCAAGAAGGTGCCCGCGGCGAAGCTGCCGACCAACTTCGCGATGGCCACCGTCAGCGAACTGGCCGAGGCGTTGGACACGCTTGCCGAGACGACCCGCTCGGACGATCACGACCAGGCGGCGGCACCGGTGATCACCGGGGCGGCGGCCTGGGCCAGGCCGTGGCGGGTGGACCTCGACGAGACACCGCTGCCCGCGCGCGGCGGGACCGGTGGCACCGGCGACTGGCAGGTCTTCGCCACCCCGGACCACCCGCTGGCCGAGGAACTGCCGGCGGCGTTGCGGGCGGCGGAGGTGGGCAGCGGGATCGTCGTCTGCCTGCCGCAGGACTGCCCGCGGGACGCGCTCGACCTCGTCCTGCGCGGTGCCCAGCGGGCCGCCCAGGGTGAGCCGGGGTCGCGGTTCGTCCTGGTCCAGCACGGCCGGGGCGGCGCCGGCGTCGCGAAGACGCTGCGGCTGGAGGCTCCCCACCTGCTGATCACCATCGTGCACCTGACGTACGACGACGCGGCGGTCCGCCGGGTGGTCGACGAGGTCGCCGCCACCAGCGCGTACGCCGAGGTCTGCTACGACCCCGACGGGACCCGCCGGGTGCCCACGCTGCGCGCCATGCCGGTGCGGGCCGCCCGCACCGAGGCACCGCTTGACGACACCGACGTGCTGCTGGTGACCGGTGGCGGTAAGGGCATCACCGCCGAATGCGCGCTCGCCCTGGCCGTCGACAGCGGCGCCAGCCTCGGCCTGCTCGGCCGCTCCGACCCCGCCGAGGACGAGGAACTGGCGGCGAACCTGGAGCGGATCGGCGGATCCGGCGTCACCGTCCGCTACGCCCGCGCCGACGTCACCGACCCCGACCAGGTGCGCCGGGCCGTCGACGAGCTGACCCGGGACCTCGGGCCGGTCACGGCCGTGCTGCACGGCTCCGGCCGTAACGAACCGGCCGCCCTCACCGGCCTGGACATGGACGCGGTCCGGGCCACCCTGGCACCGAAGATCGACGGGCTGCGCGCCGTGCTGGACGCGGTGGACCCGGACAATCTGCGGCTGCTGGTGACGCTGGGCAGCATCATCGGCCGCGCCGGGATGCGCGGCGAGGCGCACTACGCCGTCGCCAACGACTGGCTCGCCGACCTGACCACCGAGATCGGCCACAAGCACCCGCAGTGCCGCAGCCTCTGTCTGGAATGGTCGGTCTGGTCCGGCGTCGGCATGGGTGAGCGGCTGTCCGTGGTGGAGTCGCTGAGCCGGGAGGGCGTCACGCCGGTCACCCCGGACCAGGGGGTGGAGATCCTCCGCCGGCTCGTCGCCGATCCGGACGCCCCCGGCGTCGTGGTGATCAGTGGCCGTACCCAGGGCATCGACACCGTCCGGTACGACCTGCCGGAGCTGCCGCTGGCGCGGTTCGTGGAACGGCCCCTGGTCCGTTACCACGGTGTCGAGCTGGTCACCGAGGTGGAACTCAACCCCGGCACCGACCTGTACCTCGCCGACCACCACCTGGACGGCAACCTGCTCTTCCCCGCCGTGTTCGGCATGGAGGCGATGGCCCAGGTGGCCACCGCGGTGACCGGAGTGGACACGGTTCCGGTCATCGAGCGGGCCGAGTTCCTGCGGCCCATCGTGGTCCCGCCCGAGGGCCGCACCCGGATCCGGATCGCGGCCGTGGTGACCGACACCGACACGGTGGAGGTGGCGATCCGCAGCGAGGAGACCGACTTCGCCGCCGACCACTTCACCGCCCGGCTGCGGTTGGGCGCCACGACGGTGCCCGACGGGCCGCCCGACCAGATGGCCGACGGCGTACCGGCGGTGCCGCTGGACCCGGCCACGGACCTGTACGGCGGCACGATGTTCCAGGGAACGCGGTTCCAGCGGTTGCGCCGCTACCGCCGGGCCGCCGCGCGGCACGTCGACGCCGATGTCGAGGCGGTCCCCACCGACTGGTTCGCGGCGTTCGTACCCGACCCGCTGCTGCTCGGCGACCCGGGGGTGCGGGACACCCTGATGCACGGCAACCAGGTCTGCGTGCCGGACGCCACGCTGCTGCCGGCCGGCGTCGACCGGATCCATCCGGCCGGGGAGAAGCTGTCCGCGGCGACGGACCTGCGCTACTGCGCGACCGAGCGGAGCCGCGACGGGGACACCTACGTCTACGACATCGCCCTGCGCACCGGCACCGGCGAGGTCGTCGAGCGGTGGGAGGGGCTGCGGCTGCGGGCCGTCCGCAAGCAGGACGGGCGCGGGCCCTGGGTGGCGCCGCTGCTCGGCTCCTATCTGGAGCGGGCCCTGGAGGACGTGATCGGTGCCCGGGTCGCGGTCGCGGTCGAGCCCGACGCGGAGCCCGACCCGCCGGTCGCGGAGGACCGGGACGGCGAGCACGTCCGCCGGCGCCGGGCCCGCAGCCAACTGGCCGCCAGCCGGGCGTTCGGGCACCCCGTCGAGCTGACCCACCGTCCCGACGGGCGCCCCGAGGTGGCCGGTGACCGTGCCGTGTCGGTGGCGCACGCCAGCGGGCTGACCCTGGTCGTGGCCGCGTCCGGCCCGCTGGGCTGCGACCTCGAACCGGTGGTGCACCGTCCCGCCGAGGTCTGGCAGGACATGCTCGGCGCGCACGGGGATCTGGCCCGGCTGGTCGCCGGGAACACCGACGCCGGCTCCGCCGCGCCCGACCGGGACGTCGCTGACGTCACCGACGCCGGCGCGGACGCCGCCAGCGACTCCGCCGACGCCGGCGCGGACGCCGCCAGCGACTCCGCCGACGTCGCCGCCACCCGGGTGTGGACGGCCGTCGAGTGCCTCCAGAAGGCGGGCCTGCCGCCGGCCGGGCCGCTGACCCTGGTCCCCACCGAGCGGGACGGCTGGGTGGTGTTCAACGCCGGCGACGCCTGTGTGGCCACGTTCGCCACCCGGATCCGGGACGTCACCGAGCCGGTGGTGTTCGCCGTACTGACCACTGGGGAGTGCAGATGACCGAGTACTACGAACTCCGGCACACGGTGGGTTTCGAGGAGACCAACCTCGTCGGCAACGTCTACTACGTGAACTACCTGCGTTGGCAGGGCCGGTGCCGGGAGATGTTCCTCAAGGAGCGGGCGGCGCAGGTGCTCGCCGAACTGCGCGACGACCTCAAGCTGTTCACGCTGCGGGTCGACTGCGAGTTCTTCGCCGAGATCACCGCCTTCGACGAGCTGTCCATCAGGATGCGCCTGCTGGAACTGGCGCAGACCCAGCTCGAATTCGGCTTCGACTACGTGCGGCTGGACCGCGGCGGCGGGGAGACCCTCGTCGCCCGGGGCACACAGCGGGTCGCCTGCATGCGCGGGCCGAACAACCGGACCACGCCGGCCCGGGTCCCGGCGGCCCTGGAGGACGCGCTCGCCCCGTACTCGTCGGCCGTTCGTGCCTAGTCGCCATGCAGGAGGTCACCATGAACGTCCAGCCCGCGCCGGACCCGGAGGTCACCGACGAGAAGCGGCTCCGGCAGGCGTACGGCGCCTTCGCGACCGGGGTGACGGTGGTGACCGTGGGGGGCCAGGCCCCGCACGGCATGACCGCCAACTCGTTCACGACCGTCTCGCTCGATCCGCCGCTGGTGCTGGTCTGCGTCGGCCGCGATGCGATCATGCATCACGCGCTGCTCGACACCCGCCGGTTCGCGGTGTCGGTGCTCGCCGCCGACCAGGAGGACGTGGCCCGGCATTTCGCCGACCGCCGCCGACCGCTCGGCCTCGAACAGTTCCGGCCCGTCGAATGGTTGCCCGGCGAGCGCACCGGCGCGCCTCTGCTGGCCGGCGCGGTCACCCACTTCGAGTGCGCGCTGTGGCGGTCGTACGACGGGGGAGACCACACCATCTTCCTCGGCCGGCTGCTGACCCTCGACCGGCCCAGCACGGACGACGCGTTGCTCTTCATGTCCGGCAAGTTCCTGCACCTGGACACCGAACCGAACGAGGTGACGGTATGACGACCACGGAGCGGATCCGGCGGGTGCCGCCCGGCCCGCCCCGGACCGCCGCGCTGCGCACGCTGCTGGTGATGGGCCGGGACCGGCTGGGCATGATGACCTCGGCGGCCGAGCGTTACGGGGACGCCGCCCGGCTGCCGGCCGGGCCCAAGGAGCTGTACTACTTCAACCACCCGGACCACGCCAAGCATGTCCTCGCCGACAACGCCGGCAACTACCACAAGGGCATCGGCCTGGTGCACGCCCGGCGGGCCCTCGGCGACGGCCTGCTCACCAGCGAGGGCGAGCTGTGGCGCAAGCAGCGAAAGGTGATCCAGCCGGCGTTCCAGCACCGGCGGATCACCGGGCAGGCCGGCGTGGTCGCGGCGGAGGCGGCCCGGCTGGTCGACCGGCTGCGGGCCGCCGCCGGCCGGGGACCGGTCGACGTCGTCCGGCAGATGACCGGACTGACCCTCGGCGTGCTCGGACACACCCTGCTCGACGCCGACCTCGGCCGGTTCGACTCGATCGGCACCGACTTCGCGGCCGTGCAGGACCAGGCGATGTTCGAACTGGCCACGCTCAGCAGCGTGCCCGCCTGGATCCCGCTGCCCCGGCAACTGCACTTCCGGGCCGCCCGCCGGCGGTTGGAACGGATCGTGGACCAGCTTGTCACCGAACGGTCCGGGACCAGCGACCGGGACGACGTGCTGTCCCGGCTCATCCTCTCCGCCGGGCGGGAACCGGATCCCCGGGTGGGCCGGCGCCGGTTGCGCGACGAACTGGTCACCCTGCTGCTCGCCGGGCACGAGACCACGGCCAGCACGTTGAGCTGGACGCTGTATCTCATCGACCGGCACCCCGAGGTCCGCGAGCGGTTGCGCGAGGAGGCGGTCACGGTGCTCGGCGACCGGCTGCCCACAGTGGACGACCTCGGCCGGCTCCGCTACACCGCCATGGTCGTCGAGGAGGTGATGCGGCTGTATCCGCCGGTGTGGATCCTGCCCCGCAAGGCGCTCGCCGAGGACGAGGTGGGCGGATACCACGTGCCCGCCGGAGCGGACGTTCTCGTCTGCCCGTACACGCTGCACCGGCACCCCGAGTTCTGGCCCGAGCCCGAGCGGTTCGACCCGGACCGCTTCGACCCGGACCGGTCCACCGACCGCGCCCGGTACGCGTACATCCCGTTCGGCGCCGGACCACGGTTCTGCGTCGGCAACCACCTGGGGATGATGGAGGCCGCGTTCGTCGTCGCCATGCTGGCGCGCGAACTGCGGCTCACGAGGGTCCCCGGGTACGCGGTCGTACCCGAACCGATGATGTCGCTGCGGGTCCGGGGTGGACTTCCGATGACGGTCCACCCGGCGTCCTGAACCGGGTGTGGTTTCTCCGATCCTGCTGAGGTCCACACCGGACCGTTTCTCCAGCACATCGCGAGATGACACCGGGAACGGCCCGTCGAGACGATTACCGAAGTACCGCCAAGCGCCCTGCTGAGCGCGCCGTCCACCGTCCGCCGCCTACTTCGAGGGGGACCATTGACACCGCAACCCGTGGGTCTCGCGCGTCGACTCATTCCCGCCTTCTTCGTACTCGCGCTCGTCGGGACGTTCTTCGCGGTCGCCCGGCTACCATCCGCCTCCGCCGAGGACCGGGCCGCCATCGCCGGGCGGTTCGCGTTCACCGAACTGCCCATCGCCCTGCCGCCCGGCCTGCCCGAGCGCTCCGTGCGCGAGGTCAACCCGGCGTACGAGCACATCCAGTCCTGGATCTCGTCGGTGGGGGCCGCGATGTCCGTCAACGACCTCGACGGTCGCGGCGGCTCGAACGACCTGTGCCTGGTCGACACCCGTAGCGACGCGGCGATCGTCACGCCGGCGCCGGACAGCGGTGCCGACTACGCCCCGTTCGTGCTGGATCCGGCGCCGCTGCCGATGGGCGACGCGATCGCCCCGATGGGCTGCACGCCCGGCGACTTCAACCTGGACGGGCGGATGGACCTGCTCGTCTACTACTGGGGCCGGACACCGGTGCTGTTCATGCAGCGCCCTGGCGTCACCTCGCTGAGCCTGGCCGCGTACCGGCCGGTCGAGCTGATCCCGCAGGCGCAGGCGACGGCGGAGTACCGGGGACCGCTGTGGAACACCAACGCGGTCGCGGTCGCCGACTTCGACGGCGACGGCCGCCCCGACATCGGCGTCTTCAACTACTTCCCGGACACCCAGGTGCTGGATCCGCGGGGCCACGTCAACGTGCAGATGAACCACTCGATGTCGCACGCCACAAACGCGGGTGGGGCGCACATCCTGCGCTGGACGTCCGCGACCAGCGGCGACGCCCCGTCGGCGACGTACGAGGAGCAGGTGGGCATCGACCCGCGGTACTCGACCGGCTGGACCTTGGGCGCCGGCTCCGCGGACCTCGACGGTGACCTGCTGCCCGAACTGTACGTCGCGAACGACTTCGGGCGGGACCGGTTCTTCCACAACCGGTCGACGCCCGGCGAGATCCGGTTCGAACTGGCCGAGGGCCACCGCGGGCCGCTGACGCCGAAGTCCCTGGTCGTCGGGCACGACTCGTTCAAGGGCATGTCGATCGACTTCGCCGATCTGGAGGGCGAGGGCCGGTTCGACATGTTCGTCAGCAACATCACCGTGTCCTGGGGGCTGGAGGAGAGCAACTTCGTCTGGCGCAACACGGCGGCGACGCCGGCCGAGGCCCGGAGCAAGCTCACCGCGGGCGTCGCGCCGTTCGACAACGTGGCGGCCGAGAAGAACCTCGCCTGGGTCGGCTGGGGCTGGGACGCCAAGATGGCTGACTTCGACAACAGCGGTGGGCTCGAGGTCGTCCAGGCCGTCGGCTTCGTCAAGGGCGACATCAACCGGTTCAACTGGCTCCAGGAGCTGGCCATGGCCAACGACCTCATCCTGCGCGAGCCGCAGATGTGGCCCAAGGCCGAGCCGGGTGACGACATCGCCGGGTCGAACCCGCTGGCCTTCTGGGTGCGCGAGGACAACGGCCGGTACGTCAATCTGAGCCCCGAACTCGGGTTGGCCGACGAGACGCCGACCCGCGGCGTGGCGGTGGCCGACACCAATGGCGACGGCGCACAGGACTTCGCCGTGGCCCGGCAGTGGGGGCCGCCGGCGTACTTCCGCAACGGCAACGGTGGCGACGGCGATTTCCTCGGGCTGCGCCTGCACCGGCCGCTGCTCGCCGATGGCACCGCCGCGACCGCCCCGACGTCCGCCGATCCCGCCGCGCTGTCCCCGGCGTACGGCGCCCAGGTCCGGGTGACCACGGCGGACGGCCGTACCCAGCTCGCCCAGCTCGACGGTGGCAGCGGGCATTCCGGCAAGCGCAGCTTCGATGTGTTCTTCGGGTTGGGTGCCGCGGGTGACCGACCGGTCGCGGCGGAGCTGAGCTGGCGGGACCTGGACGGTGAGCCGCACCGGCAGACGCTCGACCTGACCGCAGGTTGGCATGACCTCGTGCTGACCGACCAAGCTCGGGAGCTGACGACGCGATGACGGATCTCAAGGACCTGAAGCACCTCCACGGCCGCGCCGGCACGCTGGCGCCCGGGACGGCCCCGCCCCGAACCGACGGGCCCGGTGTCGACGGCAAGCCCGGTGTCGACGGCAAGCCCGGTGGCGACGGGCGGCCCGGTGGCGGGCCGACCGGGGACGCGAAACCGGGTGACGGCCGGGCCGACGCGACCGCCGCCGCGCGACCCGGAACCCCGCCCCGGGTCGACAGGCGCGACCCGCGCTATCTCGCGCTACGCAACTTCGCGATCTCGATGACGGTGTTCAACATCCTCGGCTACACGGTGCTCGGCTTCGAACAGCCGTGGACCTGGCCGATCTTCGCGGTGCTGCTCGGCTACGCCGTCGAGATCAGCACCGAGATCATCTCGGCTCGGGCGTTGCGCCGGCCGGTGGCCTTCCGGGGCAACGGCGCCTGGGGCCTCTACACCTTCCTGCTGCCCACGCACATCACCGCCCTCGCGGTGAACATGCTGCTCTACGCCAACGACAACTTCTGGCCGATCGCCTTCGCGGTGGTCGTCGCCGTCGGGCAGAAAGCGGTACTCCAGGCACCGATCAAGGGTCGGATGCGGCACTTCATGAACCCGTCCAACTTCGGCATCACCGCCGCGCTGCTCGCGTTCGCCTGGGTGAACATCGCACCGCCGTACCACTTCACCGAGCACGTCCCGGACCTCATCAGCATCGTCATCCCAGTGATCATCGTGACCGCCGGTACGGTGCTGAACGCCATGCTCACCAAGAAGGTGCCGCTCATCCTGGGCTGGCTCGGCGCCTTCGTGATCCAGGCGTTGGTGCGTACCTGGATCTGGGACGTCTCGTTGTGGGCGGCGCTCGCCCCGATGACGGGTGTGGCGTTCGTCCTGTTCACCAACTACATGATCACCGACCCCGGGACGACCCCGGCGCTCGGTCGCTGGCAGTTCATGTTCGGCGCGAGCGTCGGCATGGTGTACGGCGTCCTGATGGTGTTCAACGTCGTCTACACGCTGTTCTTCGCGGTCACCATCGTCTGCCTGCTGCGCGGGCTGTTCTGGTGGGGTCGCTGGCTGGTGGACCGGCGGCGCAAGGCGGCGGAGTCGCTGAAGCCGGCCCCACCGCCGGCCGCCGTGGCCCTGCCGGCCGCGCGCTGACCACGAGTCTCCCGCCGGTCCGGTCCGACCCCCGCCCTCGTCCTCCCGGCGGCGAGGGTGGGCCGGACCGGCGGGCCTTTCGAAAGAGGTGATTCTGATGGCAGTCATCAACCGGGACGGCCCCGTCGCCCCGTCCCGCCCCCACCCGGTACGCCGGGCCCGGTTGATCGTCGGCAGCGTCGCGGCCGGGGTGACGCTCGCCGTACTCTGGTCGTTCGAGCTGGTCGACCATGTCATCGGCGACTCGGTGGCCAACTCGCTGCTGGGCCACGACGCCAAGGCGACGGCCATCGGCGGCACCGTCGCCGGCCTGACCTTCGCGCTCGTCTCCGGCCTGGCCGGCACGTTCACCGCCTGCAACATCGCGATGGCCGCCTCGATCGGTCCGCTGAGTTCCGCGAGTGCCCGCACCGCCGGTACCGGCGCGGACGCCACCGCGGCTCGGAGGGCCTCCGCCTCCGTGGCCGGACGGAATGGTCTGCGGACCCTGCTGCGGCCGCTGGGTTGGCTGCTGCTTGGTGCGGTGACCGTCTCGGCCTGCTACGGCTTCGTCGGCGTGCTCCTCGGCGATCGGTTGCCGCAACTGTCCACCGCCACGGTCGGTGACATGCCGGTCCGGCTCGTCCAGTCCGCCGTCGTCTTCGGCGTGGTCGGGCTGGCCTTCTGCTATCTGGGGCTGGCCGTGCTCGGCGTGCTGCCCGACCCGTTCGCCCGCCGGCCGGTCGCCCGCGTGGTGACACTCGGCGCGCTGATCGGCGGCTTTCTCATCGGCCGCCCGTTCCCACTGTTCACGAAGCTGTTCCGGTGGGCGGTCGAGGAGGGCAACCCGCTCTATGGCGCGGCGGCCTTCGTGTTGCAGTCGGTGGGCAACATCCTGGTGGTCGCGGCGCTGTTCGCGGTGCTCATCGCCGGCAGCCGGGGCCGCTTCCTGCGCTGGCTCACCGGGTCCCCGGTACGGGCCGCGGCGATCAGTGGCGCGCTGCTCCTCGCGCTGGGCGTGTTCACGGTCGTCTACTGGGACATCCGCCTACCGGCCCGGTTCGGCTACGGCTGGTTCCCCACCCTCCCGTACAACAGCTGACCCGGCGCCCGCGCCCCCCGCCCCCCGCGGCCCCCGCCACGTTGATCAAGAGGTTCGCGTCACCGAGTCGGCCTATCGGTGACGCGAACCTCTTGATCAACACGAGTCAGGGGGCCAAGCCGAACTCCCCGGTCAAGGTGCTGGCCGACGGTTCGGTCGCGGCCCTGCGCGCCGATGGCGCCGAGTTGGCCACCGCCCAGGGCGGCACCGTCGAGGTCGACGTCAAGCGGTGGTGGCACGCCCGGTGGATCCGGTTGATCGACGCCGACCGGGACGACCGGGACCCACGCGTGGTGCGGTTCGACATCAACAAGGGGAACAGGCAGATCGCCCACGGCGTCGACCGGGTGCTGCGCCCGATCGACCTGCCCTGACGAGGGGTGCCGGGCGCGGGCCGCGCCCGGCACCCCTCGGCGATCCTGCCGTGCAGGCGGGGTCATCTCTCGGCACCCTCGGTCGGCCGGCGTGCCATCCTCCGTCGGATCGGCAGTTCGTGTGACAGCGGGCGCCGTCGGGTGGCAGCGGGCGCCGTCGGGTGGTCAGCGTGTGCCGTCGGGTGGCAGGTGCTCGGCGAGGATGCTCAGGTAGGTCCGGCGGGCCTCGGCGTGTCGCCGTACCCCGTCCTCGGTGGGGGCGACGAACACGCCGCGCCGGTCGACGTCGCAGGCGACGCGGCACACCAGGCCGTGCCTCTCCAACCGGTCGACGGCGCGGGACAGGGCGCTCTGGCTCAGGTACATGTCGCCGGCCAGCGACTGCATGCGGCGCTTGTCACCGTCGCACAGGACGAGACGGTCGAGCGTCTCGAACTCGGTACGGGTGAGGCCGTGGCCGTCCTGCAACGCCCGGTCGAGCCGGTTCGCCACGCCGTTGTAGCAGCTCACGAGCGCGTGCCAGCGCGCAACCAGGTCAGCCTCGGACGTCATCGCGCGCATCGTACCCTCCGGCCGATGATCCATGCGAGGTAATTATATGCGCACGCACAAGATGCTTGTGCATTAAATGCGCGCGCATCTAATGTCGCTGGCGTGACCGATAACGCCATCGCCTCCACGCCGGTCCTGACGGCACCCGGCACCCCGCCCCCCGCCCACCGGGCGGGGGGATGGACCCCGCGGCTTCGGGGTCTGCTCGGCGTACTCTGCGCCGTCCTCTTCCTCGACGCCCTCGACGTGTCGATGGTCGGTATCGCGCTGCCCTCCATCGGCAGCGACCTCGGGCTGTCCACCACCGCCCTGCAATGGATCGTCAACGGCTACGTGCTGGGCTACGGCGGCCTGCTGCTGCTCGGCGGGCGCACCGCCGACCTGCTCGGCCGGCGGACCGTCTTCCTCGTCGCGCTTGCCGTCTTCGCCGTGGCGTCGCTGGTCGGCGGGCTCGTCGACGACGGGGCGCTGCTCGTCGCGACCCGTTTCGTCAAGGGCCTGGCCGCCGCCTTCACCGCGCCGACCGCCCTGTCCATCCTGACCACCACGTTCCCCGTGGGGCCCGCCCGGAACAAGGCGCTCGCCATCTTCTCGGCCTTCGGCGCCAGTGGCTACTCCAGCGGACTCATCCTCGGTGGCCTGCTCACCGGCCTCGGCTGGCGCTGGACCTTCTTCGTCCCCGTACCCATCGCCGTGGCCGCCCTGGCCGCCGGCCTCGCGCTGATTCCGCGGGACACGCCCGCCGACGACGGCGGCCACGACCTGGTCGGGGCGGTCACCCTCACCGGGGGCATGCTCGCCGCGGTGTACGCGGTGGTCGCCGCCCCGGAACGCGGTTGGCTCGACCCGCACACGGTCGTCTCGGCCCTGGCCGCCGTGCTGCTGCTTGTCGGTTTCGTGGCCACCGAACGCCGGGTGCGGCATCCGCTGATCCGGCTCGGCATCCTGCGCTCCGCCGCCCTCGTCCGGGCCAACGTCAGCATGGTCGCGCTGTTCGGCAGCTATCTGAGCTTCCAGTTCATCATGACCCTCTACCTGCAGAACGTGCTGCACTGGTCGCCGCTGCGGATGGCGCTCGCGCTGCTGCCCGCTGGTCTGCTGGTCGCCTTCGGCTCACCGTTCGTCGCCCGGCTGATCGATCGGTACGGCACGAGCCGGATCATCCTGGCCGCCATGACCTCGCTCGCCCTGGGCTACCTGTGGTTCGTGCTGACCGCCGGCTCCGCCCCGCACTACCTGCTCACCGTCCTGCCGACCATGCTGCTGCTTGGCGGCGGGTTCGCCTTCGGCTTCAGCTCGATCACGGCCCAGGCCACCAACGGCATCGACGACTCCGAACAGGGCCTGGCCTCGGGCCTGGTGCAGACCTCCGGACAGGTCGGCGCCGCCCTGGTGCTCGCCGTGGTCACCGCCCTCGTGTCCGCCGACGACCCGGCCCGGGTGGTGGACTTCGGCCCGTTCCATCCGGGCGTCAACCTGGTGAGCGCCGTGGCGTTTGTCGGCTTCGCGCTCAGCCTGCTGGCGTTGCGCCCGGGTCCGGCGAACCGGCGTGGCGTGAGGTGACCGGGGCGGCCGGTCAGGGGGACGGCCGGCCGCCCCGGTCACCGGTGATCCGGTGGGTGAGCGCGGTGTGCCGCCGACCGGTGCCCGCCGTGCGGACCGCGATCGCCAGCGCCTTGCGGGAGCCGGCCAGCACCACCAGCTTCCGCGCCCGGGTCACCGCCGTGTAGAGCAGGTTGCGCTGCAGCATCAGGTACGACCCGAGGGTCACCGGCACCACCACGGCGGGGTACTCGCTGCCCTGCGACCGGTGCACCGTGATGGCGTACGCGTGCTGCAACTCGTCCAGCTCGGTGAAGTCGTACCCGATGTCCTCGTCCTCGTCGGTGCGTACGGTGAGGGTCTGGTCGTCGAGGTCGAGGGCGGTGACCACGCCGACCGTGCCGTTGAAGACCCCGGCCCGGCCCTTCTCGTAGTTGTTCCGGATCTGGATCACCTTGTCGCCGACCCGGAAGACGCGGGCGCCCTGCCGCCGCTCCGGAGCGCCGTCCCGGTGCGGGGTGACCGCCTCCTGGAGCAGGGTGTTCAGGTTGCCGGCGCCGGCCGGGCCACGGTGCATCGGGGTGAGCACCTGGATGTCGCGGGACCGCAGCCCGAACCGGCGCGGGATCCGCCGGGCCACGATCTCCACCACCTGCTCGGCGGTGACCTCCGGTTCGTCGCTGGGGAACAGGAAGAAGTCCGGATAGTCGCCCAGCACCGGCGGCTGGCCCGCGTTGATCCGGTGGGCGTTGACCACCACCCCGGACTGCTGCGCCTGCCGGAAGATCCGGGTGAGCCGGACCCGGGGGACCGGCTCGGCGGCCAGGATGTCGCGCAGCACCTCGCCGGCGCCGACCGACGGCAACTGGTCGACGTCGCCGACCAGCAGCAGGTGGGCACCGGGTGGCACCGCCTTGACGAGCTTGTTGGCCAGGATCAGATCGAGCATCGACGCCTCGTCGACGACCACCAGGTCGGCGTCGAGCGGGTTGTCCCGGTCGTGCGCGGCGTCGCCGCCGGGACGCAGTTGCAGCAGCCGGTGCACCGTGGTGGCCGGGTGCCCGGTGAGTTCGGTCAGCCGCTTGGCGGCCCGGCCGGTCGGCGCGGCCAGCACGATTCTGGCCCGCTTCGCGGCGGCGAGTTCGATGACGGACCGTACGGTGAACGACTTGCCGCAGCCGGGACCGCCGGTGAGCACGGCGACCTTCGAGGTCAGCGCCAGCCGGACCGCCTGCTCCTGCTCCGGTGCCAGCGCGGTGCCGGTGCGGGCGGCCAGCCAGGCCAGCGCCCGGTCCCAGGCCACGTCGGCGAACGCCGGCAGCCGGTCGGCCTTCTCTCGCAGCAGCCGGACCAGGCTGCCGGCCAGCGCCGACTCGGCCCGGTGGAACGGCACCAGGTACACCGCCGGGATGGTGCCGCCCTCGACGCTCGGGTTCGGCACCGCCTCGCGGACCACGCCCTCGTCGGTGACCAGGTCGGCCAGGCAGGTGGCGACCAGTTCGGTCGGCACCGCGAGGATCTCCGCCGCGTCCGCGACCAGGTTGGGTTCCGGCAGGTAGCAGTGCCCGTTGTCGGCCGCCTCGGACAGCGTGTACTGGAGGCCGGCCCGGACCCGCTGCGGGCTGTCGTGCGGGATGCCCACGGCCTTCGCGATGCTGTCGGCCGTCTTGAAGCCGATGCCCCACACGTCCGACGCCAGCCGGTACGGCTCGTTGCGGACCACCGAGACGGAGGAGTCGCCGTACTGCTTGAAGATGCGGACGGCGGGGGAGGTGGAGACGCCGACGCCCTGGAGAAAGACCATGACCTCCTTGATGGCCTTCTGCTCCTGCCAGGCGGCGCCGATCGCGGCGGTACGCTTCCTGCCGAGGCCGTGCACCTCGATGAGCCGGCCCGGCTCCTCCTCGATGATCCGCAGTGTCTCCGCCCCGAAGGCGGCCACGACCCGGGCCGCCATCTTCGGCCCGATACCCTTGATCAGGCCGGAGCCGAGGTAACGCTCGATGCCCTGGATGGTGGCCGGCAGCACGGTGGTGAAGCTGTGCACCTCGAACTGCCGGCCGTACTTCGGATGCGAGCCCCACCGGCCGACCAGCCGCAACCGCTCGCCCGGCTGCACGCCGAGCAGCGAACCGATCACCGTCACCAGGTCGGTGCCGGACCGTTCGGTGGCCACCCGGGCGATCGTGTAGCCGGTCTCGTCGTTGGCGTACGTGATCCGTTCCAGCACCGCCTCCAGCACCGCGCCGCGGGTGGGGGCGCCGGGAGCGGTGCCGGCGGTGGGCCGGTCCGGGGTCGCGGCGGGCTGGCGGGGAGCGGAGCCGGTCATCGCGACGATGATGGCAGAGCGGCGTGCCTTGCGCGGACTCGATCATGCCCCCGTGACGTCGGGCACCGGCACCGGACGACCACCGGATCGCAGCGATTCGGCACCGGCGACCCCGACCAGCGTGGCCGCGACGCCGGGGCGCACCGGGACGAGCGGCGGCTCGCCCCGCTCCACGGTGTCCCGGAAGCCCTGGAGCAGCAGCACGGTGCCCTCGGCGGCGCGCTCCACCGGTTCCCCGACCGGCCCGGTGCCCGCCGCGGCGATCCGGCCTTCGGCCAGGGTCAGCACCGGCGGTACCCGTTCGACGTCCCGGACCTGACCGTCCGGGCCGGCCCAGCCCTCCGCGCGGAACCGCACCGACCAGGCACGCTCCCCGGGTCCGCGGACGGACTCGGCCAGGGCGCGGCTGCCGCGCACCGATACCCAGCTCCAGTGACTGTCCGGCTCGCCCTGCAGGAAACCGTGCCGGGTCACCGCCAGCGCGCCGCTGGACAGCCGGACCGCCATCACCACAGCGGAGCGGGGATCGGCCTCGTCCACCGGGAACGCCGAAACCTCCACCGGCCACGCCCCGGTGAGCGCGAGCACCGGCGATACCGTGTGCGTGCAGTACGCCGTCGGCGCGATCCGGCCACGCCAATGCCCCGGATCCCCGATCAGGGCCGCGACCGCGTCCGGCGACATGCCGTGCAGGTAGTCCGCCTCGATCAGGGAGACCCGGCCCACCTCACCGACCCCTACCGCGTCCCGCAGCAGGCGGACGTGCGGGTGGAAGACGTAGTTCTCGGCGAACGACCAGGTCGCGGTCGAACGGTCCACCGCATCGATGAGCTGGCGTCCCTCTGCCTCGTCCACGCACGCGGCGGCCTCGGACAGCACGTGCACGCCACGGTCCAGGAAGGCCATCGCCAGCGGCGCGTGCGCGTCGAAGTCGTTGGCCAATACCACCGCGTCGAGGCGGTGGTCGAACAGATCCTCCCACCGCTCGGTGAACGCCGCACCCGGCAACGCGTCCCGCGCGCCGGCGTGCAGCCGCGCATCCCGGTCGCAGGCGACCACCACCTCCATGCCCAACCGGCGGCACCAGGTGGCCAGGTACAGCCCCATCTTCAGTCCGATCACGCCGATCCGCATCGAACCACCGTACCGTGGAGATCAGCGACGCCGGACCACGGCGTGGATCAGCTACCGAAGTACGGATCGCCCGCGGTCAGCCGGATCGTGAAGCCGTCCGGACCCCGCTGCGTCGTCACGTGGTTGCACGACTGGTGGGTGATCCAGAGGCCGAGCCCGCCGGAGCCGTTGTTCGCGGGAAGCAGGCCGGCGAACGGGTCCTTCGGGCCGGCGCCTCCGTCCTCAACGGCCACCACGACGCGATCCGCGGCTGACCACAGCCGGAGCACGACGGGCGGGCGACCGTGTCGCAGCGCGTTCGTCACCACCTCGCTGACCGCGATCACCAGGTCGTCCAGGTCATCCGGCGTCAGTTGACCGTGGTGCGCGGCGTACACCGCGGACCGGGCCGCCCCGGGGGAGGGGTCGGTCAGTTCGATCAGCGGAGCCGTGGCCTGCAGTGGATCGGGCAGCATGGGCCGATCCTCGGCCAGGTACGTCACCGGCTCGGTGTAGAGGTGACTCGGGACGTGGCTGCCGTCGGGCCGGGCGAACCGGGGATGGGTGCGCTCGACGTCCATCAGGACGGTGGACGGGGTGGTCCGGGTGTCGTACGCGCACATGCTCCACAGCGGAAATTCGTCGTACGCGTGGTTGATCGCCGACTCGTACCTGGCCCACCAGTCCCAGGTCGCGCCGAGGGCGTCCGGCGGCAACTCACCGATGATCCGGACCTGGCGGGCGCCGTTCGCGACATGGTCGGCCAGCATCCGCCGGTACGACCGGATCGCACCGGTGGGGCGGGCGTACACCGCGCCGCCGGTGAGGAATTCCACCCCCGAGTCGGCGGGCAGCGCCGAGCGCACCAGGGCCGCGTTGCGCTCGCCGAACGAGACCACTGTCGGTTCGCCGGCGGCCACCCCGCCGAGCAGGAACGGCAGCACCACAGCGAGTAGGTCCTCGTCCGAGCCGTAGCACACCGCCTCGTGAAAGTAGCCGCGGTGACCCGCCGCCGCACCCGTCCTCACGGTGTCACCTCCACGCGCACCCGGGACAGGTCCAGCAGCTCCACCAGCCGGCGGGTGGCACCCATCGACGTGCGCAGCACCGCCGTGGCGTCGCGGCGCTGCGCGTACTCCTGGAGCTCGATCAGCGCGCGATGGTCAATGAATTGCAGTGCGCTCGCCTCCAGCGTCAACTCACCGTCGACGGGGCGCAGGTCGGCACGCTCCAACGCGGTACGGAACAGATCACGATTGGACGGATCCAGCTCGCCGGTCAGGGCCGCGCCGTTGTCGGAGGGGCCACGGGCGTGCAGTCGGAACAGCACGTCCACGTTGGTCTCCGGGTGCAGGCAGGCCAGCTCCTCGATGGCCGGTTCGCCGAGCACGCGACGGTCATAGCCGCACATCGCCGACATGGGATGGGCTCGCATGAACCGGTCGACCCGGTGCTCGTACCGGGCGAAGGCGTCGAGCTGATCCGGATCCCGCACCAGTGACGTGGCATCCGCGACCACCCGCAGACCGGCGTATCCAGCCGCCAGCGCGGCCTCAGTAGCGGCCGCGTAGGCGGCGACCTGGGCATCCGGATCGACGACCTGACCGAAGTCGTAGGCGGTGTCCAGCGGCACGATCCGGGCTGCCCCGCCGCGCAGCGCCTCGGCGAACGCGTCCACCCCGCACAGCCGGGTCGCGGTGGCGTCCGGCTGCCCGGTCGCCACGTACCAGACCCGTTCGCCGGCCGCCAGCCCGTCCAGCAGGAAAGCCCTCGCCCGGGTGGCGAACGCATCCGGATCGTCGTACGACAAGCAGATGTGGCCGTACGATGGCCGCTCGTCGCCGATCACGCGAGAACCCTCACCCCGCCAGTGTAGGCCCGGCCTGCTCCGTTCCCGGCGGTCGGCCGGCCGCGTGCGGACTGTGCGCAATGTCGTACCCACGGGTCATCATGTGTCCATGGCTGCTCCCCTGATGCCCCCGGACGCGCAGCGACAGCGGTCGGTGCCGCTGCGCGAGGCGCGAACCCGGCTCACCCAGCTCGTCGCCATGGCCGAACTGACCGACACCGTCACCGTCATCACCCGGGACGGCGACCCTCGCCCGGTGGCCGCCATCGTGCCGGCCGCGGCGGCCCGCACCGCGGCGCGGGCCCAGGCCGACGTCGAGCGGATCGCCGAGGTCAGTGCCGGCTGGGCGCGCCGGCTCGACGAGCAGCACGGGCGAAGTGCCCGGCGGCACGCGGCCGAGCTACGCACGGTGACCGGCGCGCTCGCCGAGGCCTGGGCCGAGCTTGACCGGCGGTTCCCGCCCGGCACCGATCCCGTCCTCGCCCGGCTGCGGGCCGCCCACGCGGACCTGCTCCACGACTGAGCCGGCGGCGGACCTGCTCCACGACTGAGCCGGCGGCGGATCGCCGCGCCGAGGGGCGGCACGCATGCCGTACGCCGGCCCGGATCAGCCCATGGCGGTCGGGGAAGGGGGTGCGCTGCCGCCCTGCGGTGCGGTCGCCGCCATCAACAGGACGATCTCGTCGCGGTCGGCGGCGGACGGCAGGCCCCAGTCGGGGCGATAGCCGTACACCTCACGCAGGGGCGTGGACGAGGTCCGCCCGTCCAGCACCTCCACCGTGTCGGTGTCGATCAGACCCGGGTGCTCGACGCCGCACGCCTCGGCGACCTTCACGAGGTCGCGGCGCAGCGTGCGGATGTAGTTGGCGGCGCGGGCCGCCTTGAGGGTCGGGTCCAGGCCGCGGGCGAGCCAGGCGTTCTGGGTGGCGACGCCGGTCGGGCAGGTGTCGGTGTGGCACTTCTGGGCCTGGATGCAGCCGATCGCCAGCATCGCCTCCCGCCCGACGTTGACCATGTCGCAGCCGAGCGCGTACGCCACGATGGCGTTGTCCGGCAGGCCGAGCTTGCCGGCGCCGACGAACACCACATTCTCGTGCAGGTCGTGTTCGGCGAACGTCCGGTACACCCGAGCGAAGCCCTGCTGGAACGGCAGCGACACCGAGTCGGTGAAGATCAGCGGAGCGGCGCCGGTGCCGCCCTCACCACCATCGACGGCGACGAAGTCGACACCGCGTCCGGTGTCCCGCATGAGGGTTGCCAGTTCCGTCCAGAACGTGAGGTCGCCCACCGCCGACTTGATGCCGACCGGCAGACCGGTCTCGGCGGCCAGCAGCTCCACCCAGTCGAGCAGGCTGTCCGGGTCGGAGAACTCGGCGTGCCGGGACGGGCTGACGCAGTCCCGCCCCACCGGGATGCCTCGGGCGGCGGCGATCGCCGGGGTCACCTTGGCGCCCGGCAGCAGGCCGCCCAGGCTGGGCTTGGCGCCCTGGCTGAGCTTCACCTCCAGGGCGCGGACCGGCGCGCCGGCCACCAGTTCCTTGAGGCGGTCCAGGTCGAACCGGCCGCGCTCGTCCCGGCAGCCGAAGTATGCCGTGCCGATCTGGAAGACCAGCTCGCCACCCTTGCGGTGGTATGCCGAGAGACCACCCTCTCCGGTGTTCTGCAGGCAGCCGGCCAGCGCCGCCCCCCGGTTGAGCGCCTCGACCGCCCTTCCGGACAGCGATCCGTAGCTCATCCCGGAGATGTTGACCACCGAGGCCGGCCGGAACGCCTGCCGCCGGTCACGGGCGGCGCCGAGCACCTTGGCGCATGGCAGGTCAACCTCGTGCCCGGCGTCGGGCGTCGACGGTGGTACGGCCCGGCCGAACGTCCGGTGCTTGATGATCGGATAGCCGGGCGTGTACTCGATGTCGTTGTCGGTGCCGAAGCCGAAGTAGTTGTTCTCCTCCTTCGCCGAGGCGTAGATCCACCGCCGCTGGTCCCGGGTGAACGGCCGCTCCTCGTTGTTGCCGGCCACGATGTACTGCCGCAGCTCGGGGCCGATCGACTCCAGCAGGTAGCGGGCGCGGCCGATCAGCGGGAAGTTGCGCAGCAGGGCGTGGTCGCGTTGCAGCAGGTCGCGGGCGGCGAGTGCGGCGGCTGCTGCGGCGACGGCGGGTACGGCTCGGCGGGCCCACGTCATGGCCGACATCCTCCCCCGGACCGGCGCGCGGCAAACCGGACGCCGCGCGCCGCCCGTGCCGCCGCCGGGTGTGGAGCGACCTCCCGGCATACCGCCGCCGCCCCGGCCTGCGCGGTCCGGTCCGGTCAAATGCCTTGCGACGGTTTCCTAGGGCCTCTAGTTTTTCACCTAGGAAGATTAGGAAGGGGGCGCCGGTGGTACGCGCCGGACTGACGGCCGCCCGGCTGACCGAGGCCGCTGCGGACCTCGCCGACGAGGTCGGCTTCGACGCCGTCACCGTGTCGGCGGTGGCCCGTCGCTTCGGTGTGGCCGACGCCAGCCTCTACTCGCACGTGCGCAACCGGGAGGATCTGCTGACCCGGGTGGCGGTGCGCGCGGCCACCGACTTCGCCGACGCGATCGCGGCGGCGGTGGCCGGCCGGTCCGGCCGGGAGGCGCTGGTGGCGTTCGCCGACGCGTACCGGACGTTCGTCCTGACCCATCCGGGCCGGTACGCGGCCACCCAGTTCCGGGTCGACCCCGCCGTGCTCGCCGGGTCCGCCGGGCACCAGCGGCTGATCGACCTCACGTACGCGATGATGCGCGGCTTCGCGCTCCCCGAGCCGGACCGGACCGACGCGGTACGGCTGCTGCGCAGCAGCTTCCACGGCTTCGCGGTGCTGGAGGCGGCCGGCGGCTTCGGTCATCCCCGGGACGTCACCGCGTCCTGGCGGCGGGCCGTGACCGGACTGGCTCACCTGCTGGAGAACTGGCCCGCACGAGACACCGATGACGAACGAGACGGCGAACGAGAGGAAGACCGATGACGGATCCGCAGATCGAGGTTCAGAAGACGATCGACGAACTGGTCGACTCGGGCCGGGAGATCGGCGTCCAGGTGGCCGCGTACCGGCACGGCGAGCTGATCGTGGACGCCTGCGCCGGTGTCGCCGACCCGGTGACCGGCCGCCCCGTCACCCCCGACACCCCGTTCCACGCCTTCTCCGTCGGCAAGGGGTTGACCAGCACGGTGGTGCACGTGCTGGCCGAGCGTGGACAGCTCGACTACGACCTGCGGATCGCCGACGTGTGGCCGGAGTTCGCCCGGCACGGCAAGGACGCCGTGACCCTGCGCCACGCGCTGACCCACAGCGCGGGCGTGCCGGCGCTGCCGGCCGACACCACCCTCGACGACTTCACCGACTGGGACCGGATGTGCGCGGTCGTCGCCGCCGCCGAACCGGAGTGGCGGCCCGGCAGCCGGCACGGTTACCACGTGTGGACGTGGGGCTGGCTGGTCGGCGAGGTGGTCCGTCGGGTGACCGACCGAACCATCTCCCAGGTGCTCGCTGAGGACGTCGCCGGGCCGCTCGGCGTGCCGGACGAACTGTTCCTCGGCGTACCCGAGGAACACCTGGACCGGGTCGCCCGGCTTGTCGATCGCAACTGGTCGGACAGTGTGGCGGCGCTGAGCGCCGCGCTGCCGAACTTCGACCGGGCGGTGCCGCCCGGCGCCCGGCCGGGCGCCGACAGCGGTAACAGCCGCGACCTGCTGCGCGCCGACATCCCCGCGGTCGGCACCGCCAGCGCCCGGGCGGTGGCGAAGCTGTACGCGGCGCTGCTCGGCGAGGTGGACGGGGTACGACTGATCTCGCCGGCCCGGCTCGCGGAGGTCTCGACGGTCGTCAACGCCGGTCCGGACTGGACGTTCGGCATGCAGATGTCCCGCACCCTGGGTTACGGCGTCGAGGGCGGCATGTTCGGCGCCGGTGGCATCGGCGGCAGCCTGGCCGGTGCCGCGCCGGAGTCGGGCCTGGCGGTCGCCGCCATGAAGAACTCGCTCTCGGTCGGCGACGGCGACCCGATGGAACAGATTCGCACCATGCTGCTCAGGGAGGGCCCCGACCGTTGACGACGGCTAGGCCATGTCGGGGGAGGGGCCCGGAGCAGCCAGGGCGGTGTGGGCGGCGGCGGTGAGGTGGGTGAGCAGCGCCGCGGTGGCCGGCGGGTCCGGCGGGGTGCCGTGCACCGCCGCGAACACCGTTCGTGACTGCCCGTCCAGCGGTACGGCGGTCACTCGCGGGTCGTGGTGCGCGGCCAACGCCAGGCCCGGCAACAGCGCGATGCCCAGGCCGGTCGCGACAAGTGCCTGCACCGCGACGTAGTCGTCGGTGGTGAACGCGACGTCAGGCTCGAACCCCGCCGCCGCGCAGGACCGGATCAGGTGCGACCGGCAGCGCTCGCACCCGGCGATCCACCTGCGGCCCGCGTACGAGGTCAGCGCGTCCCCGGCGGTCCCGGTGCCGGCGGACGTCACCAGGTGGATCGGTTCGGACAGCAGCGGCACCCGGCGCAGTCCGGCATCGTCCGGCGGTGCCTCGGGGTAGCCGAACAGCAGGGCGACCTCCACCTGACCGGTGCGCAGCAACCGGATGGCCGCCGGCGGCTCGGCCTCGACCAGCCGCAGTTCCACGCCGGGATACGCGGCCGCGAAGCCGGCGACCGCCGCCGGGACGAACGTGCCGAGGGCGGACGGGAACGCCGCGAGCCGGACCCGGCCGGCTCGCAGACCGGCGTACGCGGACAGCTCCGCCTCGACCGAGTCGAGCCGGCCGAGGATCTCCTCGGCCCGTTCGGCCAGCAGCCGGCCGGCCTCGGTCAACCGGATCCCGCGCCCGGCCCGCTGCACCAGCCGGGTGCCGGTCTCGGCCTCCAGCCGCGCGAGGTGGTGACTCACCGAGGGCTGGGCGTAGTGCAGGGCCTCGGCGGCGGCGGTGACCGAGCCGTGCCGGGCGACCGCCGCCAGCACCCGGAGCCGGGTCACGTCGAGCACGCCGGTCAACCTATCAACCAGATCAATGAGTTACCACGAAGGATGACATTGGACCGATGGAACGCACGCGGCCGACGATGGGCGCATGACCGAACCGGACCTCGCCCCCACACCGACCCTCACCGATGTGCTCGCCGCCCGCGACCTGCTGACCGGGCGGCTCCCGGCCACCCCGATGTGGTCGTACCCCGCGCTCGACGAGGTGGCCGGCGCGACCGTGTACGTCAAGCACGAGAACGTCCAGCCGACCGGCGCGTTCAAGGTGCGCGGCGGACTGACCCTGCTGCACGGCATGGCGCGGGAGCGGCGCCGGCGAGGGTTGGTCAGCTACTCCACCGGCAACCACGCGCAGTCGCTGGCGTACGCGTGTGCCGAACTGGACGTGCCGTGCGTGCTGGTGATGCCGGCCGGGGTGGCCGACGGCAAGGTGCGGGCGGTCCGCGCGCTCGGGGCGACGGTGCTGCTCGACGGCGTCGACATGGCGGGCGCGCAGGCCGCCGCCGAGCGGCTGGCGGCGGACGAGGGTCGGCACCTGGTGAGCCCAGGTGACACGCCCGAGCTGCTGGCCGGCGTGGGCACCGCGTACCTGGAGATCTTCGCGGCCCGGCCGGACCTGGACCTGCTGGTGGTGCCGGTCGGCAGCGGCACCGGGGCGGCTGCCGCCTGTCTGGTGGCGCAGGAGTTTGCGCCGCGCTGCCGGATCGTCGCCGTGCAGTCGGCCGCGGCGCCTGCGGCGCACGACTCGTGGCGGGCGGGGGAGTGCGTGCGCCGGCCGATCGGTACGGCGGTCGAGGGGCTCGCCACCGGTCGCGGGTTCCGGCTGCCCCAACGGCTGCTGCGGGGCCGGTTGTCCGACTTCCACCTGGTCTCCGACGAGCGGATCGCGGCGGCGCAGCGGCTGCTGGCGCTGCACGCGCACACGCTGGCCGAGGGAGCCGGTGCCGCCGGCCTGGCCGCGGTGCTGGCCCGCCCGGACCTCTTCGCCGGCCGGCGGGTCTGCGTGGTGTGTACGGGCGGCAACGCCTCCGCCGCCGAGATCGCGGCCCTCGGGGCGGGGGACGGCAATCGTACGTCCGGCTGATGGCCCGGCGTATCGACGTGTGTCACTGTTCATGTGCTCGTAACGGTTGTTGCGACTTCGGCCCCATCGGCGTCACATCACCCGTCGCGAGCACCCGACCCCCATCCTGTCGAACCCGGCACCCCGGGCACCCCGGACGGGTTCGTCGGCCCCCGAGGGAGTGTCCATGAGACACCGAACGCTTACCGCGAGCGTCGTGCTCGCCCTCCTCACCGGCATGGCGGCGACCACGGTCACCGCCCCGGCCGCCGCCGCTCCCGGCACCCCGCCCACCGTCCGCCCGGCCGTCCATGCACCGGCCGTCCACGCACCGGCCGTCCACGCACCGGCCGTCCACGCACCGGCCGTCCTCGCCGCCCCGGACATCTCGGTGACAAACGTCCAGGCGCACCTCAATCAGTTCCAGACCATCGCCAGCCAGAACGGCGGCAACCGCCGCGCCGGGTCCGCCGGCTACACCGCGAGCGTCGCGTACGTGAAGAACCGGCTCCAGGCTGCCGGCTACACGGTGACCGAGCAGATCTGCACCGACTGCACGTACCGGTCGAACAACCTGATCGCGGAATGGCCCGGCGGCCCCGCCGACCAGGTGGTGATGTTCGGCGCCCACCTGGACGGCGTCTCGGCCGGCCCCGGCATCAACGACAACGGCTCCGGCTCGGCGACGCTGCTGGAGAACGCGCTGGTCCTGGCCCAGCAGAATCCGACCATGACCAAGCGGGTCCGGTTCGCCTGGTGGACCGACGAGGAACAGGGTCTCAACGGCTCGGACTTCTACGTCCGCTCGCTCACCAGCACCCAGCGCGGCTACATCAAGGGGTACTACAACTTCGACATGGTGGGCTCCACCAACGGTGGCTACTTCATCAACCGGATCACCTCGACCACCGCCGCGCCGCTCAAGGCGTACTGGGACTCCCTCGGCCTGCAACCCGAGGAGAACACCGAGGGCCAGGGCCGCTCCGACGACTACTCGTTCCAGCGGTACAGCATCCCGACCTCCGGGTACGCGGCGGGGGCCAGCTACCGGAAGACCACCGCCCAGGCCGCCAAGTGGGGCGGCACGGCCAACGCCGCGTACGACCCGTGCTACCACCGGTCCTGCGACACCACAAGCAACGTCAGCGCCACCGTCCTCAACCGCAATGCCGACGGGGTGGCGTACGCCATCTGGCAGCTCGCGGTCGGCGGTGGCACCCCGACCAACGACTTCTCCGTCGCGGTGAGCCCGACCTCGGGCAGCGTCGCCCGCGGCGGGTCCACCACCGCCACTGTGTCGACCGCTACCACCAGCGGCTCGCCGCAGTCGGTGAGCTTGTCCGCCACCGGCGCGCCGAGCGGGGTCACGGTGACGTTCAGCCCCTCCTCGGTGACCTCTGGTGGATCGTCCACCATGACGGTCACCGCGTCGGCATCGGCGTCGACCGGGACCTTCTCCGTCACCGTGACCGGCACCGGTTCGGTCACCCGCACCGCCACGTACACGCTGACGGTGTACGGCAGCGGTGGCTGCGCGGGCGGGCAGGTGATCAGCAATGGCGGCTTCGAGAGCGGCAGCGCGAGTTGGACCGCCAGCTCCGGCGTGATCACCACCTCCAGTCAGCAGCCGGCGCACAGCGGCAGCTACAAGGCGTGGCTCGACGGGTACGGCCGCAGCCACACCGACACACTGTCCCAGTCGGTCACCCTGCCGGCCGGCTGTACGACATACACCCTGGCGTTCTGGCTGCACATCGACACCGCCGAGACCACCTCCTCGGTGGCGTACGACAGGCTCACGGTGCGGCTGGGCAGCGGCACGCTGGCGACGTACTCGAACCTCAACGCCGCCGGCGGCTACCAGCTCCGCAGCCTCGACGTGAGCGGGTACGCGGGGCAGACCGTCACCCTCACGTTCACCGGCGTGGAGGACGCCTCCCTGCAGACCAGCTTCGTGGTCGACGACGTCACCCTGCAGGCGAGCTGAGCGGAGCCGCGCGTCGCTGAAACGGGTAACGCCGGGTGCGTCCCGTGGCCGTCGAGCCACGGGACGCACCCGGTCCCGGTCACCGGGCAATGCCGGTCCCGGTCACCGGGACCGGCCCGGTGTCACCGGGCCGGCACCCCCGGAGCCGGGGCGTACCCGGCCGGGCGGGTGGTGAAGCCGCCCCGACCCTGCGTCCGGCTGCGCAGCCGGGTCGCGTAGCCGAACAGCTCGGCCAGCGGGACGGTGGCCGTGACCACCACCGTGCCGGCCCGGGTGGTCGACCCGGTCACCCGGCCGCGCCGGGCGGCCACGTCGCCGAGCACCGCGCCGACGCTGTCCTCCGGCGCCGTCACGGTCACCTCGACGACCGGTTCGAGCAGCACCATCTCGCTGGCCGCCAACGCCGCCCGCAGCGCCAGCCGGCCGGCAGTGCGGAACGCCAGCTCCGAGGAGTCCTTGACGTGGGTGGCGCCGTCGGTGAGCGTCACCCGGACCCCGACCACCGGATGGCCGCCCAGCGGGCCCTCGGCGAGGGCGTCCCGGCAGCCGGCCGCCACCGCGCGCGCGTACTCCGCCGGCACCCGGCCGCCGACCACGGTGGACGCGAACACGAGGTCCGCGCCGCCGACGTCGCCGCCGCCGGTAGCCTCGGCGGTGGTCGCGCCGCCGCTCCGGTCCGCCACCGGCGCCACGTCGAGGACGACGTGCGCGTACTGCCCGGCGCCGCCGTCCTGCTTGACGTGCCGGTAGGTGAACCCGGACACCCCACGCACCAGCGTTTCCCGGTAGGCCACCCTCGGTCGGCCGACGGCGATGGCGAGCCGATGGTCCCGCCGGACCTTCTCCACCGCCACCTCCAGATGCAGCTCGCCCATGCCGGACAGCACCGTCTGCCCGGTTTCCGGATCGGTCCGGACCGCCAGCGACGGATCCTCCTCCACCAGCCGGGACAGCGCCGTCGCCAGCTTGTCGGTGTCGATGCCCCGGCGGGCCTCGACCGCCACCGACACCACCGGGTCCGCCGTGGCCGGTGGTTCGAGCACCAGCGGTGCGCCGGGATCGCACAGGGTGGAGCCGGCCCGACTGCCCTTGGGCCCGATCACCGCGACGATGTCCCCGGCCACCGCCCGGTCCACCTCGTCGTGCTGGTCGGCCCGCAACCGCAGGACGCGGCTGATCCGCTCGGTGCGCCCGGTTGCCGTGTCCAGCACGACGGCTCCCTTCTCGACGGTTCCCGAATACACCCGCAACGCGGTCAGCCGCCCGGAGGCGGTCGAGGTCACCTTGAACACCAGTGCCGCGAACGGCGCGGCCGGGTCGGCCGCCCGGACCACGCCGTCGGTCCGGCCGTCGACCCCGCCATCGGTCGGGCGGCCGTCGGCCACGCCGTTGGTCGGGCGGCCGTCGGCCACGCCGCGCACCGGCGGCACGTCCAGCGGCGACGGCAGGTAGTCGACCACCGCGTCCAGTAGCGGTTCGACGCCCCGGTTCCGGTACGCCGAGCCGCACAGCACGACCACGCCGGCACCGGTACGGGTGATGTCCCGCAGCGCGGCGACAAGCGTCGGAGTGCCGACCGTCCCGGACGCGCAGTACTCCTCCAACGCGGCCGGGTGCAGCTCGGCCACCGCCTCGTCGAGTTGCCGGCGACACCGGTCGACATCGTGCCGCAGGTCGTCCGGCACCGGCTCCTCGGCGAAGGTCTCCCGGCCGTCGACCCACACCAGCGACCGCTGCCGGACCAGGTCGACGACCCCGGTGAACCCGTCCTCCCGGCCGATCGGCACCTGCACCACAAGCGGCACCACCCCCAGCCGCTCCCGGATGGCGGCCACCGCGGCAGCCAGGTCGGCACCGGCCCGGTCCAGCTTGTTGACGAACGCGATCCGCGGTACGCCGTACCGGTCGGCCTGCCGCCACACCGACTCGGTCTGCGGCTCGACGCCGGCCACCCCGTCGAACACGACGACGGCACCGTCGAGCACCCGCAGCGAGCGGTCCACCTCGGCGGAGAAGTCGACGTGGCCCGGCGTGTCGATCAGGTTGATCCGGTGATCCCGCCAGGTGCAGCTCACCGCGGCGGCGAAGATGGTGATGCCCCGGTCCCGCTCCTGCGAGTCGAAGTCGGTGACGGTGTCCCCGTTGTGCACCTCGCCCCGCTTGTAGGTGGTGCCGGTGGCGTACAGGATCCGTTCGGTGACGGTGGTCTTGCCCGCGTCGACGTGGGCGAGGATGCCCAGGTTGCGGACGCCGGTCAGGGCGGACAGGGAACGATGACGGTCGGTACGCACGGTCGATGGCCCTTCGGATGTCGCGACGGTGGACGGCGCGATTACCGCGACGGACCGGTCAGGAACCGTCGCGGTCGACCAGTGCCAGGCGCGCGGCTGGCACCGGTGCCGACCCAGACACCAGAATCACCTCGTACCGGGACGAGGGGATAACCACAGCGGTGCGGTACGACACGGCCGGCTCCCCTCCCCGATGACGGCGCAACGGCGTCGGCACGTTCGCCGACGCTCTCGAACCGGTATCGAGAATAGGGGAAGACCGACCGTCGGGCCTACCCGATTTCCGCGCGGGCCGCGGCTTTCGCGCGGGCCGTGGCCTTCCGTGCGGGCCGTGGCCTTTCCATGCGGGCCGCGCCACGCGCGCTTGACCCTCCCGTTACGGCAGTTCCTAGCGTCACCGCCATGGCAACCGCGAAGAAGAAAGTGACCCGCCGGATCAAGCTGGAACTCGAGGCGGGCAACGCCGCGATGGTCGATGTCGGCAAGATGCTCGGCCCCACCGGCATCAACATGCGGCAGGTCAAGCTCGACTACGACCAGGCGACCGCCGCGAACCGGGGCGAGATCGTGCCGGTCGTCGTCACGGTCTTCGAGGACCGGACGTACGCGCTGGAATACCGGACGCCGCCGACGGCGTACCTGATCCGTCGGGTGCTGGGTCTGGCGAAGGGGGCCGGCGCGCCGGGCAGCCAGTCGGTGGCCAAGATGTCCCAGGCGCAGCTGCGCGAGGTGGCACTGCGCAAGCTGCCGGACCTGAACACCGACGACGTGACGGCAGCGATGAAGCAGGTCGCCGGCACCGCCCGGTCGATGGGCGTGCTCATTGCCGACGAGTAGCGACCTGTGGCGCGGGGTCGTGCCGCCGTACCGGATGCTCGACCCCGGGCTGCTGCTGGCCGAGACCGTGCTGTCCGAGACGTTGACCGAACTGTGTGCCCGGCTGCCGGACGAGCGGAGCGCGTCCCGGCTACTCAACCAGGCGCTGCGGAGCACCGGTGCGGTTCCGCAACTGACCGGCCGGGACGGTCGGTGGCGGGTGGCGGTGGCTGGCAGCGATCCGCACGCCGCCGCCACGACCGCCGTGGCGGTGCTGGTCGCCGCCGGGGGGTGGGGGCGGATCAAGCGGTGCGCGCGGTGCGGCGTCCCGTTCATCGACCGGACGAATGGCGCGAGCCGCCGGACCTGTGTCGGGCACGCTCCCGGGCGGCCCACCGAAAGGAGCCGGATGGGCTATAAGTGACGGGTGGAAATTCCCGCGCACCTGGCCAGCATGCCGATGCACGCGATCACCGAGATCCACGGCGAGCCGGGACTGCTGGAACGGTTCCGGTTGGAGATCGGATCATTCGACGAGGCGGACCGCCGGCGGTTGACCGCCGCGCTGGACCTCGCGGCCGAGTTGCACGCCGAGGATCGGCGGGTTCGTGAGCCGTACCTGAACCACCTGCTGCGGGTGGCGATCCGAATGATGCACCACTACGAGGTCCGGAACGTCGACGTGATCGTGGCCGGTCTGCTGCACGACGCGGTGGAGGACCATCCCGCAGAGCTGGCCGCGCTGGGCGGACCGGTGTCGGGCGGTGGCGCGGCCTCGGGTGGCCGCCCGGCTTCCGGCGGTGGCGCGGCTTCCGGCGGTGGCGCGGTCTCGGTCGGGGCCGCGGCGCTGGCGGTGCTGGCCGACCGGTTCGGTGCGCGGGTCGCCCGGCTGGTCGCCGCGGTCACCAATCCGGAGTACGACCCGGACCGCGACCGGCACGCGCAGTACCGGGAGCACGTCGCCGCGAGCCTCGACCGGGAACCGTGGGCCCGGGTCATCAAGATCTCCGACTTCACCGACAACGGGGTCGGCCTCATCCACACGGTGGGGCCGAAGGTGCCGACGTTGGCCGCCAAGTACCGGCCGCTGGTGCCGGTGCTCCGGGAGCTGATCGCCCGGCCGGACACGCCGCTCGCCGAGCCGGTGAAGCGGCACATCTTCGAGCAGCTCGACCTCGCCGAGGAGCGGTTCGACGCGGTCCTCGGCGGACGTTAGCCACCGCGACCCCCGACGGCGTCCGCCCGAACGCGGTCCCCGGCGGGCGTTAGCCGCGCCACATAAGTAGCCGCTCTACATGTAGAGCGGTAACGTCTCAGGTGATTTCCGGTTCCCCCCGCCAAGGAGTCCGTGATGCGCCTGACCCGCCGGGACCTGCTGCGAGTCGCCGGCGGAGCCGCGCTCGCCGGCCCGCTCGCCGCCTGCGACAGCCTCCCCGGAAACCTTGGCAACATCGGTGACCTGGCCGGCTCCAGCACCGGGGCCCTGCTCAAGAGCGACCTGAAACTGCCCGACCCGTTCGGCGTACCGCTGCCGGTGCCGGCCGTGCTCAAGCCGACCCGCACGGACGGCACCACCGACTACTACGACATCACCCAACGGCGGGCGACCGTGGAGATCATCCCCGGGCACCGTACCGAGATCTGGGGTTACAACGGCACGTTCCCCGGACCCACCATCGCCAGCCGCAGCGGCCGGCGGACGGTGGTGCGGCACCGCAACGAGCTACCCGTCCCGGTCGTGGTCCACCTGCACGGCGGCCGGAACCCCGCCGAACACGACGGCTACCCGATCGACTACCTGCTGCCGACCGGCGGCTGGTCGGGCGGCACCGGCCACTCCGGGCACGGCGGCGGCCAGGCCGGACACGTCGGCCGGGTGAGCCAGGGCACCAAGGACTACGTCTATCCGCTGGACCAGCCGGCCGCGACCCTGTGGTACCACGATCATCGGATGGACTTCACCGGCCCGCAGGTGTGGCGGGGTCTGGCCGGTTTCCACCTGCTGCACGACGACATCGAGGACGACCTGCCGCTGCCGAAGGGCGACAAGGACATCCCGCTGATGATCTGTGACCGCTCCTTCAACGAGGACGGTTCGCTGCGTTATCCGGCGGTCGACCCGTCGCTGGCCGGCGAGCCGGGCGTCACCGGCACGTACATGAACGGTGTGCTCGGTGACACGATCCTGGTCAACGGGGCGCCGTGGCCGTACCTCGAGGTGAGCAACACCCGGTACCGGTTCCGGGTGCTCAACGCCTCCAACGCCCGGCGGTACAAGCTGCGCCTCGACCCGGCGCCCGGCGAGGGCCCGTCCTTCGTCCAGGTCGGCAGCGACCTCGGTCTGCTCGGCGCGCCGATCGGCCACCAGGAGATCGAGATCGCCCAGGCCGAACGGTTCGACGTCGTCATCGACTTCTCGACGTACCCGATCGGGACCGAGGTGACGCTGGCCAACGGCCTCGACGACGGCCCGACCGGCCGGATCATGCGGTTCCGGGTCACCCGCCGGGAGACCGACGCCAGCACGGTGCCCGCGAAGCTGGCCGAGGTGGAACCGATCGACGGATCGTCGGCGGCCGGCACCCGCAGCTTCCTGTTCTCCCAGGGGGTGGCGAACCGGCAACAGATCTGGACCATCAACGGTAAGCCGTTCGACCCCGACCGGGCGGACGCCACCGCTCGGCTCGGCTCCACCGAGATCTGGAAGCTGACTTCCGACGTGCACCACCCGGTGCACCTGCACCTGGCCCACTTCCAGGTGCTCCGGCGTCAGGGGCGGGCGCCCAGGGCGTCGGACGCCGGCTGGAAGGACACCGTCGACCTGCGCCGGGGCGAGGTGGTCGAGGTGGCCGCCCGATTCACCGGCCACACCGGACGGTACGTCTTCCACTGCCACAACCTGGAGCACGAGGACATGGTGATGATGGGCAACCTGGACGTGGTCTGACGCGGGCCGAGCCGGATCACCGGCTGCCGCGCGCCCGACGGATCCAGTGGTCCTCCCGCATCCTCCGTGCCAGCACGAGGGACGCGACAAGGGACCCGACGCCGACCCACCACCAGAACCGGCCGCCGACGCCGCTCGGCGGATCGGCCACCCGGACCCGACCTCCGCGGATCACGGCGTCCGCCACGTCGATGGCCTGGACCTGCTCCGGAGCGGTCAGTAGGGTGGCCGGCGCGGCGGCCCCCGACGCCAGCGCCACCACCCGGACGGTACGCACGTTGCCGTACCAGGTGCGGTCGTCCATGGCCATTGGCGCGTCGAACCGCTCCCCACTGGCCGGCTCGGGCTGGTAGGCGACCACGACCGCCGCGCCATCCGGCCGCCAGCCGAGCAACCGGATGGTAGTCACGTCGGACACCTCGGGCAATGGAAGCGGTCCCTGGTCCCGGCCGGCTGCCGGGTCGATCCGGCGCAGGCCCCAGGTGGTGGTGCCGGGCCGCCGCGACACGGCCGTCAACGCCGACCCGTCCGCCGTCCAGGCCCCCTTGCCGGCGAGGGCGGTTTCGGCCGGCAGCCGGAACGAGGCGAGCCGGGCGCCGTCGACATCGGTGATAGTGACCGTTTCCCCAACCTGGACGGCGAGCCGGCCACCGTCCGGCGCGAAGGCCGCCGAGATGTCAAGAGCCCGCGACGGGACGTCCACGGCCAGCCGTACGGGTTGGCCGCCGTCCGGTGACACCAGGCTGAGCGCGTCACGGAAGCCGCTGCGGGCCGCGTCGACCGGCACCGTGGCAAGCACCACGAGCCGGGCGCCGTCGGGAGCCCAGCCGAGGGGAGAGGCACCGACGCTGCCGGCGACCCCGCTGTCCAGCGCCCGGGTGCGGCCGGTGTCCAGGTCGACGAGTTCGATTCCCTCGCCGTGGCCGGGGCTCGCGATCCAGCGGCCGTCCGGGGACAGGATCACCCCTTCGCCGGCGACCGGTTCGGGAACGTTGGCGCCCGACAGGCGGTAGCGGTCGCTTGTGGCGCCGACCACCCCGAAGTCCGCGTTGTCAAGCAAGCTGAGGAAGCGCAGGCGAGGATGCGTACCGCTGAAGATGACCGATGCCGGCCCGAGTCGGGGGCGGTCGGTGGCGTGCAGCGAGCCCAGGGCCGGCGGGCCGATCCGGTCGGGCAGGGCCGCCTCCGACGCGGCGGCCGGATCAATCGACGCCGGCCGGATCGCGGGAAGCGTCGTTCCGAGTAGCGCGAGACCGGCCACCGCCGCGAGGCTGGCCGCCGTCAACCGGCGCCTCGTCCGTCGCGCGGTGGCCAGCGCACGCTCGTACACCGGGTAGGTGGGCACGTCCTCGGCGGTTCGCCGGAGGACCTCGCGGAGACGTTCGGTCATCGGATACTCCTCTGCGTCCGTTCCACCAGGCCGGGGGCGACCGTCCGCAGCCGGGACAACGCGTCGTGGCCGTGCCGCTTCACCGTCCCCACCGAGCAGCCCAGAACCTCGGCGACCTGCGCCTCGGTCAGGTCCTCGTAGAACCGCAGTACCACGACGGCGCGCTGGCGCGGGGTGAGCTGGCGGAGTGCCGCGGTGACGCTCAGCCGCAGGGCGATCGCCTCGCTGCTGTCCTCGCCGGCCCGGTCCACCGGCTCCGGCTGGAGCCGCTCGGCCAACCGTCGTCGCCGCCACCAGGAGATGTGCTGGTGGTACATGACCCGCCGGACATACGCCGCAGGGTCGCCGGCCCGGATCCGGCGCCAGTGCCGGTACGTCCGGGCCAGCGCACTCTGTAGCAGGTCCTCGGCGAGATGGTGGTCGCCGGTGAGCAGGTACGCCGTCCGGGACAGTGCGGCCGACCGGTGCACCACGAAGTCGTGGAACGTCCCGGTCCCGTCGGCCTGTTCGGTCATGCGCACCCCCTTCGACAGAGGAAACCGCGTCTTGCCTGGCGATGGTTGGGGCCGAATGTTGACGGTGTCGATTTCGGGACTGAGGCCGGTGGTTCGCGGGAGCACCCTGACGGTGCCCGCGCGGCATGGGTGCCGCGCGTCGCGAGATCGGAGACCCCATGAGGATGATGTCCCGTCGATGGCGGCGGACCAGCGCGACGCTGGCCGCGGCCCTGGTCACCGCCCTGCTCGCCGTCCTGGTGCCGGCCTCGGCCGCCCAGGCGCTGCCGTCCGGCTCCGGCTGGTCCGGCTCCTGGGACTACTATCACCCCAACGCCTTCCAGTACGCCGGAACGCTGCCCGGCGTCCGGCTGACCGGGTACGCCACCGACTACTCCGGGTCCGGTAGCACCCTCGGCACCATCGAGGACACCGCGGCGGACGGTCGCTGTGCCCGGGTGCTCATCTACGCGTACGGCATCGGCTACACGGTGGACCGGACCACCTGCGGGAGCGGCACCTCCCAGACGTACGTCAACGCGGCCTACAACGCCGGTCTGCTGGTGATCGTGTACCGGATGATCTCGGGTACCAGCGACTACGACAAGGGCTTCTATCTCTACATCCCCAGCTCGGCCTCGGATTCCGAGCTGCGTACGGTTGGCACCGGCGCCAGTTGGTCGTACTACACCGCCACGTCGTTCCAGTTCGCGGTGACCCGGCCGGGGGTGCGGCTGGTCGGTTACGGCTCGCACCAGTCGTTCGATCAGCGTTCGTCGCTGAACACGGTGACGAAGACGGCGACCACCCTCGGCTGTGCCAGCGCCAGCGTCACCGGCAGCACGGTGACCAGCGGCAGCACCTGCGTCAACGGCGGCTCGGCGAACTTCTCCCGGTTCGACCACCGTTACAACCTCCAGGCGTCCGCCTGCTACCAACCCACCGCCGGCACCCAGCGCTGCCTCCCCCTGAACATCCCCGAGCCCTACTGACCCCACCCTCCCCACCCCCCGCCC